>CAZPPB010000046.1:0-24380 GCA_964588355.1 uncultured Spirochaetaceae bacterium | reverse complement strand
TGCACCGAGGCGCTGTCATTCCAAAGACAGGTCGGCGTGGTCTGGGTCATCTGGTGCAGGGGACTCTTGTATTTTTGTTTCTCTGTTGCGGAATCCTTTGGTGTACTTGCCATATTCATTTGTACTTTCCTCCATTTACATTGTTGTTCATGATTCCGGATGGAACCGCGCTTTATTCAATTCGTCGATACAGTATCTCTAAAAGAATTTATCATAATTTTCTTTACGCGTCACGCATTGTGATATTTACCATTCAGTAGCGGGAGAAGCTTTGTAGTATTTTTGCGATATAAAATTGAAAATGTTGTTGGAAATAATCATGTTGTAAAATCAATCGTGCCGGTTTCGGCCAGTACGAATAGTGAGCATACGCGGATAGCTGCAAAGATATCCGACAATACTACGTGCTCGGTATTCGAGTGGGCATCTTTGAGCTTACCCGCTCCAAAAGTGATCACGGACAGTTCCGAATGTTCCTTTGCGAACAGGCGCGCATCACAGGAAACGTCCCATCCTATGACAGGCTGATTTCGTTTACGAAGGCCATATTCCGAGGCAATACGAAGAGCATACTGGACACTACGGGCATTTGGATCGCCTGCAAAGGCGTCGTTGTGAAGCTTGTTGAACGTTATTTCACAACGAATATCCTTTTTGTGTGCTCCTATCTTTTTTAAATACGATTCGATACCGCGACGGAACGCACTCTCCGAGCGAGCTTTTACTTCTTCGATCGAATGGGTCGGTAGAAACCCCTGAGCCCCTTCGAATATCAACTTTTCATATGATTCGGATTCTTGAGGGGATAGCCTGACTGTGAGCGGACTCTTTTGATTCGATCTGTCTTCTACAAACTCACGAGTGATGTATGCCCATTTTGCTATCGCCGCGTCATTTTCCCGAAGAGAACCCATATGCCCAGTAGTCCCAAAAATTCTAACAGTAAATGAATTTTCTCCTTGAACAATCTCGTAGTGTTTTTCTAGCTTCCTGAGACCCGTTTCGGAATCAACCATCTTTGTTTTGTCCCCATAAATGGAGACGTATTTCTTGATCCCTTTCAGAATCGTTTTTTCGATCATCTCTCTTTTCGGCAAAGCGTTCAAAGGCTGCAGAGTGATGTCCACTTGACCGCAAATTGCCGATGGATGCTTTCCAAAATGACCGAGTATGCCGGTGCATGTTTGCACCGGTCGATGAGGAAAAAGCGGATGGGAGCTCTCACGCCTTAGAGCTTCACCTTCCTCCAGCAAGCTAATTATTCCGAAAGCGAAAGCTTCCTCTATTGCAATCCTAAACTCTTGTCTGTTGGATGCAGAACCGGCAGTTCCTTCACATTTAATGAAGATCGCGCCGCGGCCGGCTGGGTGTACATCATTGTCGGTGCACTCCAAAATCATAATGGAATCGTAGCGTTCGTTGAATTTTCGATCTATGGCGAGATCCAAAGAACCGTTTCCCCCGATTTCTTCGTCGATTACGAACATCGCTGTTAGTCTGTTTCTCAACGAGGTTTTCCGCGATCGGAGAAATTTGCTAATAATCAGCAAAGTTCCGACTATAACTGCAACGTTTCCTTTATCATCAGCACTGCCTCTACCCGATAGAGTTCCCCCATTCCGGGACGGGGGGAAATACGGTGCCACCGTATCAATGTGGGCATTCAACGCGGTACCAAGCCCTGATGGGTCTGAGGTTGGATCCGCCAGGAACAGCAAATTATAACGGTCCTTGTATATCTGTTGACTCGTGCCATGCGCATAATACGGTTGAGAATATGCGGGGTGCCTGCAAATCTCGGGAGAAATATACTTTCGAACTATTGATGATTCGGGAATATGCAGATCTTTGAGCTCAGATGTGATAATACTGAAAACTCGGTTTTCGTTGTCCCGCAAGGAGGAAAGCTTCTGCGCTGGACAGGTGTTCAAAGCGCAAATTTGCTCGAGAAAATTGACCACACGTTCTTGGAATTCAGGTTGTACCGAGATGTCGTTTATATATCGGACAACGTCCATTCGCGATTTTTTCTCTATTCCGAAGTCATGCCAAGAGACTGACGAAGCTGATCTCGGATTCCGGTTATGTGCTCCAGAAATGCTTTAGCTGCACCACTTGGATCGCCGGCTCGTATACTATCGACAATCATTTTATGCTCGGCAAATCCCCGTGATCGCGCTGTCTCGAGAAGGTTTGTCTTCCGTATCTCCTCCCGCATGAACGAACGCAAGGTATCGTAGATACTGCTGAACACACCATTGTTGCAGGATTTAACTATTATTCTGTGTAACTCGTAATCAGCGTCAGATAGATCGTCTATGGAATACCTGTCCAAAGCATCTGACATCCTGGAAATTTGATTTTCCAGCTCTTTGATGATTGGTTTTGTTCCCACGGGATCGGATCGAACTTTCTCTGAGAGCACCACAACTGCTCGGCCTTCAATAACATCGCGCAGTTCGACCAGTTCAAAAATCTCATTCGTGCGCAACAGAATCGACCAAGTGATCGCTTCAACGGAAATGTTGGAATAGTCACACACGAAAGTACCTTTTCGGGTAGAAGATTTGAGAATTCCAAGATACTGAAAGATCTTAATCGCTTCACGAACCGTGGACCGGCCTATTCCAAACATTTGCGATAGTTCCGTTTCGGTTGGGATCCTATCTCCTGGTTTCAACTGTCCTGAGGCGATCATATTTTTAACTTCATCCATCACCTGTTGAACGATCGTTTGTTGCTTAAACTTTTTTGGCTCCATCACGATCAATCCTCCCTATATGAAATCATTCTATCTATCCCGCACCGTAGCTCTATCTTTACAGGTGTTTGCTTGTACAACCTGGTGAATGTAAAAACCAAGTCGGGTACTGAATTTGCAGCAAAGAAGAGATCGATGCTGCAACAGGACATTTTTCGAGCTTATTCGTGATACCTCTATTTAATAGAACCGGCAGTAATACCGGCAATCAATCGTTCAGACAGCAGGATGAAAATAATCAAAGTGGGTATTATGACCAGTACCGAACCGGCGAAAATAGACACCCAGTCGCTTGAATACTGTAGAGCTGCATAAAGATTGTATAAGCCGAGTGAAAGAGTTCTGTATGTCTTGCCCGTGATGAAAATCAGTGCCAACACATATTCGTTCCACAGAAGGATGAAATTGATGATTATTGCCGTGATGATACCCGGGCCGGCCATAGGGACCATGATTCTATAGAACGTTCTGAACTCACCGCAGCCGTCTATGGCAGCTGATTCCTCCATTTCCGCAGGTATCGTTACAAAGAAGCCGGTTAGTAAAAAAACGGTAAAGGGGATTGACAACGTGATAAACACAACTGCCAGTCCAATTGGACTATCCACTAGACTAATTGTAGATAGAATCTTGAATAGTGGAATAAACAACAGCTGTACCGGTATACCCATACCGGCAACATAGAAAAGTGTCAATGGATTTTTCCATCTCATATTCATCCGGGTCAAAGCGTAAGCAGCAGGACATGAAACAATAATAATCACCACTACGCTTGTGGAGACAATAAGCAAACTATTCAGTGAATAAGACGCAAAATTCAGTTCGGATAATGCTCGTAGATAATTGCCAAAGTTTAGAACCTGAGGAAGTTTCCACAGTTCTCGGAAGACAGTTTTATTTGTTTTCAAGGAAGCTACGATGGTCCAAAATAATAACATAGCCACAGATACAGACCAAAGTACCAGAAACCCATGGCTTATTATTCTTCCAAACTTAGCTCTACTGGAAATCATTTTTCTCCCCACGTCGAAAGTATATCAATATTCATAAATCTCTCTTCTCAATAATCGCCTGATTAACACGGTAAAGATGATAATCAGTATTAGAGTGACAAAACCGATTGCTGTTGCATAGCCGAGTTGGAAGATCGGATCACGTTTTCCAAAACCTACTATGTAGAGATAGATAGCGTTAGTCCAAATTTCTCGTGGCGGTAATAATCCTCCGAATGCGTACAGCAGGTCAAACATTCTGATTGCATTGAATCCCCAGAAAACCAATAAAATTGTCAATACTTCTCTTACCAGGGGTAGGGTGATTTTGAAGAATATGTATCCCTCATTTGCACCTTCAAGTCTCGCTGCTTCATATAAGTGACCGGGTATTCTATCCATACCTGCTAGCAATATTATCAGATAAAATCCTACATTGATCCAAATGACAACGAACAGTACACTGCCAAATATATGATCATGAGCGACAAAGGCAAACTCTTCCAGTGCTTTTATATTGAGTAGCCCAAATAGAGAGTTTAAAATACCCTTTCTCGGTGAGTATACGAGCAATCCCCAATATATTGCATGTACAACGGGTGCAACGATGTAAGGGAAGAATATGATACTTCGATATATTTTCTTACCTCGAATACCTGAGTTAAGCAAGAAGGAGAATAAGAAAGCAAGAACGAAAATACCCGCTCCGCCTACAAGCAACAAAAGCATTGTATTTTTCAAAGCTGCATGAAAGCTTGTATCACGGAGAAGGCGAACAAAATTGTGCAGGCCAATGAATTCCATTTCCTTGGAAAACCCCGACCATTTATAGAAACTTATTCTCAGTGCTTCAATGGTGGGATATACAAAAAAGGTTAAGTAAAGCACTAGTGAGGGAGCCAAAAACAGCCAAGCTTTGTATTTTCTCCTGAATTTCAAAACATGTATCCCTTCGGTCTTTGGTTCGTGGACAATATGGCTGTAGGAAGGAAACGATGTAAAACCGAATCTCCTACAGCCAACTATACAACAACCGTCAACTATTTGTTTTTCCAGTAGTCGACAGTCTCTTTTGCCATGACCTCCACGTATTTTTCGGGACTATATTCTCCCATGAATGCAAGATTGTGATTCTTCAGATATATGTTCTTGTGATAGTCAGGATAGTTGTCGGGAAGTCCATCGTGGGGGAAGAACAATGCGCTCGCATTTTTAAGAGCCTCTGTTGCCTCATTCAACTGCGGAGCACTGTCAACTTCTTTCAAAGCACTGGGATTCGTTGTCGCATCGATATACTCTTTATATTTATCGACGCTCGTGCAGAATTTCAAAAACTCTATTGCTTCATCTGCAACTTCTGTGTCTTTGAGAATAGCCCAACCAGTCGGGTATGACTCCATATCAGTTAGTTTTCCAACGCCACCCTTGATTACGGGAAACGGGAAGAATCCCCATTCCCAGTCTGCGTCGACTTGGGGATCTAATTCATTTGCTATCCAACTTCCGCACAACTCCATAGCAGACTCATGTGCCACCAGGGTCAATTGCCCTGCCGGCCAGGTGAATCCCGTGCAACCTTCAATGAAATAGCCTTTGTCGAATAGCTCCCTTTCCATTTCGATGGCTTTCTTGAATGCAGGTGCATTCCAGCTTTCGCCTGTCTTGTCTTCTGCGGCTTCAAGGATTTTTCCCGGACCAACCAATCTCGCCATCAACTGATAATTCCACATGTCGTTGTAGAAATCCACGCCTCCGTCCTGAGCAATAGGTGCGATTCCGGTTTTTTTGATGTCTTCACAAAGAGAGAGAAATTCATCCCAAGTAGTTGGTGCTTCCCAACCATTCTCATTCCAGAAATTCTTGTCGTAGAAGATTCCATTGGTGAATAGTACATATGGAACGAGGTAGGTGTTTCCTTCATAGGCATATTGCTCGAGCGTTCCATCGATAAATACATCACTCCAAGCTTTGTCGCCTTCCCAGTTATTTGTGGCCAATGCATCATCGAGCGGGAGTGCTTGATCGTTTAAAATCAATGCACCTTTTAACACAAAATGATCAGCATCAATTAGATCGATAACCTGTCCACCACTTCTGGCAGCCATAGCTTTCGTCAGAACTTCACGACCGACATAGTTTATATTGATCGTGATTTCCGGGCGAACTTCTTTGAAATCATCAATCCATTGCTGAATCGCTTGTGCCCTGGTCTCCTGTTCATTCCACCAGCACCAGTACTCGACGGTTTTGCTTTCTTTTTCCGCTGCCTTACCTTCCTCGCCCCCGCCTTTCTGGCAGCCGAGTAGTACTGCTAGTGACAGAACCGCTATCACTAACAACAACCCAATCCTTTTCATCATTTCCTCCTGCGAACTCTTCGTTTAATAGAAGGCAACGCCTTCCTTCACAATAAGGGAGCTGTAGGCTCCTATTATTGATCCTAGTTAGAACTTCACCTTCGTTATAACGGAATCACCTCCTGGTCTGTTCCCCAGAAACGATACTCCTCAACCTCAATATGTTGCGGCATGCTACACACATGGTAAATAACTTCCGCCATATCTTTTGCTTCCAGTACAAATGGTGTATCCGGCTCAGCGATACCAGCATTCTTAGAAAAGTTAGTTCTTCCCGCACCTGGAATAATCGAAGTGACGCGGATGCCGAATGGCCTCAGTTCGATGTAGAGGCCTTTCGAAAAAGCAACGACTCCGGCTTTCGCAGCCGAATAGGCACCGAACTTGGGCCAGGCTTCTGTTGCGCAAGCGGATGATATATTGACTATTGTCCCGCTCTTCTGTTTTTTCATGAGCATCGCGAAAGTTCTACTGCCGTAAATGACACTGTTGAGATTCAACGCGATGATCGCATCGATTGTCTCCGTGTTTTGTTCGGTGATCTCTTTCAATTCTATGGCGCCTCCGGCATTATTGACCAGGATGTCAATTCTTCCGTAGCGCGATACCACATGATTGTGTAGTTCCTGCCAATCATTCGGTTTTGTAACGTCGATTTTGAAATAGTCGATATCTCCGATCTCCTCTTTAACCTTTTTAAGGCGATTATCGTTTCTTCCAGCCGCGAGTACTCGAGCTCCATGTTTATAGAAAACCTCTGCTGTCGCCTTACCGAATCCGCTGGTAGCGCCTGTTATAACAACGACATTATCTCTTAGATCCTGCATTTGCCTCTCCTAGTCCATCAATTGTCTTATTATAAAATAATACAACAATAAGTCAAGTGATTTTTTGGTAAAAAATTACTCATTCTTTTAGAATTTGTGTTTTTTTCAGGTAAAACTAGCCATCCCAGCGTGGATTCTGGACTGTTTTCTCTCCTTCAAGACATGAAATCTTATTTCGAGTACAAAACAGACGCCTTCTTGTTAATAGCAAGCACATTTGCACTTTTATCGAAATTTTTTTAGAAAGCTATTGCAATTAATACTTATTATTATATAATAAGACAAATAAAGCAACACTAAAGCGTGTTTGAATCGAAGGTTGGCTTGGACGATGTTTATACAAAGCAAGGAGAATAATGACTTATGAGTAATTGCAATAGTAGAGAGAAAATAGATGGTCAACTCGCGATTGAGGGAGGAAAGCCCATTCGTTCGAAACCAATTCCGGAGGAATCACCGGGGATCCACTATATGGGAGACAAGGAAATAGAATACGTTACCCGCGTGGTAAAGGCGCGGTCTCCCTTCAGGTTTTATGGGCCGGATGTCCAGCATATGTGTGATCGTTTGGAAGCCAAGTTTCGTGAGATCTATGGAGTCGATCATGCTCTCGGCGTCAGCAGCGGGACACAAGCCATCTATATATCGTTGGCAGCAATGGGAGTGGGACCGGGAGATGAGGTTTTGGTCCCCGGTTACCTGTGGCCCAGCTGCCTGAATGGAGTCGTAAGGCTTGGAGCGATACCTCGACTAGTAGATATAGACGAGACGTTCACTATGTCCGCGCAAGACTTGCAGAAGAAAATAACTCCGAACTCGAAGGCCGTAGTACTCATTCATATGAGCGGAGTGCCGGGAAATCTCGAATCCGTAGTGGAGATTGCGCGAAAGAGCAATCTCCACATCCTTGAAGATTGCGCTCAGTGCAATGGGTCAACATTTCATGGAAAGCCTGTCGGGACGTTTGGTGATATCGGAATCTTCAGCTTCCAGATCAACAAGAGTGTCACTGCGGGTGAAGGAGGAATGATCATCTGCAGTGATGATCACTTGTTTAATCGATGCTTCGGGATTCATGATCTCGGGTATGCCAGAAATAACACCGGTATCCTTATGGATACAAGTTGTGACGAGAGGTACCACCTCTGGGGCTGTGGAGCCCGGATGAGCGAGCTTACCGGCGCGCTCGCGCTTGCCCAGGTTGAAAAGCTCAAACAGATTAACAGTGCTATGAGAAGCGCGAAATACAGGATCCGAAAAGATGTAGAACAGATACCCGGCATCGTGTTGCGGAAGATACCCGATCCGGCTGGGGATACAGGCGCTTTCTTGATTACTATATATAAAGACGGTAAGACCTGCCGGCAATTTACCGAGGCGTTGAAGGCAGAGGGGATGACAGGAAGGGGTTATGCCAAGCCTTGCATTACTATGGAGGAATGGGGACTGCACTGGTACTTCAACAACAAGAGTCTAGTCAACAAAAAAAGCCTGCACGCGAACGGCTGGCCCTGGAGCCTTTCTGAAAACCAATTCGCCTCAGCCTATAAATACGCACGAGGAACTCTCCCGGTATGTGACGATCTTGCCTCAAGAGCCGGGCTTTTCAAGATTCCATCGTGCTTAACGGATGACGATATCGAAGATATCATCCTGTCATTCAAAAAAGTAGCAAATCATGTACTACGTTAGTGTTTTCCAACTCGGAAAAGAGGGAAAATGATGGCAAAAGGCTTTTTTTTCGAAGTACTGTACGTAGATCTCTCTAGGAAAAAAAAACATACCGAACATTTCGATGAAGAAACCTATAGGAAATACATAGGAGGTTCAGGGTTAGGAGCCAAGATACTCTTCGATGGCACCTCGAAAAGTACGGATGCCCTTGCACCCGATAATCTTCTCATTTTCGCGGTCGGACCGCTGACCGGTACAAGGGTATTTAACTCCAATCGTTTTGAAGTCATCTCAAAATCACCTCTGACTGATATCTATGGAGAAGCCAATTGCGGTGGATACTGGGGAGAGAGTTTCAAGAGGTGTGGATATGATGCGGTAGTAATCTCGGGAAAAGCACAATCACCAATTTACATCTATATCGATGAAGATAGTGTACAACTGGAAGACGCATCTCAAGTCTGGGGAATGGATACCTTTTCCACCGATCGATTCTTCAAGGAGCGATATGGAACAAATACCCAAGCGGCCGTTATCGGTCCTGCCGGTGAGAAAATCGTCCTTTTTGCATCAATCATGACGGATGGGGTACATGGAAGAGCCATTGGTCGATGCGGATTGGGAGCGGTTATGGGCTCTAAAAACTTGAAAGGTGTGATTGTAAAGGGAAGCAAGAAAATCGAGGTAGCTGATCCAAAAGGAATTTCAGCAATCCAAAAAGAGATTGCCCCTCTTATGAACGGAGATCTACCCAAAACGATAAGAAAATTCGGAACAACCGGCGGCGTAGAGTTCTGCGAAGAAATTGGCAACCTTCCCATAAAAAACTGGTTTCAGGGGAGCTGGCCCGAGGGAGCAGAAAAGATATCCGGGCAAACCATGGCCGATACAATCTTGGTAACCAACTATGCCTGCGGCCGTTGTGCCCTCCGTTGCGGAAGAGTAGTACGGGCTTCCGGGGGAGACTATGACCAGCAGGAAATCGGCGGCCCGGAATATGAAACCGTTGGTATGTTGGGTTCGAATTGTTTGGTTGATGACATCACCAAGATTTCCAAGGCGAATGAGCTCTGTAATCGCTATGGTATGGATACGATTTCCACAGGCGGCGTCATAGGTTTTACGATGGAAGCGTATGAACGAAATTTGATCACGAAAGGAGATCTCGGCGGTTTGGATGTTGCATGGGGCAACGGTGATGCCATGATCGAAATGATCAGCCAAATCGCACACCGTACAGGCTGGGGAAATGAGCTGGCAAATGGGGTACGAAGAACGGCGGAGAAGATTGGTGGTATATCCTCGGAATTCGCAATCCACGTAAAGGGACTAGAACCTCCCGCTCATGATCCCAGAGCGAAAATGAGCTCTGCTCTTCAATTAGCCACGTCTAACAGAGGCGCCTGTCACCTCCAGGCCTTTACGAGTGATTTTGACGAAGGACTCTATATAACCGATCTCGGTGTCCCCCAAATGAAAGACAGGTTTGCGACGGAGGGGAAAGCCGAGAATGTGATAAGAATGCAGCATCTGATGAGCATGTTCGATTCTTTGACTTGCTGTAAATTTTTGCTCTTTGCGGGGATGAAGGTAAACCAACTTCGCAATCTTCTGAATTGTGTTACGGGTTGGAACATGGGATACGAAGAGTTCTTTCAGACGGGAGAAAGAATTTTCAATCTCAAGAGACTGTATAACACGCGACTCGGTATATCACGAAAGGATGACAATCTCCCGCTGCGACTGCTTACACATAAGAGAGGAGGCGGAACAGAAGCTCTCCCTCCGTTGCATCAAATGCTCAGCGAGTATTACGAAATTAGACAGTGGGACGAATTGGGTATCCCGACGGACTCGAAAATCAAAGAGCTCGGGCTCTAAGCATATGGCAATATCGACAATAGGCTTTGTCAACGTATCGGTTTTTGTATTTCATTTTTCTATTTAGGAGTCATTATGAAAAGCGCACAGTACAAATTTTTTACGCCGACGAAACTCCTTTTTGGTGAGGGTTGTTCCGACGACGTAGGCAAATGGTTGAAAGAATTGGGTGGTTCGAAGGTTCTTCTTGTCACAGATGAGGGTATCGTAAAAGTCGGCCTAGCCGAACAGATCCGAAATCGAATACAGAACGAGGAATTGACTGTTATTACCTATTCCGAGGTGCGGGAGAATCCAACGGTAAGAAACGTTCATGAAGGCCGGGACCTGATAATCAAAGAGAATATAGATGGCATTGTGGCAGTGGGCGGGGGCAGTTCGATGGATGCAGCCAAAGCGATGAGCATACTTTCTGTTCATGATGGCAGCATCACCGAATATGAACTCGGTTTGAGACCTTTTACGAAAAGCGGACCTCCCTTGGTCGCCGTTCCCACAACTTCGGGTACCGGAAGTGAAGCTACAATGGGAGCCGTGATCACAGACCAAGAAACTCATAGAAAGTTCGATGTAGTTGATCCATTGATGGCGCCTACTCTGTCGTTGGTCGACCCGCTCCTGACTGTGTCTCTTCCGGCTGCTCTGACGGGTGCAACTGGAATGGATGCGCTAACCCACGCAATCGAGGGATATACAGCAACCCTTGCCAGTCCCCTGACGGATGCACTTCATCTTGAAGCGATTGAACTGATAGGAAGGTATCTACTTCGGGCATATAGCGACGGTTCTGACAAAGAGGCGAGAAAGAACGTAATGATGGCGAGTATGATTGCAGGGGTTGGATTTCCGAACTCCGGATTAGGAGCAGTTCACGGCTTGTCTCTGCCGCTTGGTGGACATTTCAATATACCCCATGGTATCGCTAATGCTATTATGCTGCCTCATGTAATGGCGTACAATCTCAGTTCATGTCCGGGAAAATTTGGAGATATCGCCAATGCGCTTGATAAAAAAAACAATGAACCGGCGGAAGCTGTGGAATCGGTCTATCAACTGCGCAAAGCACTCAATATTCCAGTGCTGCGATCGTACAATATCGAGACAAATGATATTCCTTTATTAGCAAAAGATGCTTTGGGTAGAAATTCGAACTGCGTCACGAACCCACGTGAAGTGACCGAGGAAGAGGCAAAAGAGCTCTATAAATGTGCCCTGTTAGAGGAATAACTCTGAGCCATCTGGAGGACAAATGGAAAAAGCAAAGAATCAAACTGTACTAATAACCGGTGGAGGAACGGGAATCGGATTCACGCTAGCCAAACGATTCCACAAAGAAGGGGCTTCAGTTGTAATCTGCGGACGCCGGGAAGAAGTGTTAAACAAAGCCGCAGCGGAAATTTCGGCGACTCGCGAGAGGATTATTGGGGTGCCTGCGGACATCGGCAAAGAAAAAGATATCATCAACTTATTCGAGCAAACGATAAAATGGAGCAGTAGACTGGATATTCTTGTGAATAATGCCGGTGCCATGCGAATAAACAAATCTCCTCAGGAAACCTCTTTTGAAGAATGGAAATCCGTGATCGACACAAATATAAACGGAACATTCTTGTGTTGCCGAGAAGCCGCAAGAATAATGATCGAGCAGAAGCGAGGAAGAATCATCAATATCAGCTCTATGTCCGGGACGGTTGTAAACAAGTATTTCCACGGAGGCTCCTACGAGGTGTCAAAAGCCGCCATCAATATGTTGACTAAAGTGTTGGCAACCGAGTGGGCTCCTTTCAATATTACGGTGAACGCAATTGCCCCCGGTTACTACGACACACAACCGAATCGAGATTTCTTCAAAAGAGAGCCCGGTATACTTGAAAAAATTACGGAGTTAATTCCGCAGAGAAAATTAGGAGATCTTGAAGCGTTAGGTGAACTTGTGGTTTCTATCGCAACAACGAAAGCAAATTATTTGACAGGAACAGTGATTCCGGTGGACGGGGGCTATACACTCTGGTAACGGAATGTTTCTTATGGTGAGTTTACAGGAATAGTAGAATTCTTTGAGTTTCGAAAGGGAAAATTACTTTGGGTAATATAAGCTACAAAAAGAATGCCGAACATGTATTGCAACGACTGAGAACGCTGATCAACAAACAAGCACAAGATCAGATATTCGCAGCTTTTATTTTGCCTTCGCGGGCCATGAGAGATTTCCAGAAAGAATACACGGGAGAGTTCATTTCTGAGTATCCAGACCCCAAAAAAAGGATAAAATTCTGGGAAAAGATACTGGCGGAGCGAGAACTTCTGGAGGATGACAGCATCCCCGGTGCGTACCCGAGTGAGTTCGATCAAGGATTATACGGGGGCCTCCTCGGAGGCCAAGTTCGATTCTTGAGTATCCCAGAGGATGGATATGTAGGTTCCGGTTGGATTTCATCAATGGTCCCGCCGATACTCAGAGATTGGTCGGAATTCGAGCAGCTTCGGTTTGATGAAAACCACATCTGGTTCGCGAGATATAAACAGCAGTTGCGGATTATGCGAGATTCGGCAAAAGGAAATTTCGGTATCTGCCACATAATTGTTATTGATTCGCTCAATTTTGTGTATGAATTGGTTGGGGCTACAGAAACCTATATTAGCATGTACGAAAAGCCGGATATGGTCCGTAAGGCTGTCGAGTTTGCCTATGATTTAAATCGCATTGTTCACGATACATTCTTTGAGATTGTGGGTACTCTGGAAGGAGGCACCTGCAGTTGGGTCGTACCTTGGATTCCGGGAAAGATTGTCTGTGAAAGCCTCGATCCGTTTCATATGACCTCTATTTCTGATTTCGAGAAGTGGGGTAGAGAACCGGCGGAAAGACTTATCAGTAACTATGATGGAGCTGTTCTGCATCTTCATGCAAATGGTTGGTACTTGCTTGAAACCGCTTCGACTCTGAAAGGACTGAAAGCACTGCTACTGGTCAATGAAAAGGACCACGTCCCTGCTATAGAGATTATAGAAGACCTGCGAAAACGATCTGGTAACCTACCATTAAGCGTAATGGCTGATTACTACACATTCCAGGCAAAGTTACAGCAACATAAACTACCTGGAGGAGTTTTCTACTATGTATCCGGCGCTCCGGATATAGACAGTGTCAATCGTTGCATGGAGCACGTAAGAAAGTACCGAAGCTAAGAAGATCAAGGCCGGCTTTCAGGTTGGACGACGCTAGCAAATTGAATGGCGGCCATGACGACTCCCGGCTGCCACTGCTCAAATTGGGGAAGAAGGATTGCAGAAGATCCTGAAGATCTCGATTGAGTAAGAATTATCCGTCTTGTGTAGTAGGCGACAACATTGTTATGATGCTGGCTGCAGCTGGACACAATTACAAGCGTATTATGAGGAAGCTGAAACACTTTTCGCTCGATCTTCCAGTTTGTATATTTGCCGAAATTACCGGATGAAATTGATCTGGAAGCGTTTTTTTGGGATCGACTAGATAGAACCGCGAAGCGGAGGGAGATATGAACAAACGTTTCGATGAGCTGTTTTCCCTGCAGGACAAAGTTGCAGTGATCACCGGCGGAGGGGGGGAGCTGTGCGGCTGCATGGCGGAAGCTCTGGCCGCCCGCGGCGTGAAGGTCGCCGTCCTGGATATCAATCTGGAGAACGCCGAAGCCCGGGCCGCGGGCATCCGGAAGGAGGGAGGGAAGGCCAATGCCTATGCCTGCAACGTCCTGGAGGAGGGGGACCTTGCCGAGGTGAGCGGCAAGGTGACCGCCGACTGGGGCGCCGCGGACATCCTGATCAATGGAGCCGGCGGGAACAATCCCAAGGGCAGCACCTCCGTCGAGTTTCTCGAGCCGGATCAGCCGGACAATCCCGAGGATACGAGCTTTCTGGACCTCCAGCTGGAGGGGTTCCGCAGCACCTTCGATCTCAACTTCCTGGGAACCTTCCTGCCCACGAAGGTATTCTGCCGGGGGATGATCCGCAAGGGTACAGGCTCGATCCTAAATATGGCCTCTATGAGTGCCATCACTCCCCTGACCAAAGTCGGCGCCTATTCGGCTGCAAAGGCGGCCGTGGCCAACTTCACCCGCTGGCTGTCCGTGCACCTGTCCCATACCGGGGTGCGGGTCAACGCCCTGGCCCCGGGCTTTTTCATGACCGAGCAGCTGCGCTTCCTTCACGTAGACCAGGAAACCGGGGAGCTTACGCCCAGGGCCAAACAGGTGATCGCCCACACCCCGCTCGGCCGCTACGGGGATCCGAAGGACCTGATCGGCGCGGTGATCTGGCTGCTCTCCGATGCGGCGGCCTTCGTCACCGGGGTGGTTCTACCCATAGACGGCGGTTTCTCCGCCTACAGCATTTGACCTTGCGCATTTGATTTACAGCACTTGAGTATAAGCACTTGAGTTTAGGTTGGCACCTTCTCGCCAATCTTTTAGGAATTGCTCCAGTCCGACATCGGTCAACGGATGATCGATGCCGCAGATTTCCTCGATCACATCGAAGAATTTCTTGCCGGAAGCGGCGACGTGAGTGGGGTTGGTGGTGACTCCGTCGATGACGCCCCAGCTCCAGGCTTCCTTGATCTCGTCGGTCTTGGCTGTGTCGATGAACAGCTTCACCTGTTTCTACCTTCTGTATTAAAATTTGTTATAAGCCCTTTCCAGGGCGCTCAGTAGCGGAAGCTCCGTGCCCGACAGGTATCGGATCAACGCCCCGCCGGCTGTCGAGGTGTAGCTGATCTTGGCCGGATCCGTATACCGGCTGAAGCAGCTCACCGTGTCTCCACCTCCGATAACGGTGAATCCCTGCGCAGCTTCTACCGCTTTGCAGATCGCGACGGTTCCTCTGCTGGAGATCTCCTCTTCGTAGACCCCGAGGGGTCCGTTCATGAATACCGTTCGGGCCTGAGAGATCGTGCTCGAGTAAAGCGAAATGGTCCGGGAGCCTACATCGAACAGAAGCTCCTCCACGGGCAGTTCCCCGATCGGAACCTCCGTCCTCTTTCCTCCCCTTGCCATGGCCACATCGACGGGGAGCAAAATTTTCGACTCGTACCGAGAGAGATAATCCGCGGCTTTCTCGACATACTTGTCGTATCCTTTGTCACTGATCAGCTTCTCGGAACGATCCCCCAAGCGGGTTCCGTCGGCCATGAGGAAGATGTGGCCGACAAGGCCGCTGGTCAGAATTTGGTCGGCTCTGTTTTCGCTGAGCACCCTTTCGATCATGCCGAACGCATCACCGGCTCTGCTTCCCCCCAGCAGGTATACGCAGGGCCGCTGTGAGTGCTCCGTGATCGCCTGCAGGGCGGTGATCTCCTCCATGAGCAGTCTGCCGCCGTAGGATGACAGCAGCTCCTGGAAAGCCACCATGGAAGGGGCGTTGCGGTGAGCGGCGGAGAAGGCGTCGTTCACGTAGCAGTCGAACAGCCCAGCCAGTCGCCTGACCAGATATACCTCCTTCATCTGATCAGGAGAAAGCCGGCAGCTGTCCTCAAAGGTGGATACCTCTTCGGTGAGGTAGCGCAGATTATCCAGGAGGAGTATCTCCCCGCTGTTAAGGGACTCGATACGGGCCAGGGCTGCCGGACCGGCCAGATCTTCTATGAACTCTACCTTTATTCCGAGAGCCTCTGACAGCGTTTCAGCGTGTTCACGCAGGCTGATCAGAGCAGCATAGTCCGTTGTGTCCCCCTGATGCGCCATGATCACGAGTTTTGCTCCTTTGTCGGAGAGCTCTCGGATGGTGGGGACGCTTTTTCGAATGCGCGTATCGTCGGCGATCCTTCTTGTGCGGCGATCTATCGGGGAGTTGATATCCACCCGCAAGAGCACGCGCTTGCCCGCGAAGTCCCCCTGGTCCAGCGTTCGTATCTGCAGCGGCGCCATGACGGTCTCCGGATCTTCTACTGCAGACCGAGGTAGCGGTTGGTCAATCCCACGGCCTCCAATCGGTCGGTCTGCATGCTCATCGCCGCCCTGATTGCATCCATGGTCTCGGGAATCACAACCGCTTCCTGCGGGATGTTGATCGAGTAGATGATGTCTTTTCCCGACAGGGCGACCGCTTCCTCCCAGATGCCGATCTCATACATATCACCCCGCAGGTTCCCCTTGTCGCGGGCGAATCTGAAGAAAGCGGCATTGGAGTTGAAGCCGTCGGCGATCTTGACAACCATCATCCGGGGATGGCTGGAAAACAGCTCGATGGCCGAGCTCACGGAAATGCTCTTTTTCGGCGTAGCCACGATGCTGATGATATGCCCGTGGGTGACCGGCGTGTGGACCAATACGCCGGTGCACGGCACGTGCGGCATGATGGTCATCAGATCGACGGCCTGATGGCTGGGTACCGGATCGATTTGCAGCACGTTCGTCAGCCCCCGGTGCGTATCTCCCGGATCGGCGACCCTGCGGATGATCGTGATGGCTACCTTTTCCATTCCAACCGCCCGATCCAGACAGTCGACCGCCCTGATGAGTCCGGTCGTGTTGCACGAAGTCAGTTTTAGGAAATCTTTGCCCACTCCTTTTTCGTAATTCGCGTATCCGTGAAAGAACACATCGACGAGGTCGTTTTTTTCTCCGCCTTGAAACACGGCCTTTTTCTTCTTTTTCAGATAGAGCTGTTTGTTTTTGGCTCCCACGCCGGCGGATGTGGCATCCAGAACGATGTCAACTTTGTCTATCAGCTCATCCATATTCCCGCTGACCGGGATTCCCGCTGCTTCCAGAAGTCCCTCGTTTCCCGCAATCGCGCAGTAAAGATCGTAGGGCATGCCCCTGGCCTTGAGAGCTCTCAGAGCCAGTGTCGGCGCTACGTCCGCTATTCCGACCAATTCCATATCCTCCTGAACAGCGACGCCATCGGCCAGCCGCTGTCCGATGACCCCGTACCCGACCACTCCAACTTTTACCATTTGAGCTCTCCTCCTGATCAGCTTATCGTTTCGACTATTTTATCGCCCACTTCGGCGGTGCTTGCCGTTCCGCCCATGTCCCTGGTTTTCACTTTGCCTTCGGCGAGTACCGTTTTAATCGCTGTCGTGAGCCTGGCGGACTCTTCGACCAGCCCAATGTGTTCGAGCAGCATCTTTATCGCCTCGATCGAGGCAAGTGGATTTATGGTGCCTTTGCCGGTATACTTGGGCGCCGAACCGTGTATGGGTTCGAACATGGACGGGTATTTTTTTTCGGGATTGATATTTCCTCCGGCGGCAAAACCCATCCCACCCTGCAGCATGGCCCCCAGGTCGGTGATGATATCGCCGAAGAGGTTGGAGGCGACCACCACATCGAAATACTCCGGATTTTTCACAAACCACATTGTCAATGCGTCGACCAGCGCAAAATCCCGTTTGATAGCGGGATAATCGCGGGCCACCCGATCGTACACCTCATCCCACATCACCATGGAGTAATTCAGGGCGTTGGATTTCGAGCAGTTGGTGACCATGCCTTCGTACTCGCCCTGCCCGGCGAGCTTGCCCCTGCGCTTGGCCAGATCGAAGGCGTAGCGGATCACACGTTCGGTGCCTCGAGAGGTGAAAACGGAGGTTTGTATGGCTGTTTCCTCGGTTGTACCAATCTTGAAGCGACCGCCGACCTGGGCATACTCGCCCTCGACATTCTCTCGCACTACGACGAGGTCAACGCAGCCGGGCACCGCCTTCTTCAGCTGGGTTTCCACGCCTTCGTAGAGGTAGATGGGGCGTAGGTTGACATACTGGTCGAAACCCTTGCGTATCGTCAGAAGGAGCTGCAGGGAGATGTGGTCCGGAACCTTGGAGGCGTCTCCGATGCAGCCGAGGAATATGGCGTCGAAGCCGGAAAGCACATCGAGCACATCCTCGGGCATCATCCTTCCGTGTTCGAGATAGTAGTCGCAGCTCCAATCGAACCATTTCCACTTCAGCCGGACCCTGCTGTTGTCCACGGCCGCTTCCGCCGCTTTTATCGCCTCCTTCGTAACTTCAGTACCGATTCCGTCTCCAGGGATTATTGCTATGTCGTATTCTTTCATCTCACCTCTCCGTTCATCACCGGATTCCGTTTCTGTCGCAGAAAGCTCTCTCCGGTTGCTTGTGATGCCAATCTGAAATGCTCCAGATCGGCGACAGCCGACAATTTATGCTAGGACAGCTGACCTTACCAGTTATATGCGAAAGGGCGGTTATTTGTCAATATTGTCACAGCCTGTATGTCAAAGCAGCCTGTAGCCGCTGGCCGTGTCTATCGCGGCCTGTATGTTTTCCCGCAAAGTGCCCGGGGCCATGCCCCCGGCCGAACTGAGCAGAAACCCGCCGCCCTGGGCCCCGATTTCCAGGCATCTTTCGGCGGTCTGTTCAACGATCTGCGCGCTGCCGCGAAGCATAACTTCCAGCGGATCGAGATTTCCCATCAGGCACACCTGCTTGCCGATTCTCCGTTTTGTCTCAGCGATCTCCGTGCCGAAGTGAAAAACATCGGCCCCGAAGGCGGGGATACGTTCCATGATGTGGTACACCTCCCCCTCGTTGTGGTACAGGCGCATCGCCGCTGGGAACTCCTGGAAAATCCTGGCCATGTAGGGAAAACAAAACTCCTCAAAATGTTCCGGCGACACCTGGGCGTGGGCGTGCTCGGGAATAAAAATTCTCTTTAGTTTGCCGTTCACCTTTTCCTGAGCTTTGAGCCAGCGGATGAGGCAGTCGGTGATCAGGTCGAACATGTCGTGGACGAGTCCGGGATGATCGATCAGCTCGAGCATCAGCAGGTTGTATCCCAACAGTTCCGCTGCGGTGTCCATGGGGCCGAGGGCGTAGCCCAGGCCGTCCAGGTAGCCGTACTCTTCGATGTAGCTCTTGTCCAGGTTATCCCACATGTACCGGTACTGCCCGAGCATTTCCGGCCCCAGTCCGTCTTTTTCAGGATCGACCGACGTGTGCCGCAGCAACTCCTTGATGTCCGGGATACGGGTGCGGACCCAGGGCGGGTCGTTTTCCTGGAACTGGATGTCGCAACCGAAAAAGGATGGCTCGACGGCCACTCCGAAATCGGGCCATGGTCCGGGCAGCAGAAGGGCCTCAGGAAACATGCGCTGGACGCCGAGTTGCGCGTGCAGCTTGAAGGCGGCATCGTGGTAGAACCGCCGATGGTCGAAGCCGAGCAGGCTCAGCACAACCGGGGCCGTGTTCCAGATGACGAAAGGCACCCGCTGCTGCTGGGGCATGCTTCGCAAGGCGGTGTCCAGCAGGTCTCTCAGCATGAATCCTGTTCCTTTCTCGAAGAAGGCCGACTCGAGGAGTGTAGCACCACTGCCGCGGTGCGGCACTCCTCGAGTATAGCGCGGATCGTCGTTTTCCGGTAGGCCAAAGGATACGAATGTGCTACCCTAGCGGCTATGAACGCCCGGCAGATGATTTGCGGCCCAGCAAGGCCCGCTCCATGACCGGCAGGGAACTCGTATACAGAGCCCTGGCGCACGAGGAAACAGAAGCGATCCCGCTGGAGGTCGAGTTCATCGACATTGCGGCGCTTCGAAGGTACATGCCGAAATACCCGGAGATCTCCGACTGGCGGGAAGCGGGGGTCAAACGCCTGGAGTTCTTGAAGAATGCAATCGTCGATGTGACAGCCCATCATCTGCACGAATCTCAGTGGGTTCGGGAGGCTCACGACCTCATAAGAATACAACCTTCGCCCAGCAGTGTGGGAGGGGGGTATCTGCGTACAACCGAGGTCGAAGATACCGAGCAGTATGTCATTATCGAGTTTGAAACCGGCGGCAGATGGAAGCTGCACAAGGACCCCTTCGTGCGGGAGTATGTGGAGTATCCGATCAAAGAGGAAAAGGATTTAGAGAAACTGGAGGGCGTGGATATAGACGATCCCGAACGCTACCGGGGGGTTCGCGAAAGCGTGGAGTTTTTCAAAGACCGGGGATATTTTACCAGTGCAGAGATCTACGGGTTTTTCAGCGGCGTTTGGTATCGGTACTACTATGTGGTGGATTACCTGATGGGCCTGCTGACCAACAAGTCATTTATAAAGAGGCTGGTTGACAAGCTCGGAGAATGGAATCTGATAGCCGCCGAAAACTACCTGAAGCGTGGAGTGGACAGCATCATGTTCGCCGATGATTTGGGAGATAGAAACGGCCTGCTGATCTCACCGGATACCTACAGTGAGTTCTTTTTCCCCTGGCATCGTCGAATTGCCGAAATGTGTCACAGCTACAACGCCGTCTGCCACATGCACAGCCACGGCAACATCAACAAGCTCCTTCCTCTGCTCGTGGACGCCGGAATCGATCTGCTCAATCCCCTAGATCCAGAGGATCTGATGGATCTGTCCGAAGTGAAGGAAACTTACGGAAAGAAACTGAGCTTCTGGGCGACGACGAAACGATCCATTCAGGGCATGGATCCTGGTTCCCTTGAACGATTGATCCGCGAGCGCGTCCAGACGGGCAGAAAGGCAGGAGGCTTCATCCTGCATCTGGGGGGAATCAGTGCCGACATCGAGCATTCGCAGGTGCTCGCCTACCTGGATCTCAGCCGGCGGATCTGCGGCCTCGGATAGACGGCGGCGCGAGCGGATGGTGCGGCGGCGCGAGCGGCGGCGCGAGAGGTCGGGGCGCGAGAATATAGCTGAGAAGGCGTTCTGAGAGTTTGATTCAGCCGCCGATCAGGATAGCCTTGATGTGCTTGTCTTTTTCCCGAAGCATCTTTTCAAAAACAGCTGCTCCATCGGAGAGAGGCTGCTTCACCGACACGATTCGTTCCGCCCTCAGTTTCCCCGCATTCATCAAACTCAGAGTCTCTTTGAATGTTTCGGTGGTAAAACCATAGCTGCCCTGAATGTTGAGCTCCGTGGTGACCACCTTCTGCATGTCGATCTCCACCATCTTGGCGGAGTTGCCGATCCAGACAATGTTGCCGCGGATTTTTGCCAGATCGACACTCTGGCGAGCTGTCGGCGATTCACCGACGGCCTCGAAAACGATGTCCGCCCCCATGCCGTCCGTCACCTCGAGCACGGCTTTGACCGCATCCTCTTGACCCGGATTGACGAGGGTATGGGCGCCCAGTTGTTCGGCTATGGACAGCCTGTTCTGGCTGAGATCCGTGACGATGATCCGACGGGGTTTGCCCATGACGACGAATTGGAGCAGGCATAGGCCGATGGTGCCCGCCCCAACGATGGCTACATTCTTGCCCCGCAGCTCCGGCGCCTGCTTCACCGCGGCATTGGCCACCGAAAACGGTTCCACCATGCTCCCGTCGGCGAAGGAAACGCCATCGCCCAGGCCAAAAACATGGTCCGCATTTACAGCGATCAGCTCCGCCATGGCGCCGTTGACGTCCATGACACCGAGGATTTTCTTGTTGGGACAGATGTTTTGAAACCCCTGGCGGCAGAAAACGCAGGCGCCGCAGAATTGGATTGGTTGGACGCAGACCCGGTCGCCGGCGGCAAACCCTTTGACCTTCTTGCCCTTTTGCCTGACCACGCCGGAAAACTCGTGGCCCATGATCATGGGAGGGATGCGGCGCCCGGTTAATCCCAGGTAGCCGTGAAGATCCGAGCCGCAGACACCCACGGCGCGGGATTCAACGAGCAGTTGATCCTCTCCTATCTCGGGATCCGGCGCCTCTTCCCAGTTCAGTTTTTTCTCACCATGATAGACTAATGCTTTCACTTTAACTCCTTGCTCGGTTTTATATTCATCGACAGCCGGTATGGATCGGACACGGATGCTACGGCTTCAGAACGACTTTCAACCCTTGTTTCTTCTCGAACAGCTCGAAGGCCCGCTTCCACTCGGAAAGCGGAAGCACATTCGATACCAGCGGGCCCAAAGAGACCTTTTGCCGAGCCATCAGCGCCAGAGCCCGCTGCCAGGCGGAGCGGCGCTGCCCGAATGATCCGGTCACCTCGAGCTCTTTGGAAATCACTCTTTCGAAATTGATCGAAATCGGCCTGCCGAACAGGCCGAGCTGGGTGTAGCGGCCTCGTTTGCGAATGGCCGAGAATCCGGTGTCCACAGCTCTGTCGTTTCCAGAGCATTCGAAGACCACATCAGCTCCCCGTCCGCCGGTCAGCTCCAACACCCTTTCCACCGCATCCTCCCGCTCCACATCGATGAGATGATCCGCACCGAGCTCCTGGGCCAGGCTCAATCGACTCTGGTCCGCCGTTACGCCGCTGACGATCGTAATGGCCCCCTGCGATCTGGCCACCTGCAACGTCATCAGTCCGATCGCCCCGGGCCCGGAGATGAGCACGGTGTCGCCGGCTGTGAATGGTGTCAGCTCCAGGACACCATGGACAACACAGGCAAGCGGTTCGGTCAGCGCGCCCTCCTCGAAGCTGATATTGTCGGGCAGGCGATGTACACCATCCGCGGGGACGATCACGTAACGGGCAAAGGCTCCGTTGTACCAGTAGCCGATGCTCTTTCTCGTGTCGCAGAGATTCGGAGATCCCGCCAGACAGTTGTAGCAGCGACCGCACACCTCGAATCCGAGCTCGGAAACGACGCGTTCCCCGGTTTTCCAGCCTGCCGTCCCGTTACCGGCCTTGGCAATCACCCCGGAAAACTCGTGCCCGACGACTACGGGAGGCTTGACTGCTATCACGATATCATCGTGGTAGATGTGCAGGTCGGAGCCGCAGATCCCCGTGGCCTTTACTTCGATTTTTACCTGGCCTTTTTCCGGCTGCGGCTCGGGAACATCGCGAATCTCCATGTTCCCGGGTCCCTTTTCGTATTTAACCAGCGCCTTCATGGTGTTTTTCCTGTTCTGATTTTCGGGGTCAGCTGACCGCGGAGTGTACATCCCGGTTGGGTTGGCCCGAATTAACCCTTTAGAGCTCCCAGGGTCAGTCCCTGGACGACCCAGCGCTGGATCACTAGCCCGAGAACCATTACCGGAAGGGTGATGACGGTGGCCGCCGCGGTGATGCCCCCCCAGTCTATCTCCCCGTAGCCGATGAACTTGTAGGCGGCGATCGGCAGTGTCATGGTCCGACTCTGGGCGAACACCAGGCTGAACATGAAGTTGTTCCAGGAGAAGATAAAGGCCAGGATCGCGGCGGTAGCCAGGCCCGGCGTGCTGAGCGGCAGGATGATCTTCTGCAGGATCCCGTAGATCGAACAGCCGTCGATCATCCCCTGGTCGTGCAGGCTGGCGGGGATCTCGCTGAAATAGGTGATCATCAGCCAGGTTACCAGGGGAAAAACCTGGATCATGTGCGCCATGACAACGCCGATGTAGGTGTCTATGAGTTTCAGCCGCGCGTACACCACGAACCAGGGAATCAGAACCGATACCCCCGGTAGGATACGGCCCAAGAGCAGAAACAGCGCCACCCGCTTCTGCTTGAAATGCGCGATACTGTAGGCCGCCGGAATGCCCAGCAGGAGAGAAAAGATCACCGAGCCCAGGGCTATGATTACGCTGTTCTTGATGTACCTCAGGTAATTCTCCCTGACAAAGATCACCTCGTAGTTCTGGGTGGTGGGCCGGACCAGAAAACGGGGCGGATAGGCCAGATTCTCGATCTGCGTCTTCACCGAGGAGAGAACCATCCAGTAGATCGGGAAGAGAAAGGCGACTAGAATGACGACAATCGTTAACCAGATGAGCAGAGCCTTCATTTGTTTGCTCACCGACAGGGTCAAAACGATATCTCTCCTCTCTGCCTGGACAGAAAATAGGTTACGATCAGGATGATGAGAAAATACACCAGCAGAAGCGCTCCGGAATACCCGATCCTGAAGTAGAACAAGCCCGTGTTGTAGATGTAAATATTGAGATTTTCCGATCTGAAGCGCGGACCGCCCTGACTTGCCGACATGATCACGTCGAATGTCTTGATCAGGTCCA
>CAZPPB010000045.1:0-25109 GCA_964588355.1 uncultured Spirochaetaceae bacterium | reverse complement strand
GGAAGTGGTCCAGGACGGAGACGGCCACCAAAGCCGTGTCGAAGGGAAAGCGGCGCAACGCCTCTACAAGGATCTGGGGATCCGTGTGCCCGCTGATGCTGATGTTCCCGACCAACCCCTCCTCCCGCGCCTTGACGGCCGCCTGCAGAGCGCCGTCGGCGGCGGTCATGGCATCCAGCCGTTCATAGCTGTGGACGTTGTGCAGCCGCCACTCGTCGACATGATCGGTTTGCAGCCGCTGGAGGCTGTCGGCCAGCTGCCGGCACGCCTCCTCCCGGCCGGTCGCCCAGGTCTTGGTGGCGATCCACATCTCCCTGCGGCGATGCTTTGCCACCAGACCCACGCGTTGTTCCGACTGACCCTCGGAGTACATCCAGGCTGTATCGAAGTAACGTATCCCTCGATCGATGGCTGTGTTGAGGATCTCTACGGCCTGCTTCTCACTGCATCCCTCCTCATCCACGATGCGCTGAGCGCCGAAACTCAGGATGGGAAAGGACTGCCCGGTTTTACCGAAGGACCGTGTTTCCATCTCAGTACTTCATACCCATCCCGAAACCCATGGCCCCGGCCCCGCCGGGCAGGACGGAGAGTTTGGGTTCGAAGGTGATCTCCCCGGCGGCGATCCTCTCTTCGGCCAGTCTGGCTGCATGGTTGCTGGACACCCCTCGCAATATGGCCTGTACCACTGCGCCTCCGGCCAAAATACCGATACTGGGCAGAAGATCCACAAAGTTTTGATCTTTCCAGGCGTTCTCGATGTCACCGAAGGAGTCTTTGAAGTAGTGCAACTGATCGAACTGGAGTTCATCGGGAAGCAGAAAGTACGCTCCCAGCAGGGTTCCCACACCGGCAGCCAGATCGAGGCCGAGAAACAACGCACCCATGCCCGGATCATCGTTCATGAACTGACCCATCCCGGGGAGCATAAATGATGCGGCCCTGGATTTGGAAACGTAGGCGACCTTCTGATAGACGATCGAAATCTCCCCCAACAGATCCTGGGCCTCTCCTACGGTAAGCTCACCGAGCACGGCGTTTTCCTCTCCAGCCAGAACGGTTTCCAACTGCCGTTCCAGCAGCTGCTCCTCCATCCCCCAAACGGGATGATCCTTCATTTTTGATTGCCCCGGAGAACCAGCAGACAGAGTGCCGGCGGCAACCGAAACGATCAACAGCACAAAAAGCCACTTTTTCATGGCGCAACCTCCTGTGAATATTTCCCGGCTCTCCCGAACCGTGCTTATTTTTTTTGCATCCTCGTAAAATTACTCACGGGGGCGGGTAAAAGGAAAGTAAAAGTGAAACCTTGACAGGAAGGCGGCAATAACCTCTAGTTGATCTCTGGAATGAGACACAGACCGATGCGCTTCGATCCGGAATATCGTCCCTTCGTTGCGCCCAAGTGCATCTATATCATCCCTCTATCCCGGGATGCCTCCAACTATCAGGTGCTGGTTCCGGCCCGCCTTTCTAAAAAACTTCCGGACCTCCTGATTCAGGACAAGCTGGTGATCCACCGCTTCAAGGACAGCCCCTCGGAAGCGGTCGCCAACATCAAGGCCCAGCTCGGCCGCGGCTGCGCCCAGAGGTCTGCCCGCTATTCTGACCGGATGAATCGGGTGTTCAAGGCGGGAATCATTCTCGTTGTTCTGGGGATCGTAAATTGCATCGTGCCCGATCCCCTGCCGCTGGGTGATGAGATCGTGATGATCGGCATCGGTGCCGGTCTTGGCATCGCGGGATACCTAAAACACCGCAGGGTCCTTCCACTGCTTCGAGAGAAGAGTGAGAGAGCCGCCAGGCGGCTCGAGGATCTGGAATGCTCCGACGATATTCTTCTCACCCGGATCCACGAAGCGATCAAGGACAGGGGTGCCATTAGCGGTGATCCGTCGAGTCAAGAGGCGGCAGACCCATTCGAACTGGAATCTCGGTGGCTGGTCGAGTATCTCGACCTCCAACAGCTCATCGATTCGAAGATCGTCACCATCGCACATCTGGAATCGCTCCTCGAGGTACTGTCAGACGCCTTCCCGCTGTCCAAATTTCTATCCCTGGAGCGGAAGCTGCGGAAGGATCCGAAAGACGGCAGGGCGCGAACGGCCCGGTACAAGATGGCTGTAAGGTACGGGTTGTCGGCGGATGCCTTTACAGTCTATACGGAGTTCTATCGTCTGGCCCGGG
The DNA here is from genome assembly GCA_964588355.1 of uncultured Spirochaetaceae bacterium. Classification (GTDB taxonomy): domain Bacteria; phylum Spirochaetota; class Spirochaetia; order SZUA-6; family DRHE01; genus JAFGQJ01. The sequence goes on along the minus strand of CAZPPB010000045.1, from coordinate 22,922 downwards.
AGATCATTACGGGGTACAGCGGGTAAGGCCCAAAACGGTTCAAGAGAGAAGCGACAGCACCTTCGGCCTGGCAGATTCGGATAACTTTTAAAAAAGTTGGGACCGAGGGGTTTGGAACACGCGTGAGGACAACCTTTGAACAGTGCAAAAGTCGCTCCCTTATCCCCTCGATCACCAACTGGGAGAAGTGGGATGCCATGAAACGTTTTTGCGCCTCTGGCATTACTATCTAAGCAACAACCGTGCCAAGTTGAGAGTATGAAGGATAAACTATATTCCTCGTCCGGGCAAAGAATTATCGAGGCCAACCTTTTGTGGGTTTTTCAGAGCATGCATTTTGTGTTACAGAAAGGAAAGTTGGGATTGTGTCAGTTACGAGATCGTGATTCATCCTGTCCGGCAGTTCCGACACCGCTGCGGGCGTCTTTCGTAATCTTGTTCGAAAAAGTCGGATCGTTGTGCCGTATCAATTCCGGAAGATCCCCGGCCACCCCCACCTTGTCCGCTTTGATAATCAACACTCCGCAGATCCCCTGAAGCGCGCAGACGCGCTCGAGCACCCCGGCGACATCCCGGGGGCTTTTAACCAGGTTGCAGGCTAAGGTTGCCGCCGCGTCGGCCAGGGCGCCGTCGGCAGAGACGACAGTCGCCAGGTCGCACGCACCGAAGCTCAAGCTGTGGCCCATGAAGCTGGAGGAAGAGCAGATCGCCAAGGGCATCCGCTGCGGGCGGACCATTAGAGCCAGTTTCCCTGAAAGGGGGTTGTCCGCGGCATACAGAGCCACGGTGACGAGGTCGGCGGAATACAGGAAGATATCGCCTCCATTTTCCACGATCGCTTCTTCAGCCCCGGCCATCCGGGCCGCTTCGACCGCCAGATGCGCCATGGTTCCGGCAACCGCGGCCATGGGTCCGACACCGGTCGCCGCCGACGCCGCCTGCATACGCCGCGCCACCTCCGGAGCTCCGGCCAGCAGCTGCAGCGGCTGGAGGGAAGTGACAAAATCAGGATGCCGCTGGATGTAGCTCTCCAGTGCTCGGCGCTGCCGGCGGATCTCCCGGCGGATGACCTGCGGGTGGGTCGAAGCGATGCGGAAGTTTGCCCCCCGGTAAGAATAGCTCTGATAGTGTCTCATTTTGCGCCTCTTTCAGGCATTCCGGGCAGCAGTTTCTGCGGACCTTCCGCAGGACATCGGAAACATCCTCAACGTTTTGATCGATGTTTCCGTTATTCCGCAGGACATCGGAAACGTCCTCAACGTTTTGATCGATGTTTCCGATCTATAACCCAAACGATGTTTCACCCGGAAAACAAGCTCAGAACCTCATGGGATTTTTTCGTCCTCGCGATTACGGTGCTGGGGGCGATCGTAATTCCGCTCTCGCTTGTCTTTGACCTTTCCTCCTCCCCGGCGGCGGCCTCGGTACTGTGGATCATTCCCGCGGTGTTCGTCGCTGACATTCTTGTTCAATTCAACACGGCATTCTATCGCCTGGGCAGGACTGTTACCAGAGGCGACAGCATAGCTGTTCGTTATCTGAAAAGCTGGTTCGTCATGGACCTCCTGGCCGCCCTGCCCGCGGGACTCATCATCAACTCATTCGTTGGCGACCCGGGAACCGTACTGCTCCTGATCAGCCTCAACCCGCTTCTGAAACTGATCCACTCGGGGACGGCCCTGTACCGCATCGGCGGCAGCCGGATCAATCCGGCGATCCTCCGCCTCGTGCTTCTGGTCTTTTGGATCCTGCTGGTCGCCCACCTGGTTTCCTGCGGCTGGATTATGATCTCGGGGAACCCGCAAAACCTGGATTCGGTCCCTCTGTACATCCGGGCGTTCTACTGGACCATCACCACTCTGACAACCATCGGCTACGGGGATATCACACCCGCCGGTTCTGTTCAGACGGTGTTCGTGATCTTCATCGAGCTCCTTGGAGCGGCAATGTACGGGATGATCATCGGTAACATCGCCAACCTGATCGCCAACATCGATGTAGCTAAATCCCAGCACAAGGACAAGCTCGACAAGATCAATGCCTTTCTCAACTACCGCAACATCCCCCGCGATCTTCAGCGCAAGATCAATGACTACTACAGCTATCTCTGGGAAAGTCGCCGGGGTTATGACGAGTCCGCCGTAATCGAGGATCTTCCCACAGCCCTGAAGACAACGGTAGCCCTTCAAATCAACCGAGAGATCACCGAGAAGGTCCCCCTGTTCCAGACCGCCGGAGAGGATCTGATTCGGGAGATCGTTCTGAACCTCACCCCTGTGGTCTTCACGCCGGGAGACACGATCGTCACGGCTGGAGAGGTCGGCTTCCAGATGTACTTCATCAGCCAGGGAAGCGTGGACGTGCTCTCTGCGGACAAGCAGACCGTGTACGCAACCCTGACGGCGGGACAGTTCTTCGGAGAGATCTCCCTTCTGCTGTCCATGCCCCGAACCGCCACTATCCGGGCCCGGGAGTACTGCGATCTGTACAGACTCGACAAGGACAACTTCGATCGGGTGATCCAGCGCTATCCGGATTTCGCCGAACGAATCAACGAGCTGGCGGAGAAGAGAAAAGCGGAGAGCGAGGCGATCCAGAAGACCAAAGAGAGTGGGTCTAAGGAAAAGGAGATCCCCGAGGAGATCGAAGACATCCAAGCCGAATATGCCGGCGGTGCGGTGAGCCTGCGCTGGAACTGGGTACGTGAGCTTAGGCACTATGAAGTGATCCGGAGGAACCCGGACACCGGCAAGTGGGTGTACGTAGGAAAAAACCTCCTGGAGCCCAACATCACCGACCCTCACCCCGAAACGGACCGCCCGACCGTCTACCGGATTCGAGCGATCAAGACTTCGGGACCCGGCGCCTGGAGCGCCCCCGTACAAATCGAGCCGGCGCCGGCCGACCTGGAAGACGCCCAAGAGTAGAAGCAGGCCGGTTCCTGCACCTTCCCCCCGGCTTTCAGAAAATCGACGAACAGGCTCCGTAGGGGCAGTTGGAGATACAGCTCAGGCACTCTACGCACAGATCACTGTCGAAGACAACCTTCATCGTGCCGCGGTCCGGAATGTGCAGAGCTTCAGTCGGGCAGTGGGGGATGCAGTTTCCGCAGCTCGTACAGATCTGTTCATCCCAGCGAACACCCTTTTGCGCTTCGTCGACCTGAACATCGAAGGTCCTGACGAACTCCATTCCCTGGCGGATGTCTTCCTCCGTTCCGGTGACATCGAGGACCAGGTAGCCGTACTCCTCCGGGGTGACCTTGGCACGAAAGATATTGATCACCAGGTTGTAGTCCTTGACCAGGTGATAAACGAGTGGCTTCTCGGTTTCGCTTTTAGGAAAATAAAGCATGAGTTTCTTGGTTGTCATGTCCGCACCTCCCTGGCGTTCTGATCGACGATCTTCAGGGCTCCCATGCTCTGCTTCCTTGGAAGAGGCTGGTAGGGCCGGGAGAGCAGAAAATTTCCTCGTTTGATCTCGTCTTTGAGCAGGTTGGCGATCTCCAGCGCTTTGGAATACGAGGACATCGAGCCGGTTCTGACCTTTTTCCCCTTGATCTCCACCTCCCCCTTCTTGAGCTCCGCGTAGCTCAAGTGGCAAACCACCTTACCCGTTTTCTGAGGATAATCGTGGGCATAATCGATTACAGGTGCCAGGATGTCCTGATCCCGGATCGTGGTGCGTCTGAGGATATCCGGAGTCAGGATGGGTATGGGGATTCCGACACCCAGAGCCAGTGAGACGCCGTAGCCTATCAGGCTCACACCCCGGACAAATTCCGCCTTCATCTCCTTCATGTTTCCGGTCAGCGCAAGGGTGCCGGCACCTTCGGTCGGCACCTCCCCCCTGCCCCGTTCACAGGTCGGGTTGTGCTGGGTCCCTTCGGAGTACACGTGGCCCTGGGCGCCGGCCAGCCAGACTTTGCTGCCGATGCCGATTGTCTCGTAGAGGGGATCGTTGAGAAGGGGGGACAGCTGTCCGGCGGAGCAGTAAGAGAGATTCTGCATCTGCGGCTTGATCAGCCCGAGATAGGTATAGATCGGCCGGTCGGAGCGGTTGATGGCCACGTTGTAGTTCTGGTAGCAGTTCCGGGGGTTGACCATGACCGCCTGATTCAGCTCCTGAATCGTCAGCCAGGTGCGGATCTCTCTCCGGGGATAATCGTCGGTACCGTAGGAGAGGCCGAACAGCTGAACCTTCTCACCGGCTACCAGCTTCTCTATGACGTGCCCCCCGCCGTAGCGGAACTCCCCCGGGTAGTAGAGGTTCGCCGGATCTCCCTGGCGCAGCTGGGTGGCACCCAGAAAAACATCCACCGCGGCGATCCCGCAGTAAGCGGGAACGTCATCGAGCCAGGCCTCGCTGATGCGCATCTTCGGGGTGCTGTGACCGAAGTTCAAGAAACAGCCGGAGGAGCACATCGGCCCGAAGGTGGCCGTTGTCACCACATCCACCTCCTTGGCTGCCGCTTCCAGACCCTTGCGTTCGACGTACTCGATGATCTCCTCGGCGGTCAGGACAACCGCCTTGCCCGACTCGATTTTAGCGTTGATCTGCTCGTAGCTCTTTGTCATTTCGTTTTTCATCTTCCCCCTTCTCTTCGATCCCTACAGTAACACCTTTACACGGAGTGTGAAAAGTTGCTGTTTGTTTTGACGAACTGCGCGAACTTCCCATATAGTATTGTCATGGGAATCCGGCCCCAATTCGCGCGAACAGCTGCGGCTGAACAGGATGCAGCTTCCCGTCTGCCCTGGAACGGAATCATCCTGGACCTGGCCCTGTTTGCCTGGGCGGGGATCCTGGGATTCGCCGCTCCCTGGATCCGAACACACCTGGGGCGGATCTTCAACTGGGTGTGGCTGCTGCACACCCTCACCTTCTGCAGCGTAATGCTCGGCTTCGTGCTGACCGCCCCGCCGAAGCTGCGTATTCGAGATCATGACCGCCTCGATCTCTTTCGGATGGTTCCTGCTGATCCTGACGGGAGTCATCCCCCTGTAAGCACGGAGGAATACTGTTGAGCAATAAGCACGAGCGCTACCGCTTGGATACCTTCCGCGCCGGCAGCCTGGCAGGCAATCCGCTGGACAGCCCGGTACAGCGGGATATCCACATCTATCTGCCCCCCGGATATTACGATTCGAAAATGGAACGCTATCCGGTAGTCTACTTCCTTCACGGTTACGGTGCGGACAGCGACAATCCCGTAGTCAACTCACGGAAGGGCCTGCGGCACAGCTATCCCCTCGTGCTGAGAGTGCCGTTTCGCAAGTACTTCACCCAGGTCATCACCTTCGAACTGCTGGACAGGCTGATCCTCTCCGGAGAGCTCCCCCCGTTCATCCTGGCGCAGCCCGACGGCAGTCTCCATCAGCCCAACATCTACCATGCCAAGGGACTGGACGGAAAGGTCGGTACGAAAGGAAGCCTCTACACCGACTCTCCCTTCAGCGGGAATTACGCCACCTACGTGTTCGAGGATGTTATCGGCTATGTGGAGGAGCGCTATCGGAGCATCGGCGAGAAGAGCGGGCGTTACCTGATGGGCGGATCCATGGGCGGCTACGGCGCTTTACTAGGGGCAATCCTCCACCCGGATCGCTTCGGTGCTGCCGCGGCCTTGAGCCCCAGCATATGCTGTCTGGACCTGCTGGATCTGCGTTTTGTCGTGCCCTTCAATAGACTCCTCTTCGGGGACGCCAAGGCAGGAAAAATGGGCCGGGAGGAGCTGGGGGACATCCTGGACACCTGCGACCTCGTCTTTTCCGCAAACCGGCCCCTGCTGCCCACCATCAGGCGGGACGAGCAGGGGCGGACAGTCCAGATGGACGATCAGGCCCGGCAGAACTGGGCGCGATCAGACCTGGGCTACCTCTTGGATCACAATCCCCACGCCTTCGACGCGGTACGCCTGCAGCTCAACTGCGCCAGCTCCGACGAGTTCGGTTTTGCCCAATCCTGCAGACGCTTCCACACCCATCTCGAAGCCCGAGGGATCGAACACAGTTTCGAGATATACTCGGATCAGGAGACCGAACGAATCTCGCCCCACATCCTCGGAATCATCCGGCACGTCCTCCCGGCCTTGAAGTTTTGTCTGCGGCAGGGGATTGACTATGCTGTTTCCAATGCGGGCAGCACGATCTGATTCGCTTCGTAGAACTGAGGCCCCAATTCGGTAAGTACGGCGGCCACCTCCCGCCGGTCTCCCTCTATGCCTAGTACGGCGAAACCCCGCTCGCCCCTGCTTCCCAGCTGAAGATCCAGAACGTTGACGCCTCGAGAGGAAAGAGCCGAGAGCAGGATCAACAGGACCCCCGGACGGTTGTTGTGAACGGTGATCACCATGTGCGGGGAAATCGGAATGGGCAGGCTGATCCCGTCCACCTCCAGCAGGTAGGCCGGGGCGGCTTTCAGGGGTGGAAGCTCGATGCGGGGATCCGTTTCGATGCGATAAAAACGATCCTTTGCCGTACCCATGACGAAGTCCACCGCCTCCCGGATGCGGTCCTCCGCTCCGCTTACAGTGAGGTAGGCCGTCGCCGTGCCGTCGGACAGGGAGTACAGCCGGGTGGTCTCCACGTTGATCGCCTCGGAGGCCAGGGTGTTGAACAGGATCGCAAGCGTGCCCGGTGTGTCGGTGTGATGCGAGTAAAGGCGGGTCAACCCGTCGCTTCCCTCGGCTTCGGCATGAGCCTCCTGCCAGCTGTCACTCAGCGTGATGGAGCGGTCATCCCGGCGAACCCGCAAAGCGTTATACCGGCCCATTGACACCGATCCGTCGAAGATCGGAAGCAGATCCCTAAAGGAACCGCCGAAGGAGAACTGGGGGGTTTTCTGCCGCAGCCGAGGCTCGAAGCGCAGCTTGAGTATCTCCACCCCCAGGTTGAGAATCCGGAAATGCCCGTCGTCACTCGGGACCAGCGGCCGCTTTTCGGTGATTCCCCGGGAGAAGGTTACGTAGTGTCGGTAGCCCGCCTCCTGGGCCAGTTCGATACCCCGAGAGTAGTCACGGCCGATCTCCTCGACATCATGGCAGTCGCTGCCGATGGCAATGGGGATGTGCAGCTGCCGCGCCCGTTTTAGAAACTGCAGATCCGGATACAGACCGCAGCCTTTGCGCAGCCCCGACAGGTTGACATCCAGGGCCAGATTGAGGTCGCTGATCATCTCCAGCAGGGTACGCATCCTTCGGGCCAGGAAGTGGGCCGAATGCTCCACATCCTTCATCGCATCCGGCAGGGGGGCGTAGAGCTTGGGAAGATCGAGGTGTCCCACCACGTGGATCATCTCCCAGGAAGTGTCGATCATCTCGATCATCTCGTCCAGGTATCCCCCCCAGAAGGGCTCCAACCCTCCCCGCAGCTCGATCAGCCGCTCGGTATCCTCCCTTGAACCGTCGTAGGGGATGCCCTGATAGGAGAAATGCACCGAGCCTATGACGAAGTCCACCCCGAAAGCTTGAAAGAGCTTGGATCGGTTCCACTGAAGGCCCAACTCCGGGCCCATCCACTCGAGCTCGATCCCATAGCGCAGGCGGATGCGCTTTTTGTAGCGCTGCTTCAATTCCTCCATGGCGGCGGCGTAGGAAAAGTAAGCGCCATCCCCCCGGATGAATTTGACCTCCGTATCCCTTTCGCTCTGATAGCGGAAGGAGGTCAGCCTGGGAGAATGGATCACGAATGACAGCGAGGGGAATCCTGCGGAGATGGCCTGTTCGACAACGTTCTCGATGTCGTCTATTCCGTGCTTCACGTGGTCCTTGCCCGTGCCCACATGGATCCCGTGGGTTTCCCAGATGAAGGGGATAGATTTTTCCGGCATGCATTTGATCATGGTTGAATATTTTGAACGCTTCATCGAGGATAGTCTACAGTAACCCCACAAGGAGGATACCCATGGGTCAACGCGGGAAAATCGCAATTCTTTCTCTGCTGCTCCTGCTGCTCGTCGTCATCGCCGCCCAGGCTGTCGGAGTCAGCTTCTCCTACTTCCTGCCCCGGGGCGGCATTTTCTCCCACCCGGTACCGCCGCTGTCACTGCGGGACATCGGCATCGACTTCGGCCGCTACCTGGGCGTTGCCGGCTCCCTCTCCCTCTACAGCATGCGCGGCATGGGTATCAAGGACGAAGCGGGAGATCCGATCGATACAGCTGAGCCGTTCATCGGCCCCTTTCTCTCCGTTATGAGTTCCGCCGTGGGCAAGGTCAGAGTGCCGATCCGGAAGCTGGTGCTGGAGGCCGGCGGAGGGATCTTCGGCTGCTACAACTTCGACCCGCCGTTGATGACCGGGACTCTGAACCGCTACCTGGCCACGGCTACCGGACCCACTTACGATGCGGTCACCTCTGAGGTCAGCGCCGGGGGAAGATGGGCCTGGGGATTGGTGTTCGGGGGCAAGATCACCTACTTCGTGAAGGGGCAGTTCGGCATCGCCGCAGGCGCCAACTACTACCTCGGCGGCGGAGACCTGAATCTGTCGGGTAATTTTGACGGATATGTCGATGGTGCGGGTGAGGCCGTCGGACTTGATCTTCCCGCCAGCCTGGAAAACGCTCGTCTGGATTTCACCGGTCTGGAGATCATCCTGGGCGTGGAAATCAAGCTCTGATCTACCGCTCGGGATCCGCTTCCAGCTTCGCCCCGGCGCTGCGCCGATGCAGGCGGTTGAGAAAATATGTGATCAGGAAGAAGAGCAGCGCGGCGTTGATGAACACGGCCTTGAAATCCAGATAGGCGGCCAGGACTCCTCCCAGCATTGCTCCCACGGACCAGCCAAGTGCCCGGGCGCTGCCGGTTAGACCGAAAGCGGTGCCCCTCCTCTCCACGGGAACCCGCCTGGAAAGAAGGACATTCATGATCGGATCGATCCCTGCCGATGAGAAGTCGGCGAAAAACACAAACGGAAGCAGGCTCCACACCGTGGGCAGGAATCCCTGAGGCAGCAGAAACAGCCCCGCCGCCGCGGAACAGACCATACCGATAATGAAGGGTCTTCCCCGATCCACCAGCCGGCCCACCACGATCCCCGCCAGCACCGCCGCCACACCGGCCGCCGCGTTGACCAGCCCCGCCTGGGTGGCGATGCCCAGCCCGGCGGCGGCGATCTCCTTGACCAGAAGCGGATACATCGGCCGCGGGGAGAAGCGGGCTATCCCGAACAGTGCAAACAGGCCGATGAACGGAAGGATGCGCTGTCCCCGGACCAGCCGGGCCATGTCCCGCAGGAAGTGGGGCGCTTCGCCGCCGACCTGAGGCGAAAAATCCTCCCTGACCCAGAGCAGGGCGACGAGGAAGGCCAGAAGCAGGGTGATCGAAGAGAGAAAGAAGGCAATCCGGAACCCGAACAGGTCGGCGAAATAGCCTCCCGCCAGAGGCCCCACCGCATTTCCCGCGAACACGGCGGAGTTCATGATGCCGATGGCGAAACCGATGCGCCTGTCCGGAGTATTGGAGACAACCAGGGTCAGGTTGGCGATCACAGTCCCTGTAAAGGCGCCTTGAACAACGCGCAGGATCAGAAGCAGCTCGGGAGTGCGGACCAGCCCCATGGCGAACAGAACCACGGCACCGCCCAGGCTGGCCCGCAGGGTCATGGGTTTTCGTCCGAACCGGTCGGATAAAAAGCCCCAGACCGGCGTCATGACCGCCAGGGACACACCGGATCCGGCCATGAGCAGCCCGCTCCACAGCCTCAACGCCTCCGGGTCGGTGATACCCATCTCCTGGATATAGAGGGGCATGAAGGGCAGGGCGAAGTTGAATCCCATCAGGGAAAGAACCTGGCAGACCCATAGCATCGCCAGGTTCCTACGCCAGTCGATCAAGCTCGTTCTCCTTCGGCTGGATCACCGATACGGGCCAGCGCCCAGGCGGCAGCCCTGGCTACCAACGGATCCGGGTTCGACCGGTGGGCAGTTACCGCTTCCCGAAGAACGGGGTCCCTGCGGTTGCCCGCGGCCAGCAGGGCGTTGCGCAGGAGGGTGCGCGGCTGGATCCAGGATCGGGCCAGGGTGCTTCCCCGAAGATACTCCGTGAGCTGATCCGCGGAGAGGGACAGCAGATGCCTGATCGAGAGGCTGGGACCCAGTTCTCCGCGCCGGGTATCAGCGGCCGCTTCCAGGCCTCTGTTATGAGGGCAGACGTCCTGGCAGCTCTGACAGCCATAGAAGCGAAAAGCCCAGGCCCGGCGGTGGCTTTCAGAAAACTGCACGGGCTCGGTGCACAGCGCCTGGAGGCATCGGCTCTCATCCAGACGGCCGGCCTGACTCAACGCATCCACCGGACAGGCGTCCTGACAGGCCCGGCAGGAACCGCAGAGGGGAAAGCGGGAATCCGCGGCAGCTGTCCGGAGTCCTGCCGCACTGGGGCTGGAGCGGCCGGCCACTGTCGCCGGAACAAACAGGCCGGCGATGACGAACAGGGATCCCATTCCGGGAATGAGGATCAGTGTATTTTTCCCATAGAAACCCAGGCCGCTCAACACAGCCAGGGCCTTCTCGGGAAAGGGGGAGTTGCAAAATATGCGTAGATCCTGTTTTCTGAAGCCGTGGGTTTCACACAGGACCCGGACCACCCGCTTCAACCGCGCCACCGCCTCGCCGTAGTAGTTCCGCCGGGCGAAGGGGGCGATGAGTGCGTGCGGATCCCCGGGCTCTGAGAGGTCTTCCGCTTCCTGCCGGTAGCAGGACAGCGCGGTGATCAGGAAAGCGCCCTCTTCCAGGGCGGCGATCTCCGGATGCCGGGAAACCGATCGAGGCAGGTCGGCACTGTGAACAAACGCCGCTTGCGAGAAACCCTGATCGCCGAGCAGTTTTTCGAGCTCCTCGGCCTGGAGCTCGATCCTGGATGGAGGCACGGGAATTACTGCCTCAGCGCGGGCTGGGGAGCTGCGCCGCCCCAATCGCTGCCGTTGTATCCGCCGCTGTAGCCGACAATTTCGAATCCGAGCAGGAGCAGTGGCTGACCCTCCAGGGTCATTCCCAGGCCGGCGTACAGGTCCAGGGGAAAGCCTTCGTCGCGGGCCCCGGTTTTCAACTCCAGGTGGAAGGCGCCGCCGTAACTGAGCTGCAGTTCCCGATCCTGGTTGAAGGCTGAACTCAGAAACGGTACAAGAAACAGATCTCCGAGGTACAGTCCCGGATTCCAAAGTCCTGCCCTGATCTGAAGCAGCGGGATGGACAGGGTGGAAACAACAAATCCCCCCCGACTTGCTTCCAGAGACTCGACATAACCGGGTACCGGAGGGAAAAGCCACTGTGAAAGCCCTTCCAGATCGCACAGTCCCGTCAATTCCAGGCTCAGTTCGGCCCGCGGGAAGACGAGGGACCCATAGAGCGTGGCGCTCAGCGCGTATTGGGTCCACGAACCGCTCCAGTCCTCGACATGGGCTGCCGGCAGCCGAATGCGGAGAGCAAAGAACGAGCTTGCCCCCTGGAATCCCAGAACCGAAGAGGGACTCAGCTGCTGTACCTCTTCCCCGGGTTCCCAAATCAGGGTCCCCGCAGTTCCGAGGGCGAAGTAGGAAAAACCCTTCCTCAGGCTCCGATACAGGGGCAGCTCCACGGTCGAGGTCAGGACAAGTTCCTCGACATCTGCAGGAACGCCCGCGGCTGATAGAAAGAACGACAGGTTCAGCGGGGCCAGGATGTTTGTCTGCAGGCTGGCCTCGAGCTTCGGCAGCATGTCGTAGGAATCGTAGTACCCGAGCAAAGTGTATTGGAAATCTCCCAGGGCGCTGGTTCCGGCGATCCCGGCGCCGGCCTGATAGGTCAACTCGTAGGGATCCAGGGAAAACACGGGGTAAAGCATCCGGGGACGCAACGATGCCAGGTTATCGAGATAACCTCCCCTGGCGATGGCTGCCTCGGGGATCTCCAGCTGCGCTGCCGTGGGGACGCCGGATACCGGCACTCCCTGCGGCGCTGCCTCTCCCGGCACGGCAATCTCCCTCCTCTGGGCTTTCTCCCGATACAGATCCTCTCCTCTGGCATTCAGGCCCACGTAGTACAGAGTGCCGTTTTTCTGGTCACAGCTGGGGCCGCGGGCGAAGTCACTGTTTACAGACCTGTAGAGCGCTCCGGTGTCGATCTCGTATTCGTAGAGGGTGCGCCTGGCGCCGTAGGTGGCCGAGTAGAACAGCCGGTCCCCGGCCAGGCAAAGCTCGGCTTCCCCATAAGGCGTGTCGTGCAGCTGCTCCAAGCGGATTGCAGCCGGATCCAGCCCGGCCAGGGACTCTCCCCTTCCTGTCCAGCCGGTAATCGAGACCCGGTAAACCTGAGCGTTGCTCCAGTCGGCTCGCGCCACTATGAATAGGTTCCCTGTATCCGCAACGATATCGGAGATCAGCAGGTCGGTGACCAGCACAGCTGCGGATGTGCCGTCGGCCGGATCGTGCAAACGGATCACCGAACCGAAGGCGTCCTCCCTGTCCACGGCGGTCAGGATCGCTCCGTCGGCCAGGACCTCGAAGGTCCGAAACGGTTCCCGGAACAGAGGACGGGCGTGACGGATGGCCGCTGATCGCGGTTCCCGCTCCCGGGTGATCGCACCCCGTCTGGCCGCCGGCCTGCTCTGAGGTTCAGCATCCAGGTCCCAGCCGTAAAGCACCGAGGTAAAACCGTAGCGATCGTAGATATGATTGTCGTACCCGCTGTCCAGCTCCCGGAGGGCGTAGTAGAGTTTGCCGGAGCGTACCCGCATCGGTCCGCTGAAGGAAGAGGGACTGCTAAGCAACACCCGGCTGCGGCCGCTTACCGGGTCCAGATGCAGGAGCTGATGCCGCCAGGTGGTGGAAAAGGCAGAGGGTTTCAAGGGGAAGGAGCGCTGGTAGTACAGTTGTCCCCGGCTGAACACCGGACTGTGAATCCACCAGCCGTGATCCGTGATAGCCGCAGCCGGTTCTTTGAAGGACAGGCTGCTGCGCATCAACTCCAGCCGCCATTGCTTCCATAAGCTGCGGATCGACTCTCCGAAAACCTCGCGGGCGCTGCGGTCCAGACCAACGGCGGGAATGGCGGGGGAAAAGTAGGAGAGGATCGAAGCGCTGTAGTGGACGAAGAAATCCGAGACCCGCTCCCGGCCGAATGTGTGGACCAGAAACTCCACGAACTGTCCACCGAACAGGTACGGGCCGGTACCGCCGGGAAAAACATCCATGTTGTAGGTCGCCTGGACGATCGACGGCAGTCTCCCCCTCTTGGCCAGGACCGCGGCGTAGGCATCGAACAGACCCTCATTGAGCCTTCCCTCGTAGGGGGAGGTTCCCGATTCGGCAACCACGCAGATCCCCTCTTTGAGCCAGCCGGGGGTGAAGTTCCCCGGAACCATCGCGTTTCCGAAAAGCACCGTCAAAAACGCGGGGATACCTTCTGCGGAGCTCAGATGCCTCCAGTGGGTGTACTCGTGCACCCCCACCAGGCGCCACCAGTTCTGATGATAGCCGAGCTCACCCCCGGAGGGGGAAGAGCGGAAAAGCAGGATCCGGTGGAAGGCAACATCGGTCAGCCCATTGCTTTCGGTGCCGATGTCTTCCAGAACCACGGCGACCCGCCGCAGCGGTGCGCCGACCAGATCCCCGGAGTAGCCGCGGTAGTACTCGAGCACCTCGAGGATCTCTTCGGCTTCCCGCTCCCGCCCGCTTGGATAGAATACGGTGAAGGCTTCGGTTTTCAAGGTTTGCCAGAGACTGACCGCCGGCGTGGAGACCGACAGGCACAGAAGCAGTGCGAAGGCACGGCAAAACATAGTGGTTCATGATAGCCGAATCCCCGGAGAGGAGCAATGACCGGTGAATTGACAGTGCAAAGGGTTTAATTTACCCTATGACCATGCAAGGCGGTGCCGAAAAATCCCAAACCGGGTTTATGAAGAAGCTGGCAGATCTGTTCGCTGGAAGTTTCGATCCTCAAAAAGAGAAGAAACGCATGCTGAAGGCCGTCTCCAGGACACTTCGCAAGAGCGGCGCCAGATACTACAACATAAAAACGGGAAGGGTCGAGCCGGGTCTGGCCAAGCTGATGTATGAGTTTTACTCGGCCCTGGCTCCGGCGCAGAAGATACTGCAGCACGCCAAGTCCTCAAAGGTGCTGAAAACCATCGTTGTTGAAAGCGTACTGAATAAAGAGCAGGTGGCCCTCAAGGAGCGGCTGAGTGAAGAGACTATCCAACAAAGGGCAAAGGGTACGGACTATCAAGCCCTGGTCAACGAGATCAAAAAAGAAACCAGGGACTTTTACGCCTGTTTCGACATCAACCGCACCCGGGAGATCAACGAATCCTACCATGCGCTGTCCATCCTGCTGAATCTCATCCATTTCGACTATCATTACTTTTTGAGGAAATTCGATCCCCACATTCCCGATGGAAAGGCCAACTACGCTCCCCGCTTCGAGAGCATAAACGCAGAGCACGTAAGCGAGGAGCTGCAGGAATTCCTCGAGATCCTGCCGCTTTTCGACCCTGCGCAAAACTGGAACGCCCTGTGGGATATGCTGCGCACCTACCGCAACACCGAGATCATGGCGAAAGATGTTTGGCGGAGGCTTTTGGCCCTGATCCGCAAACTGCGCAGGACCAGAGAGCTGGAGCTGCTGGTACAGCTCATCAAAGAAGATCCGTTCTACAAACCGAAACTCAAGAACGAGACTGTAAACATCGTCGATAATTTTCTGTCGGTGACCCGCCATCAGATCGAGACGACCCTGCAGAAAATCTCCAAACAGCAGCGCAGCAGCAAGATCCAGAGTCTGCTGAAATCGCTGTACGGGACCTCTTCCTACAACAGGCTGATCAACTACACCGAAGAGGCCAACGAACTGTTTGCGAAAAAGGGCCTGGGCGGGTACACCCTGACTCTGCCCCTCAACTGCCTGCACGCCTTTATTAAAGATATCGTTCTGACTGATCTTCGACAGCTGGTGGATCTGCTGCTCATCCCGGCCAAGTGGACGGACAACAGCCCTTCGAAGCTCCTGTCCGACAGCTTCCATCAACTCCAGGATCTTTCAAAGGAGATCGACGGCTTCGACGCCAGGCTCAGCGAGGAACATGAGGAGGGGCGCAGGCTGTACGGCACGGTCGCCCGGGCCGACAAAAACCCCCAGGCTCAACACATGGCCCGCAAGAATCTGAAAAAGGTCAATGACGGAGCACGGAACATGCTGGTTCGCTCCTGCCAGGCTACGATTACCCTCGGGAAGGTCCTCAAACAGCTGTACGAGGACTACAAAAAGCCGAACGCGCGGATGATTCTCAACTGGCGGGAGATCAGCGCCCGCTCCAAGCGGGACATGGGGCAGCTGTTTATCCACGACTATCAAAAGCTGTACCACTTCGTCCAGCTCGTTAAACTCTATGTCTGAAGTGGCCGAAGAAAAAGCGCTCCTCGTTGCAGCGGACACTCGAAACGGCCATCGCCTGTGGAACGCCGAACATTCCCTGGATGAACTCGCCCAGCTGGCAGGCACCGCGGGGATCGGCGTGGAGGGAAGGGTCGTCCAGAGACTGTCTCGCGATAATCCCGTAACCTACGTGGGCAAGGGCAAGCTGGAGGAGCTCCGGCGGGAGCTGTCCCTGAATCCCGATCTGGGCATGCTCATCTTCGATGATGAGTTGAGCCCGGGACAGCAGCGGAACATCGAAAAGGCCATGGGCGAGCAGATCAAGGTACTGGATCGCACGGCGTTGATTCTGGATATCTTTGCCCAGCACGCTCACACTCGAGAGGGTCAGATCCAGGTCGAGCTGGCTCAATACGAGTACCTGCAGCCCCGATTAGCGGGTCTGTGGAGGCATCTGGTTCGCCAGGCCGGAGGCCGGGCCGGCGGGGCCATCGGAGTGGGCTTGAGGGGACCCGGAGAAACCCAATTGGAAACCGACCGCCGTCTGATTCGCAAGCGGATCGCCGACCTGCGCCGGGAACTGGAGGATGTACGCGCCTCCCGGCATCAGCACTACCGCCACAGAAAGCGCAGAGGACTGAAAACCATCGCCCTGGTCGGCTACACAAATGCCGGCAAGAGCTCCCTGCTCAACGCCCTGTCCTATCCTGGACAGTCCGGCGGAAACGGCCGATCCGGCAGTGAGCCGCCTAAAGCCTTTGTGGCGGATCAGCTTTTCGCCACGCTGGACCCGACCACCCGCAGGGTTCGATTGCCCGCCGGCACCGAGGTGTTGTTCACCGACACCGTCGGATTCATAAAGAAACTGCCCCATCACCTCATCGCCGCTTTTCGCGCGACCCTGGAGGGAATCGAGGAGTCGGACCTGCTGCTGCACGTCGTGGACATCACCCACCCCCAGGTGGAGGCTCGGATCGCTGCGGTTCAATCGATCCTCTCCGAGCTAGGCATAGCGGACAAACCGACGCTGCAGGTCTGGAACAAGATCGATGCGCTGCCTCTCCCGATGACCGGCTCCCTCATCCCCGGTGCGCTGCAGGTCAGCGCGCTGGAGGCAACGGGGATCGGAAAGCTGCTTCGCGCCGTGGAGGGGGTGCTGCGCAGATCCCTGGTATCGATGGACCTGATTATCCCCTACGCCGAAGGGGCTTTGCGAAGCAGGATCTTCAGCCAGGGCTCGGTACAGTGGTTTCAGGACAGCGAGGATGGAACCCGGATGCAGGCCTTCGTTCCCCCGGAACTGGCGCAGATCCTTGAATCGTACAGGATGGGGTGTCCAGAAATCCCGGTGAAATGAAAAGAATCCTCGGGCTTGGCGGGGTCACCACCGATCAGATCGGTGTAGTCGACCACATCCCCGGCAGGGATGAGGTGATCCGTCTGCAGAAGTATCGGGTCGAACAGGGGGGATGGCGGCTACCGCCCTGGTGGCGGCGGCCAGGTTGGGGGCGGAGGCGGAGTTCCTCGGCGCGGTGGGAGACGACGCGAACGGCAGGCTTGCCCTGGACCGTTTCGCGGCCCAGGGAGTCACCGCCACTTCGGTGCAGGTTTTTTCCGGCGGGATCAGCGCTTTCAGCTTCATCCTGGTGGAGAGTCATTCGGGCAAACGCACGATAATCCACGAACCGGGGGTTCAGCGGAGCCGGGCCCTGGAGATCCCGCGTGGGAAGGCGGAGGAGTTTCTGTCCGGGGTCGGCTATCTCCACCTGGACGGTTTTTGGATGGATACGGCCGTAGAGCTCGCCGAGGCGGCCAAAGGAATGGGAATCACCATCACCCTGGACGTCGGACAGAACCAGCGGGATCCGAAGATCGAGGTCCTCCTCGGTCTTGCCGACTATGTGATTCCCTCCCTGCCCTTCGCTCGCAGATTCACGAACAACGATCGGGTGGAGCAGGCGGCCGCGGCGCTGATAGGCTGCGGTGCCGGGGCTGTCATCCAGACCCTCGGGGAGCAGGGTGCCTTTGTCATGGTGAAGGACGGGCCAAGCTTCACGACACCGGCGTTTCCGGTTTCAGTGGTCGATACCACCGGCGCCGGGGACAGCTTCCACGGAGGCTTTTTATTTGCCCTAAGCCGGGAATTCCCTCTTAAAGAGGCGGGGGTCTTTGCCAGCGCCGTGGCCGCCCTCAAATGCACCAGGCTGGGCGGGCAGTCCGGACTTCCCTCATTCCAGCAAGTCCAGGACTTCCTCTCCGAGCGGGGGATGGGCTAGTCGACTCCTACCATGACATTCGTCGCTCTTTTATTCGATTGATCGCAATATTATCGACCCAAGACGGATCGTCACCCTCAATGCCTGCCCCCGTGCAGCATGCTCAAGGCATGCTCCATTACCGGGATCAACACCCGGGTGCAGAGACGCACAGCCTTCAGCGACCCCGGGAAGTTGACGATGATCGTGCTGTCCTTGATCCCGGCTGCTGCCCGCGAAAGCACCGCGTTCGCAGTCTCTTTGTAGGATTCGGCGCGCAGGGCTTCGGCGATGCCCGGGAGCTCCCGGTCGCAGTAGCCGCGGGTCGCCTCCGGGGTCACATCCCTGGTGGAGACGCCGGTGCCGCCGGTGGTCAGCACGAAGTCCGCCCGGCGGTGTCGCCGGAAGGCAGCCACGATCGCCTCGGCCTCATCCGGCACCACCTCCGCGGCAACCCGGGCTTCAGGGAAAGCTTGGCGCAGGATCGCAACGATCTCCGGCCCGGAGCGGTCCGGGTACTCACCCCGGGATGCCCGGTCAGAGATCGTAATAACAGTCACTGTCACGGCAGATCGTTCCTCCCCGGATGACTTTGGCGAAAATGCCCCTTCGGGGCATCACGCATTCTCCAAGCGCGGCAAAAATCGCGCAATCGTGGTGGCATTCCTTTCCGATCTGGGTCACCTGGAGGATCGCTTCCCCCAGGTGCAGCCGCGTCCCGATGGGAAGGGCGGGCAGATCGATATCCAGAGTCGTGATGTTTTCCGCGAAATCGCCGAAGTGGATTTCGACGCCCCTGCCCCGCATGATCCGGATATCCTCATCGGCGAGCAGAGACACCTGGCGGTGCCAGGCTCCGGCGTGGGCGTCTCCTTCGATGCCGTGCTCGGGGCGCAGCACCGCCTGCTCCACGGGTCGCTTCTGCTCCCCCTTGCGATCGGAGATGTTTATGGAGAGGATGGAAAAGGGCTTACGCATCCCGGTCCTTCCGGCCCTGCTTGCTCTTGTCCAGCAGACGGATCTCCCCGATGCTCATATTCTTGTCCACGGCCTTGCACATGTCGTAGATGGTCAGTGCGGCCACGGAGACCGCGGTCAGGGCCTCCATCTCGATCCCCGTCTTGTCCGTACATACGGCTGTGCCGGTGATGCAGATCGAATCCTGCTCGAGCTCGAACTGAACATCCACCCAATCGACGGCGATATTGTGGCACAGTGGAATCAGATCCGATGCGCGCTTGGCCCCGGCAATACCGGCGATCTTGGCCACAGCCAGGACATCGCCCTTCTCGATCAGGTTCTCCCGGATCCGGCGTGTCGTTTCGGCGGCCAGGAAGATCCTTCCGACCGCCCGGGCCGTGCGCCGCACCTCGGGTTTGGCCGACACATCGACCATGAGGGCCTTTCCCGAATCGTCCAGATGGCTGAAGTCTCTTTTCTCAGCTGTCATGGTTTTCTCTATCCCCCGATCTCCATCATGTTCCTTACTGTACACACCTGGCCCCGGGCCGGTTTGCGGGCAACGGTTTCCAGCAGACTGCCCTCTATGTCGTTCATATCGACCGGGATCTCCTGGTCCGAGTGCAGGCAGGGCTTGAGGGTGCCGTCGGCGAGCAGCCGGATCCGGTTGCACTCTTCGCAGCGCGGCGGCCTGTCGTAGCGGTAGTCATCCCTCTTCTCCGTTGTAAGGTCGTAGTGGTTTATCAGCTGGAGCTTCAGCCCTCGCTCGGAGCAGAAGCGCCGCAATCCCTCGATCTCCTGCTCGGATGTATCGTCCAGAACCACCGTGTTGATCTTGACGGGGAACCGATGTGCTGTGGCGGCGTCGATGCCTGCCAGAACGCGCCGGATCTCCCCTCCCCGGGTGAGGCGGCGATAGCGCTGCGGATCCAGGGTATCCAGGGATATGTTGAGGCTGTCCAGGCCGGCGGCCTTCAGGGCTCCGGCGTAGCGGGTCAGCAGGGTACCATTGGTGGTCATGGCCAGATGGCGCAACCCCTCTACACCGCGGAGCATGCCGACCAGATCCACGATGCCCCGCTTTACCAGGGGTTCCCCCCCGGTCAGGCGCACTTTGGTCACCCCCAGCCTCACCGCAGCCCGCACAACGGCGGTGATCTGCTCGAAACTCAGGAATTCCTCGTGCTCCCGGACCGGCACCCCCTCCTCGGGCATGCAGTAGCGGCAGCGCAGGTTGCACTTGTCCGTCACGGAGATGCGCAGGTAGTCGATGCGCCTGTTATAGGAGTCGTACATCCAGTTCGCTTCCTTCCTCGATCCGGTCGGTCCCGATCTCGATGCGGATCAGCCCCTCCGCTTCCCGCAGGGCGCTGAGGTGGGAGGATCCGTGGTAGGAGAGGGCAACCACCTGTCTTCCTTCCAGCCTGACTGGACGGTACTCCAGCCGCTTCGCATCCCGCCGTTTGATCGTTTCAGCCAGGGTGCCGCTGACCACGCGGGGTTCGCTGGTGATCCCCATACAGCGGCAGAGAAAAGCCTTCACGAACACCTCGAAGATGATGAAGGTGGATACCGGATTGCCCGGCAGCCCGAATACGAAGGAGTTGTCCCTCCTGGCGAACAGGGTCGGCTTGCCCGGTTTAACCGCCAGCTTGTGGAATACAATTTGCGCACCCAGATCCTTCAGCACATCGGGAACGAAATCCAGGTCGCCCATCGAGACCCCGCCGGAGAGCAGCAGCAGATCGCACTCCCGCAGAGCACGATCGACCGCTGCGGCAAGCCGCTTTGGATCGTCCGGAACCGCGCCGTAGTTCCGCCGGCGTACCTGCATGGCCTGCGCCTGGGCGCAGAGCTGGACACCGTTGGAGTCGTAAATCTGGCCGCTCGCCAGCTGTTCTCCCGGCGGACGCAGCTCGCTGCCCGTGGTGATCACTCCGACAAGGGGCACGGCGGAAACGGGAACAGTGGCGTATCCCTGGGAGGCCAGGACGCCGAGGTCCTGGGCTCTCAGCACCTTCGGATCGAGAAGCGCCTCCCCGGCCCGCAGGTTCTCCCCGCGCTCGATGATGTTGGCGTACGGTTCAGGCTCTGTCACCGTCATCCAGCCCTCGGCCTCCCGGGTGAACTCCACCCGCACGATCTTGTCCGCTCCCTCGGGTATCATGGCGCCGGTCATGATCTTGCTGCATTGCCCGGAAGCGATCCCCTGCTCGGGGACATCTCCGGCGGCGATCATCTCGATGATGCGATACCGGTCCCCGCCGTCCGCGGAGCGCAGGGCGTAGCCGTCCATGGCGGCTTTGGAAAAGGGGGGAGAGTCCACCCGGACCCGCAGGGCTTCAGCCAGAACACGGCCCAGGGCTTCCCCCGTCGGTACCACCTCCACCCGGGGCGTGAACTCAAAATCTTCGAGGATCTTCAGTGCCGCATCCGGGTCCAACATCACGCTCTCCATTTCAGCTCTCAGTAAAGACGGATCGCCGCTGCCTTAAAGGTAACATAAAATTCCGATCCCGGCACGACCTTCAGCGAATCGACGGCATACTCCGTAATCAGGGCCTGCACGGGAAAGCCGCAATCCAGGCTTACCCGCACCGTGTGATCGAACGGCTCCAACCGCCTGACTATCCCGTGGAACTGGTTCTGGGCGCTGGATTGGATCCGCTCGGTCGAGAGGATCACGTCATCCAGGGGCAGCACAGCGGTGGTGAAGCGGCCCTCCTGGGCGGGACAGCGCAGGACCCGGTTTCCCGTGCGGAAGTAGGTGAAACTCTCGTCCCTCGACTCCACCGCCCCCTTGAAGATATTCTCCCGCCCCGCAACCAGCCTCCCCTCCTCCATGAAGATCAGCCGGGTGCCGAGCCTGTAGGCAAAGGCCGGATGGTGGGTGCTGATGATCACCGTGGTTCCTCCCTCGTTGAGGCGCAGAACCAGGCCTTCGAGCAGATCGATCGTGTCCGCGTCCACGTTGGCCGTGGGTTCATCCAAGAACAGCACCTGCGGATCCAGCACCAGGGCCCGGGCTATGGCCACCCTCTGCCGCTCCCCCCCCGAAAGGGCGCGGGCCTTTCGATGTTCGAACCCGCTGAGGCCCACCCTCTGCAGCGCTTCGGCCACGGCTTTGCGTGCCTGATGGGTCGGAATACGACGGACCTTCAGCCCGTAGGACACGTTCCCGTACACGCTTCCGTCGAACAGATACGGGTCCTGATGGACCAGCACCGATTCCCTCCGCAGGCGGGGCAGGGTTTGGGCGGCGAGCGGCCGACCCCGATAGAGGATCACTCCCCCGGTTGCGGAAAGCAGACCGTTGAGCAGCTTTAGCAGCGTGGTCTTCCCGGATCCGTTCGGACCGATCAGCACCGCAACCGCTCCGCTCGGGATCTCCACGTCTGCCAGCTCGAGAACCGGATCGGCGTCGTAGGCGAAGCGCAGTGACTCGACGCGGAAGAGGGGTTCAGCGCTCATGTTTTATCACTCCGTGGAGGGTGAAGTTAACCAGGAAGGCGATGGCCATCAGGATGATGCCCAGAGCCAGACCAAGCTCGAACTCCCCTTTGCTGGTCTCCAGCGCGATCGCGGTGGTCAGTGTGCGGGTGTACCAGCGGATATTGCCCCCCAGCATCATGGCCACCCCCACCTCTCCGACCACACGGCCGAAACCGGACAAAAGCGCCGAAAGGATGGCGATGCGCCCCTCCCAGATGGTCATGCGGAACACCTCCGCCGGTCTCGCCCCCAGGGTGATGAGGGTCTCCGGCAGCCTCCGGTCCAGCCGGCTCAAGGCGCTGTAGACCAGAGAGGTGATCAAAGGAAAGCAGAGGATGATCTGTCCGATGTGGATCGCCGCCGGGCTGAAAAGCAGGCCCAGGGAGCCGAGAGGACCAGCCCGGGAAATGAAGGAGTACACCAGCAAACCCACCACCACGGTGGGCAGGGCCATCAGCGTGTTGAGGAAAGCGATGAGCGACTTCTTGCCCGGGAACCGTTTGAGCCCGATCAGGAATCCCAGGGGGAGGCTCAGGGCGGAGGCGATCACCACGGACACCAGCGAAATCCGAAGCGATGTCCAGGCGATGAAGTAGACCTCCCGGTCGCCGGCGATCAGCAGCCGGATCGCCTGACCTAATGCCCCGAGCATCTCTACCCTGTCTCCAGCTTAGTCGGTGACCGCGTCGGGAAAGAACAGTACCTCCCCGTCGACTTTGTAGTCGCCGATGATCCGCTGTCCCTCTACGGAGGTCATCCAGGCGATCAGCTGCATGGCCTCGAAGTAAGCCGCGTGGGGAAACCGATCCGGGTTCACGGCGATGATGCCGTAGGGATTGAACAGCCGCGGGTCCCCTTCCACCAGGA
>CAZPPB010000044.1:0-25179 GCA_964588355.1 uncultured Spirochaetaceae bacterium | reverse complement strand
GATCGGCCTGCCCGGACCCACGATCGTCTCCCACCAGCCCGGATCATCATCCTCCCCATGCCGGGCCACGTGGGAATCCCCGCTGAGGGCGTGACAGATCAGGACGGCGTTGTCAGCCCGCGGGGAGAGCTCACCGTAGGTCTCATAGCGGACCGTGACCTCCTCCAACCGTCCTCCCAGCTGGAGTTCCAGGCCCTCGGGAAAGCTCACAGTCCGGGCGTGGGCAAGGGGTCTGGCAGCGCGAATGCTGTCGCTGGAGGTGAGAAATCCGTCGTTCATTTCTATTGCATAGCTGATATTGACTAAAAAAGTCAAGATAGCGCGGCCTGCATGTCGCAGCCTGCACTGAGTTTTCGACCCGGCTGCAGTCGAGGTTACTGCTTGTGCTCTTTGCGCTCCTGGCCTTCCCTGATCAGGTCGGCGAAGGTCGTAGTCTCCTTGGATTTATCGCTGAACTGCTGGATCAGACGCCGGTTAACGGCCTTCTGCTTCTTGGACGGCCGGCGGGTAAGAGAATCCCCTTCGCCGGCGCTCTGCTCATACCCGCAGGAGAGGGACTGACAGACCAGCATCTTCCGGCCCTTCTTGTCCGCAACCGGCAACATCATCTTGCCGCAGACCGGGCAGGGTTCGCTGCTCACGCTGCGGGGTTTGTAGGTGGCGGTCGAGCTTTTGACATACTCCACCAGCTGCTTGGCGTTCCTGCGGATGTCCCGGTTGAACTCCGCGGCCTTTTCCTCTCCCCGGGCAATGCGGGCCAGCCGCTGCTCCCAGCGGGCCGTCAATTCCGGCGAGCGCAGATCCCCCGGAATCAGCTCCAGGAGCTCCATTCCTCTGGACGTGGGAAAGAGGGTTCTCCCCCGACGCTCGATGTAGTAGTGGGACAGCAGCTTTTCGATGATTTCGGCCCGGGTCGCCGGAGTGCCTATGCCCCCCTGGGCTATCGAGGCACGAAGCTCCTTGTCTTCGATAAAACGGCCCGCATGCTCCATGGCGTCGAGCAGTGTGGCCTCGGTATAGCGCGGCGGGGGTTTGGTGAAACCCTGCTTGACCTCCGCGCCGACCACCTGCAGCGTGTCCCCCTGGTGGTGGGAGGAAAGCTCCTGCTCGGGGACCTCGTCCTCATCCTCTTCCCCACGGTCGGAGACGCTCTGTTCGATTTTCCTCCAGCCCGGATCGATCACCTGGATGCCCCTGGAGAGGAACTGCTCCCCCTCCGCCTCGGTGATCAGGGTGATGCTCTTGTAGCGGTAGGGGGGAGAAAGCACGGCCAGAAAGCGGGCGACGATCATCTCCCAGAGCGCCCGTTCATCCGCTCCCAGACTCCGGGGATCGGCCCGCTGTTCGGTGGGCAGCAGGGCGTGATGATCGCTCACCTTGGCGTCGTTGACGAAGCGGCTGCCCGTCTTGATCTCTCCGGCCAGCAGCTGCTGCACTGCGGTGCGGTAACGGGAGGAGAGCACCCCCTGCAAACGGTCTTTCAGGGTGGGCACGATGTCCCTGCTGATATAGCGGGAGTCGGTCCTGGGGTAGGTCACCAGCTTATGCCGCTCGTACAATCCCTGGAGGGTACTCAGGGTCTTCTGGGCGCTGAAGCCCAGCCGGCTGTTGGCCTCCCGCTGCAGGGCCGTCAGATCATAGGCCAGGGGCGGCGGTTCGCTCTTGTCCCTGGCGTCCAACCTGACGATGCGGCCCTGTTTTCCCCGCACCCTGTCCGCGATCTCCCGGGCCCGTTTCTCCTCCTTCAACCGCGTAACCCCTTTGGAGCTCCGCCACAGACCCGTGTAGGAGCCGAAATCCGCGTGGACCTGCCAGTAACTGTCCGGCTTGAATTTGTCGATCTCCCCCTCCCGGGCCACGATCAAAGCCAGGGTCGGGGTTTGCACCCTGCCGGCGGAAAGGCGGGCGTCGTACTTGCAGCTCAGCGCCCGGGAGATGTTCAGCCCGATGATCCAGTCCGCTTCGGAGCGGCACTCGGCTGCGTGAAACAGATTGTCGTAGGTTCTGCCGTCTTTGAGGGTGCGAAACCCTTCGTGGATCGCCGATTCGGTCTGGGAGCTGATCCACAGCCGCTGGTACGGACCCTTCCAGCCTCCCAGGCGCATGATCCAGCGGGCCACCAACTCCCCCTCCCGGCCGGCATCGGTGGCGATGATCAGATTGTTCACGTCTTTGCGGCGGAACAGCGACTGGATGGTGCGGAACTGGTGAGAAGTCCGGGGAATGACCCTGTGCTTCATCGGTTCGGGCAGCATCGGCAGGTAGTCGAGGGACCACCTCTTGTAGCGCTCGTCGTAAACCTGGGGATCGGCCAGCTCCACCAGATGCCCCATGGCCCAGGTCACGATGTGGGAATCCCCTTCGGAGTAGCCCTTGGACTTCTTGCTGCAGCCCAGCACCCGGCCCAGCTCCCGGCCTACGCTCGGTTTTTCCGCCAATACGATGGCTTTCATCTTCCGTAGATCTTGGGGCAATATCCGATATTTGTCAAAGTCCCGCTGTAGAAAGCTCGCTGTTGCAACCTCGCCCAAAATTGAGCATATTGTGAATACCCTCGCTCTGGGCGGCTCCGCCGCTGCCATGCCGCGGTGCCTCGAGGGCGGGCAGGAGGTTATCATGCCGCGAGAACTGATCGAGAGATTGTGGAACCGGGGCAAGGAGTTCCTCGGAGTTGAATACCCGGTCATGGGCGGGGCCATGACCTGGATCTCGGAATCGACCCTGGTTTCCGCCATCTCCAACGCAGGGGCCTTCGGGGTTTTGGCCGGCGGGAACATGCCGCCGGCGATGCTGAAGGATGAGATCAAAAAAACCCGGGACAAGACGGATAAGCCCTTCGGCATAAACCTGATCACCATAGCCCCCAACTTCAGCAGGCATCTGGAGCACGTCCTGAAGATCGAGTTTCCTTTCGTGATCCTGGCCGGCGGACTGCCGCCGCGGGAGGCGATCAGCCGGATCAGGCAGACCAGGAGCAAGCTCCTCTGTTTCGCCCCTACGGTCGGGATCGCCCGGAATCTGGTAAAAGGAGGCGTCGACGCCCTGATCATCGAGGGGCACGAAGCCGGCGGCCACATCGGCCCGGTCTCCACAGCCGTGTTGGCCGAGCAGATCCTTCCCCGCGTGGAAGCTGTGCCCGTGTTCGTGGCCGGGGGAATCGGCAGCGGGGTGATGATGGTCCACTACCTGATGATGGGCGCCTCCGGGGTGCAGCTGGGCACCAAATTCGCCGTGGCCGAGGAATCGGTGGCCCACAGGAACTTCAAACAGGCCCTGCTGCGCGCGGCGGCCAAGGATGCGGTGCCCACCGCTCAGTTCGACCCGCGCATGCCGGTGATCCCGGTTCGGGCTCTAACCAACGAAGGGACCCGGGATTTCAACACCCTGCAGCTCGGTCTGGTGGCCCAGCTGGAGCGGGAGGCCATTACCGCCAGGGAGGCGGGAGAGAAGCTCGAGGAGTTCTGGATCGGCGGCCTGCGCAAGGCGGCGATCGATGGGGACGTGAAGGCCGGTTCGCTGATGGCCGGTCAAAGCGTAGGTCTTGTCACAGAAATCCTGCCTGTTCGCAAGATCCTGGACCAGCTGATCGAGGAAGGGGTGGAGGAGGCGGAGAGGATCCTCGAGCGTCTGGGAGGTTAGAACATCCTGCCCAGGACGAGCATCAAGTGGGGTACCAATTGAACCGGGTTTTGATCCCACAATTTTTCGCGCTGTTTCATCTCCATCACCTGGGAGAAAGTGGAATTCCGTGCTATACTAGAGCCAAAGTGGGCTCGGATGCTCAAAGACCAAAGAAAAGTCAGAGGAGGATAACTATGAGCAAAACAGCAAAGTTTCTGATCTCCAGTCTTCTGCTCTTGGTTCTGGTAGGAACAGGCGCTTTCGCCAAGCAGGACGTTGAGAAGCACACCTTTCACGTCGGCCTGAATCCCTTCAGCTGGATCTGGGGCGTGTACTCCGGCGAGGTAGGGGTTCCGCTGACCGGGCTGATCGAGGTGGCCGCCCAGTTCAACTACGTTGACGGCGAGGCGCAACGAAAGCTGTTCGGTTTGGACACGGACATCTATTCCAAACGGCTGACCGTCGGGCCAGTGGTCCGGCTGTTTCCATCCCAGATGGCCACGGGATTCTTCGTCAGCGGCCGCGTGATGTACCTAAATTTCCGATACGTCGATGAAACCATATCAAAGGATGAAACCTACAACGACGTGACCGCGGGCATCGACATCGGCTGGCGATACCTCTGGGAGTTCGAAAGCGGCTTCGGCATGTTTCTGCAGTTCTACGGCGGGATCGAACGTTTTTTCTTCAACGGTGATATTGGGGACGATTTTTTCCCGATTTTGCCGGTGGCGGGATTCCATCTCGGATTCCACATGTAGTGCAGCTCCAACGACAATCATCAAGGCCGCTCGATGTGGGGCATCGGGCGGCCTTTTTTTTCGCGCCCGCCTGACTGAATCCGGGGCAGCGGCTACCGGCAACCTCCGGTCCGGGTGACAGAAGGTCCTCCTTCCGGTGTTACAACAGTGGAAACCCATGCATCGAGGAGGAAAACAGATGAACAAGAAGCCTGGTGTTCTGCTGGTACTCTTCCTGACCCTGGTCGGCGCAGCTGGATTTAGCGACGGCGCCGGTGGGGTGTACTTCGGCCTGCAGACCTCAGAGTACCCCTTTCTGAACGACTATCCGGTTCGCAACAACTCTCTGGGACTGGCCTGCTACGGCGGCTATGGATATGGGGTGCACGGGCACAACATCACCGGCGGCTTCGGCTTCGCCATTGCCGACATGGACGAGGACACCGGCATCGCCGGTGGGTTCGGCGGGGTGATCAACGGCGTGCGCTTGATCGATTGGCCAGTCACCGTATCCCTGATCAGCTGGACCGCCGTAGGGGGAATCTCCACGGGGAACCAGGAAAGCGGGGACGGGGAGAAGGGATTTTTCGCTTTCCTGGAGGAAGTCACCCTGGAGCTGGGCATCCCGATCAACCGGTGGTTCATGCCCTCCCTGTACGCCGGCTACCAAATCGCCGGGAATCTGGCCCCCGGAACGCCCTTCGAGGACTTTCTGAGCTACACCCCCGTGGTCGGCGTGCGCGTGGCCTGGGGCAAGTTCTATTGATTCAGTGAAGATTCGGGGTGCCGCGGTCAGGCCGGGCCGGTCTGATGCCCGGATTCCCGGCCTGCGCCGGGTCTATCCTCACATCCGCTGCTCGATCTCCCGGTACAGCCGCTCGGCAACCGGAGTGGGCACGCTGAGCTCCCGTCCAAGGCGCACGATCGTGCCTCCGAAAAGATCCCCCTCATTGCGCGCGCCTTTCTCCACATCCCGCTGGTAGGAGGTTTTGGTCTCATAGGGGAAGTTCTCAGCCTTCTCGAGAGAGGTTTCGATGATCCCCTCACCCAGGCCGACCCCTCCCTTCGCCGCAACCATCCGGATCTCCTCCATTATCGCGCGGACAAGCCCGTGCAGCTGCGCATCCTCCAACACGGCACCGAAGGGTTTGTCCGCCCAGGCGGTTACCAGGCCGAAGGAGGCAATGAACAGGTATTTCTCCCAGATGGCCGGGTAGGCATCCTCTGCATAGTTTACCGATACGCCGGCCTGCTCGAAAAGCCGCACCACCGCGGATGGATCGTATTCGGGGTGATCCGGATCCCGGCCGCAGATCAGGAGGCCGGCCATGCCTTTCTGGGTCACCACTCCGGGCTCGTCGATGCTGGCGCTCACGTAGACGCAGGCGGGAAGGACGATCCCGGATTTCACATGGCGGCGGATGCGCTGGCGGATGTCGACGCCGTTGAGCAGCGGCATGAGCACCGTGCCGTCGGGGAGCGAAGGTGCCAACTGTCGGCTCACCTCGTCCAAGTCGTAGCCTTTTACGCAGACCAGACACAGATCAGGCGCATCCAGCTGCTCGATCGCATCCGTGGCTCGATCCGGCCGGCAGACCAGGCCGCTGTGTCCGGCGGTGTTGAGCAGCAGACCCTTCTCGCGGATCGCCTGAAGGTGGGCGCCCCGGGCCACGAAGGTGGTGGCTATCCCGGATCCTCGGTAGTGCCGGGCCAGTAGTCCCCCGAAGTACCCGCCTACTCCTCCGATCCCCAGCGTGACAATATTGGAAATCCCAGCGTGCTCGTTTTTCATCCTCTGCGTCTCCCTCTCACGACAACAGCCTGCTTGATTTTTCTTCCAGGCTGCTGTAAGCACCTTGTTCTATCGGGTCCGATCTGTCAACCGGACGGTCCGGATATCGACGAGGTGTTCAGGACGCGGCAGGTGTCGGCTACGGCAGCTGATGGCAGCGGCTGGTGCCGATTGCGGCAGCTGATAGCTGCGGCAGGTGTCGGCTGCGGCTCCGTCCCCGCTTCAGTTTGACCTTCGGATAAAAATTATGGATACTAGCACTTGGACGAAACTCGACAGCAGGATGCTACGGAGGAAACAAGTGGCCAAGATCGTGATCGTCGGCGGAGTGGCCGGGGGAGCAACCACCGCGGCCAGGCTGCGCAGGATGGATGAGCAGGCGGAAATCGTTCTCTTCGAGCGGGGGCAGTACATCTCCTATGCCAACTGCGGTCTGCCCTACTACATCGGCGATGTGATCGCCGACCGGGACCGTCTGTTCGTTCAAACCCCGAAGGGCTTTGCCGCTCGCTTCAAGATCGACGTGCGGATCCGTTCGGAGGTCACCGCGATCGACCGCAAGGCAAAGCGGGTAGCGGTCACCAACCTGAAAACAAAAGAAACCTACCGGGAGAGCTACGACAAGCTGGTGCTTTCCCCGGGAGCGGAGCCTGTCAAACCGCCGATCCCTGGTGTCGATCTGGACGGGATCTTCACGGTGCGAAATGTTCCGGACACGGACCGGATCAAGAAGTACATCGAAAAGCGGAAGGTGAGGCGGGCGGTGATCGTCGGTGCGGGATTTATCGGCCTGGAGATGGCGGAGAACCTCCATCGCCGGGGTATCCTGGTTACGATCGTGGAGATGGCCGAACAGGTCATGACGCCCCTGGACTTCGAGATGGCAGCAGAGGTTCACCAGCACCTGAAAGCCAAGAAGGTCGAGTTCTACCTGAACGAAGCGGTTGCCTCTTTCGAATCGAGGTTGGGGCGGCTGGTGGTACACCTGTCCGGCGGCAAGCAGCTGCGGGTTGATCTGGCGATACTGGGTGTGGGTGTGCGTCCCGAGAGCACTCTTGCCCGGGAGGCCGGTTTGGAGATCGGTGAGCGCGGCGGGATCAGGGTCAACGAGTTCCTGCAGACCTCGGATCCCGATGTATACGCCCTGGGGGATGTCATCGAGTTCCCCCACCCCCTTCTGGGAAAACCGATGAGCATCTATCTGGCCGGACCTGCCAACAAGCAGGGACGGATCGCGGCGGACAACATCGCCCGGGGCAACAAGCGTGCCTATCGCGGTTCGATCGCCACGGCCATCGCCAAGGTTTTCGATCTGACAGTGGCCTCTACCGGTTTGTCGGAGAAAGCCCTGCGCGCCGCAGGAATCCCCTTCCTCTCTTCGATCACCCACTCCGCCTCCCATGCAGGCTACTACCCGGACGCACAGCCCATCAGCCTGAAGATCGTTTTCAGCCCCAAGGACGGACGGCTGCTCGGAGCCCAGATCGTGGGCTGCGACGGCGTGGATAAACGGATCGATACGATCGCCACGATCCTCAAAGCTGGCGGCACGGTATACGATCTGCAGGAGATCGAGCACGCCTACGCCCCTCCCTTCTCTTCGGCCAAGGACCCGGTGAACATAGCCGGCTTCGTGGCTGAGAATATCCTGGAAGGGCTGGTGAGGATCGTGCACTGGCACGAGCTGGACGGAGAGGAGCTTTCCCGCTCCTTCATCCTCGATGTTCGGGAAAAGGATGAGTACAAGCTCGGCAGGATCGAAGGAGCCAGAAATATTCCCCTGAACTCCCTGCGGAACCACCTGGAGGAGCTACCCCGGGAGGAACGGATCATCGTCTACTGCGCCGCCGGTCTGCGGGCCTACCTGGCCTGCAGGATCCTGAGCCAGAACGGTTTTCCCGAGGTCTACAATCTCTCCGGTGGTTATAAAACTTACGAGTTCGTCATGGAAAAACAGGCCAACGAAGACATCTTCGAAGGTGATGTGATCGGCAAGGACGGCAACATCTACCAGACCAACGTCGAAGAAGCCTGAACCGAGCTTTCCAAGCAGGTCAAAGTCCCAAATGTAAACAAGCAGCCTCCGATTACCCCATTTTCCGTCCTCGACAGCGGGGCATCCCGCTGATATAGTGTCAGGAATCAGGAGGTGTACCGATGAACTTTGCTTGGTCTATCTTCCTCGATCTGGGATTGATCTGCGCAGCCCTGCTGATTGCCACCTTTATCCGTTCCAAGGTCCGCTTCTTTCAGAAATTCCTCATTCCCAACGCCCTGATCGCCGGCTTCATCCTCCTTCCCTTCTACAACTACGCCGCCCCCCGGTTGGGTATGGGCAACGAGGGGCTGAAGAATCTCGTGTTCCATCTGCTGAACCTCTCCTTCGTGGCCATGAGCCTTCGGGGGATGGGGATGAAGGGGGCGGGCAGGAGGATCTTCTCCTCCGCGGTGACCATCATCATCCAGTACACCCTGCAGGTGATCGTGGGCTTCGGCCTGACCCTGCTGTTCATCTACACCTTCCTGCCCAAACTGTTTCCCAGCTTCGGTCTACTGATGCCTCTGGGCTACGGACTGGGGCCGGGACAGGCCTTCTCTATCGGTGATTCCTGGAAGGGCCTCGGTTTCGAAGACGGCGGCAATCTGGGCCTGGTGTTCGCCGCCATCGGCTACCTCTGGGCCTGCTTCCTGGGAATCGCCCTGATCACCATCGGCCGCAGGCGCGGCTGGATGGATCCCGAGCTGGCCGGGAAAATCGAAAAGCGCCGGCTGCGCACCGGCATCCTCCCGATCAAGGAAAAAAGGCCCGTGGGAAGCCTGCTGACCACTGAAACCGAGGCTATCGACACCCTCTCCTTCAATCTGGCGCTGGTCCTGGGCGTGTACCTGCTGGCCTTCCTGTTGCTGCATCTGCTGACCTTTCTGCTGTCCTTCGCCGGAGATCAGGGGATAGAGCTGGCCGAGACTCTTTGGGGGATCGCCTTCATCTTCGCCGCGGTTATCGCCATGTTCGTCAAACGGATCTTCCGGGCCTTCAAAATCGACCACGCCGTGGACAACGGCACCCTGACCCGTCTGGCCGGCGGCTGCATCGACATCATGGTCACCGCCGCTATAGCGGCTATCACCATTGTGGTGCTGACCCGCTTCTGGATTCCCATCCTGGCGATCGCAATTGCCGGTGCTGCCATCAGCACCCTCACCATCTTCTGGACCGTTTCCCGGCTGTTCACGGACAATCGCTTCACCCGGGCCATCATGTTTTACGGCTGCCTGACAGGGACCCTGTCCACGGGATTGGCCCTGCTGCGGGTCGTGGATCCGGACTTCAAGACCCCGGTGGCCACCGACTACATGTATGGCACCGGGATCACCTTCGTGCTGGCCATTCCCCTGATCCTGTTTCTGAATTTCCCCGGGCGGTGGTATTTTACCGGCAGGCCCTTCTACCTATGGGCGTTCCTGGTGGTCATTGCCGCCTACGTTCTTTTTTCCGTCATCAGCTACAGCCTGCTGGCGGGAAAGCGGGCATTTCGGGATCCCGGATCCCTCTGGCTGAAGGATTGAGCCGAAATTAGACTGGGATTCGACGATCGGCCGAGCCCTCACAATCCCCAGAGACAACCCAGGAACAGGTCCGCGAGTAGATCGAGGTCGTTTTCACGAACAACGGCGGTAATGAAGCCTGATACAAAGAGGGAACAGAAGGAAAGCTCCACTCCACCGGACAACAGCGGATTCAGTTCGGATGCTGTCTGCCCGTCCCACGTACCCACGCCGCCGCCGCCCACGGCGCAGACCGTCAGCCCGGATTCGTTCTCAGAAACACGGCGATTCGCGAACAGGGGGATCTCGAGCAGAAGGGGAACCCGGAAGTAAACGCTTCGGGGACTGAACAGAAGCATTGGTCTGAGAGAAACGGCAAGTCCTTTCTGGTAGGCGAGGAGCACGGCAGCCGCGGCGTGGACCTGCTCGATTCCGAAGATATACGGATCCACTACCGCGCCCACCATCACTCCGACTTTCGGAATCCCCGTATCGTGTCCCTGGGCTCCAACGGGGAAACCTAGAAGAAACAGGACCAACACTGCGACTAAACAAAGATATTTCATTTTCGAAACACCGAACATATTCTATACTAGAAGCGGCGAAACTAGAAACGTCGAGAAAATCAAGAGAATGGAGAGCTCCTATGGCTGAATATCTTGGACGAAGCTGGAAAAAACAACAGCTGGTCTCACTGATCGGGGACCCTCAGCAGATCGCCGGTATCACCCGCTGCACCCTGGAGGAGGGCAAGGCGGCGGGGGTGCAGGCGCTGCAGGTGAACACCGGCGGAGGCCTGCAGTTCACCGTTCTTCCCGGCCGGGGCATGGACATCGTCGGAGCCACCTTCCAGGGCATAGCTTTGAGTTTTCTCTCCCCGACCGGGATCACCTCCCCGGCTTACTACGACGAGCCGGGGCTGGCCTGGCTGCGCAGCTTCTACGCGGGGCTGCTCACAACCTGTGGGATCGCCAACGCCGGGGCTCCGAGCACGGATCAGGGGCAGCCCTTCGGACTGCACGGCCGGCTGTCCAACGCCGCGGCGGAGGACGTGGGTGTCGAGCAAGAGTGGGAGAAAGATGAATACCGCCTGACGGTAAAGGGACGCATACGGGAGGCTCAGGCTATGGGGGAGAACCTGCTTCTGAGCCGCACCATCCACACGCAGCTGGGCGCGCGGGGATTCGTCCTGGAAGACCGCATCCAAAACAGGGGATTCGAAGCTCAGCCGCTGATGATGCTCTATCACGTCAACTTCGGCTTTCCCCTTCTGGGGCCGAATGCGCGGGTGGTCGGTCCTATCAGGGAAACGATTGCCCGGGACGAAGAGGCCCGGAGGGACGGGGGCGTGGAAGAGGCTCTGGACTTTCCCGATCCGATCCAGGGGTATGAGGAGAAGGTGTTCTTTCACAACCTGGCCTCAGATGAATCGGGGGACAGTTTCATCGCTTTGCTGAACCGGGATATCGGAAACGGAACACCCCTGGGCATGGTCCTGCGTTTCAATACCAAAGAGCTTCCCGAACTCACCGAGTGGAAAATGCCCCGCCGGGGGTTCTACGTGATGGGGTTGGAGCCGGGTACTATGACACCCATCGGCAGGGGCCCCCTGAGGGAGTCGGGCAGACTGCCGCTTCTGGACGGGCAGAGTGAGTACAGGACCCGGATTCAATTCGACGTGGTTGACTCTGCCGCGGAGATGGACGAGATCGAACAAAAAGCCCGAGACCTGACCGCGGCCTGGCAGAGATGAAGGAAATCCGTCTGCGCCCGATCGGCATCATCCACTCCCCCTTCACCACCCCCAGGGGCACGCCAATCCAGTCGGCGGCGGGACGGGATGTCAGGGCTACGGTGGAGGTGTTTTCGGAATACGTCGAAGGATTGCAGGATCTGGAAGGGTTCTCCCACCTGATCCTTCTGTTTCACTTGCACCGGGCCAAACCGTATACCCTGACGGTCTTTCCCTTCATGGACACTGTTGCTCGCGGACTTTTCGCCACCCGGGCACCTTCTCGGCCCAATCCGATCGGGTTTTCCGTGGTTCGGCTGCTATCTAGGGCTGACAACATTCTCACGATCCAGGACGTCGACATCCTGGACCAGACGCCGCTGCTGGACATTAAACCGTATGTTGAAAATTTCGACGTCCGGCGAAACACCCGAAAAGGCTGGCTGGAAAGCAAGATCGCGGGGATGCACGGAACATGGGACGATTCCTGCTTCGTGCAGGAGGACAGAGGGGTGCAGGAAGGCAAAAAGGTCCAGGAGGACGGATAGACCGAAGAGAACGGCGGCGGCGAATCAAAGACTTTACCCTGTCCAGAGTTCTGCATATGATAGCCATACCTTGATAACGAAAGCGTACGCATCGAGGAGGAATCATGATTTTCGAGTGGTTTAAGTCTTTGGATCCGATCGTTCAGGCTCTGGTGGCCACCTGTTTCACTTGGTTAATAACCGGAGCCGGAGCCGCTCTGGTGTTCTTCTTCAAGACGATCAACCGCAAAGTACTGGACGGCATGCTCGGCTTTGCCGCCGGGGTGATGATCGCGGCCAGTTTCTGGTCCCTCCTGGCCCCGGCCATCGAGATGGCGGAGAACGACTCCAACCTCCCCGCCTTCATCCCCGCCGCCGTAGGCTTCCTGTCGGGGGGCGCCTTCCTCTTTGCCGTCGACAAGATCCTGCCGCACCTGCACCTCGGGCTGCCGCGCAGCGAAGCGGAAGGGATCTCCACCACCTGGCAGCGCAGCGTGCTGCTGGTACTGGCCATCACACTGCACAACTTCCCCGAGGGGCTGGCCGTAGGCGTGGCCTTCGGCGCCCTGGCCGCCGGGCTTCCCTCGGCCACCATAGCCGGAGCGGTCGCCCTGGCCATAGGCATCGGCATCCAGAACTTTCCTGAAGGAACCGCCGTGTCGGTGCCTCTGCGCCGGGAGGGATTTTCCCGCTTCCGATCCTTCTTCTGGGGACAGCTGTCCGGCGTCGTGGAACCTATAGCCGGCGTGCTGGGAGCACTGGCGGTGATCGTGGTGAAACCTCTGCTGCCCTACGCCCTGGCCTTTGCAGCCGGGGCCATGATCTTCGTGGTGGTTGAAGAGCTGATCCCGGAATCTCAACAGCAGTCGAATACGGACGTAGCCACTATCGGGGCCATGCTCGGTTTCACCGTGATGATGACCCTGGATGTCGCGCTGGGATAGGCGAACCGATGCTGCTGAATTTAAAACTTATAGCATCCACCTTTCTCATGATCTTCCTGGCCGAGCTGGGAGACAAGACGCATCTTTCGATCTTTGCCCTGGCTGCGAACCGCAAGGCATTTCTGTCGGTGTTTATCGGGGCGACCGGCGCCCTTATCCTCACGACCCTGATTGCCGCAGCTCTGGGTTCGGCGATCGGGCGGTTCATACCGGAAAAGATGATCAAGATCGTAGCCGGAGTCGTATTCCTGGGCTTCGGCGCTCTGACCCTCTACGAGGCCTTCAAGGCGTAAGAATATCTAGGGACTTGAGGATGGGTCTGCTTCAATCGATACGGAAGCTCGGGCTAAAATCGATCCTCTCCAGCGCACTGACCCTGGAGGAGGAGATCTACAGCCTCTACTCCGCTTTGAAAACCGAGCTCGCCGGCGTCGAGGTCCCCCACAGTCTGGTTCGCATCCTGGATGAGGAGCTCGGCCACCAGAACCTGATCCGGGATATGATCGACGAGCGCATCAGCGATCAGGAGTTGAAGCAGATAATCGAGGGCAAAGATCTGCACATCCACGACCTCCGGAGGATCAAAGAGCTGCCGGTCGATCGATACAGCCCGATCCGCAGTCGTTTGGAGACGATCCTCGCGAAAGAGAGGGAAATCTACAACCTGTTTGCCGGCCTGCACCGCAAGAGCAAAATTCCCTTCGCCCACCGGGCTTTCGGCTTTCTCGAGGAGCAGGAACATACCCACATAGAGGTGCTGGAGAGGCTGTTGGGCCGATCCGGGAGCGCAGAACTGCACAGTTGAGTCAGGAATCCTGCAGATACTTCTGATACGGATAGTTCCAGAAAAGGGGCGCTTTACTATTGGCCAGACGCAAATCCACAAAACGCTTGGCCGCTTCTGCGCGCTCGGATGCCGGTATATCCTCGAGGTACTGCACGAAGTCGCTGTACTCCTTGGCGGTGAGGGGAATTTCCAGGACATCGAACATGGCCACGCTTCGGTTTCCCCCGGAGTCTTTGGCCAGGTAGAGGATCCTGTCCGCCCTGCGAAACAGTTCCTTCTCATCCTTGCAGGGCGTTTTCAGCTTCTTGCCCAACCCCTGGGCCACCCCGATAGAGAGCGTGCCCAGCCCCCTGCCTTTCCATCGTTCCAGGAAATCCTCTATCCCCCCCCGGTAGGCAGGATCCGCCTTCTTCTTTTCCGCCAGCTCCTTCTGGGCCATGAGCAGAGGGATCTCTTTCAGCCTCTCGGCGAAGCGTTCCTTGAGCAGCTCATAATAGCGGCTGCGGATGCGGGCGGCCTGACCCAGAGCCGCGGCGACATCCGCTTTCACCGCGACCAGGAGCTCATCTCCGCCGAAGCGAACCGCCAGATCCTCTTCCCTTCCCGAGGAAAGAATCACCTCCGCGGCCAGCTTCAGGATCTCATCCCCGAAATCGTGACCCAAAGTGTCGTTGATGGCCTTGAAGCGGTCCAGATCCATCACCATCAGACTGAGGGGCTGCCCCGCCTGCAGGCTGTTTTGGAACAGATTGGGCATGAAGCGCAGGTACTCGTTCTTCGAAAACAAACCGGTCAGCCTGTCGATCTCCTCGAAGTCCTTTCTCAGATCCACCCGTAGAGGGGTTTGATCACTCTCGATTTCTTTGTAGATCCTCCGTTCCTCGGCGGAAGCGAAAAGCACCTCTGCCCCGGCTTCTCTCAAACGGCTGCGTTCGTCGTTGAGCAGGAAATCCAACATTTCGGTAAGTCCAAAGAGGATCTCGAGAAACACCCGGTTGTACTCTCCCGAGAGATTTTTGAGGATCCTCTTCTCTTCCGGCAGAGCCTCGATATAGCTGTGGATTTGATTCATCAGCGGACCCGTTTTGCGCTCGACCAGGTCCTCCCGGCCGAAACGCTGGTGCACGATCGGATTGTCAGTAACCAGCCGATCCCTGCGGATGACCAACTGACCCAGGAATTCCTGCAGATCCCTGGTCACGGCGTACAGCGGACGGCAGCGGAAGTACTTCTTGCGATCCAGGCTCAGGGCCACATGTCCGTAACCGCGGATGATATGATTTCGGATCTGGTTGATCGTTTCGACCGTCTTGCGGGCAATCGTAGAGTTAAGAAAACGGCCTTCCCCATCCTTCTCCCGCAGAGAAAGTTCCTTCTCGAAGTAATCTACCTCCTTGAGATATTGCAGCAACACTTCCTCCCGGCTCGCCTGCCACTGTCGGCGGATCTCCGCGAACAGATCCGCCGACCGGGTTTTACGGCTGCGGAAGGGATCGACCAGTCCCACGACGGCCTCAGGATTGAGAGACTCCAACATCTGCCCGATCAGCTCGTGCAGAACAATCACCGGTGCCAGCGGATCGTAGCGGTTGATTTTCCAGAGAAGATCCGTGAAATCGAGCCTGCGGGAA
The DNA here is from genome assembly GCA_964588355.1 of uncultured Spirochaetaceae bacterium. Taxonomy (GTDB): domain Bacteria; phylum Spirochaetota; class Spirochaetia; order SZUA-6; family DRHE01; genus JAFGQJ01. The sequence continues at coordinate 9,859 of CAZPPB010000044.1, read as the reverse complement.
ACAATGGGACCCCTGTAGTCCCGATGGGAGAAGATCTTCTGTTGGAACCACAGCAGGATCGAGTAATCCCCTTCCCAAATATGTTGAACCCGGCATCCGGGAAAGGCATAATCCAGTATGGTCAGGATTCCGCGGAACTCCTCATTGAAATCGTAGTCCGGTTCCTCAGGGGATTGCTCTTCGCTCTGCCCGGCCCGCACCGTTGGTTCAGGTTGATCTTTCTCCTTCGGCCGGGGCAGATCCACGTTTTCCCGAAGGATCAGCACTTCTTTTTTGTCCAGCCCGACGAACGCGTAGATATTCTCCAGGATCGAAGCCACCTGCGCCTGGGTTCGGAAGCGGTTCAGCATCTTCAGCAGGGCCGGATACAGCTGACCGGCGAACCATTTCAAACGGGTGTAGCAGGCCAGGAAATCGGCGATCTGATGATTTATACGGGTGCAAACCTGCTGAATCTTCTCCTCGTCCGTATACACGCGTTTGTACAGGCCTTTGATCAACTCTCCGGCACTGCGGATCCGCTCCTCCAGGACATCCGGATCGGCTTGAACGCCCAAGGTGATTCTGTACACTCCCTTGACCACATCCGTCAGCTCGAACACATCCACGTTCTTCTGCTGTTCGAATCTGCTCCGCAGGGACTCGAGAACCTCGAGCAGCCGAGGGGGTATCTTCTGAAAGCTCATCATCAGGCGGTAGCCCGCGGGTTCCCAGTTCAACAGATCTCTCGTCAGGTCGCCCTTCAAATTGTAGCCGCTGTCGCTGACCCGGCGAAGAAACCCTCCTCCCGTAAGCAGGTTCTCGGCCATCTTCTGCAGCTCCAGCAGCGTGTGGACCAGGCTGTACCCTTCCGGGTCCCCACGATGGGCGCTGTCCAGAACCAGGGTTTTCAGAAATCTCACCGGAACAGGATCCCGGTTCGGCCAGAGAAAGGAGAACAGACTGGATAGAAATTGGCGAATTCCGCTGATCTCGAAGCCCTCGCTGTAGGCGAAGCTCTCGATCTTCAGCCGGACGCGATAGGAGGGTCGTTTGCGCCGGCGCCGATGGAAGAGAAAACGCTCCGCCGCTTGCTGAGCTTCCCTCTCACCTTGGCGAGCCGGTCCCAAGGCGCCGCATTGGCCCACCGCCTGCTCGGCGGCGCCTCGGCCGGGCGCACCCCGGCCGGCCGCAGCCGAACCAAGGTTGCCATCCACCTTGATCTCCTTGGCCGCTCTGGAGAAATCCCGGTAGAGCTTTCGTCGTTCCTGGTCCGACAGATTACCGTATTTGCCCATACCCTTTAAATATATCCTCCTCAGCTTGTCTTTTAAAGATAAACCCGATACTTTGGGGGGATGCGAAAGACCCTCAGAACCAGCCCGGAGCGGATACTCGGCGGCTCGATTCTGCCGACGTTGTTGAAACTTTCAGGACCGGCGATCATCGCCTTCATCTTTCACACCACCTTTAACTTCGTGGATCGGCTGTTCGTCTCCCGTTTGGGACCGGTGGAGCTGGGAGCTCTGGGCATGGCCTTCACCGTACAGAGCATCCTTATTACCATCGGCTCGGGCACGGGGATCGGGGCCAGTTCCCTGATCGCCCGCTTCATCGGGGCGGGCAAGGAAGAGCAGGCCAACAACGCTGCGGAGCACAGCCTGCTGATCATCCTGGCGTTGGCCCTGATCACGACGATCTTTGGGCCCCGGCTGACCCGGCCTCTGTTCTTGCTCCTCGGTGCCTCCGGGCAGATGCTTCCCTACATCCTGAGCTACATCAACATCATTCTCTACGGATCGTTCTTCCAGTTCTTCTCCATGATCGGAAACGGGATCCTGCGGGGCGAGGGAAACACCGTTACTCCGATGCGGGTCATGGTCGTGGGGACGCTGGTCAACATCGCCCTGGATCCGCTTTTAATCTTCGGCATAGGCCCCTTCCCCGCCCTCGGCGTACAGGGGGCGGCCCTGGCCACGGTGATAGGCAGAGCGGTGAGCTGCATCGTGCTGGCAGTCTCCCTTTTCGGAAAGAAGAATGTCGTCGTCCTGAACATGCGGGACTTCCGCTACCAGGGGGCGATCATCCGGGGGATTTTCGCCGTGGGCGGTCCCACCATCGTCGGACAGCTGTCCAACTCCCTCGGCTTGTTCCTGGTGTTCGTCCTGTTGAGACTATACGGGGACATGGCAAAGAGTGCCTTCACCCTCGGCTTCACCTACCAGCAGCTGGCCATCCTGCCGATCATCGGCATCGCCCAGGGCACCCTGACCATGGCCGGCCAGAACTTCGGTGCGGGCAAGATCGGCCGGGTCAAATCGGTCATCGAAAAATCCCTGCTTTTCTGCATGGGAATCATGTGCATCGCCGCCCTGATCATGATCCTGGGCAGAGGAGCCTTTGTCCGCGTATTCAGCGACGTTGCGGAAGTGATCCGCATCGGCCGGACCATGCTGCTGATCTTCGCCCTGGGTTTTCCCTTCCTGGCTGCCCGCCTCATCCTGGCCAGCTTCTTTCAGGGTCTGGGCAAGGGGTTTGCCGCCTTCGTGATCAACTTCTCCTACATCCTGTTGTTCGCCATGCCTCTGGCCCTGCTTCTGTCCCGGCTGATCGGGCTGGAGGGGGTTTGGATAGGGATCGTAGCCGGGAATCTGCTCAGTTCGGTACTGGGCGCTGTTTGGACGGCGGCTGCCTCACGCCGGCTGGACTCTGATGTCGAGGAGACGATTCCGGCTGCGCAACCCGTGAAATAAACCTCTAGAGGCGCATTTACGGTCACTGTGACCGCTAAAGACCTGCCGTCTCATCCGCCGGGAACAGCATCAGGTACATCCCCAGCACGTGGTAGACCTCCGCGGCGGACTGGAAGGTCAGGATCCGGGTGCGCTTCAGATTCAGGCGCAGCTGTTCCAGCTCCAGGGTTGTGCGCCGCCCCTGCTGATAGAGAAGCTCCCCCTCCTGCAGGGCCACCTCGTCCCGCTGCGCCTGGATCTGGGCGCTGGCCAGGGCCTGTTCGACGATGGCGATGTTCTGCCGCTCCAGCGACTTATCCAGGCCGGCGGAGTAGGTCTCCGCGTCGATCTCCATGCGCTTGACTTCGATATCCTCGCGCAGCACTTCCAGCTCATCCCTGTTGAGTTGATTCGGGGAGAAGCTCAAGGTAAGGCTCAGACTGTGGGAGTCGGGAAACCCGTAGGGGAAGGTTACCCCGGCGGAGAGGTTCAGATCCGGACGCCAGAGCGAGGTGGCCTCCAGTTCCGCCTCCAGGGCCGTGAGCTCGAGCCTCAGGTTCTCCAGCAGCTCGGTGACCGGCTCGGCGATCTCCAGTTGTTCCGCCTCGGCTCTGCGCCGCTGCACCAGCCCCAGAAGTTCGGCAATGGACAGCGGCGCCACGGCAACCTGCTCTTCGCTCGGAACGAACAGCAGCTGGAGGTTTCCCCAATCGCTCAGGTAACGCTGTTCGCTGTCGAACAGATCCTCCCGCGCCTCTATCAGATCGACCAACTGGTCCTGGACGTCCTGGAATGAAGCCTCTCCCAGCTCCTGCCTGCGCAGGACCAGGTCGTATTTCCTCTGCTCCAGTTCCTCAGTTGCCCGAGCCAGTTCCCGATCCATCTCCCGGATCAGCAGGTTCAGGGCGGCTGCCTCGCCGTCCAGGTAGGTCTGACGCTTCAGATAGCGCTCCCGGACCAGGGTGCTGTCCAGGGTCTTCTGCTCCGCGTAGCTCTGCCTGGGGGGTTCGAAAGGTTTGAGGGAGAGGGATAGCGACTCGCCGAACAGCCCCGTTTCTTCCACTGTTGCCGAGGCACCCGCCGACAGTTGGGGAAACAGGCGGAGGCTGAGACTCGACTGTCCGTACCATCCCCCCTGCCCAGATCGTTGCGGCGTGTAGCCCCCACCGACGGACAGGCTGGAATCGGTCAGCTCCGGCTCCCCGACCAGATCCTTCCGGGCCCGTTCCACGTCCCGGGTTGCCTTGAAGATTTCCAGGTTGCGGGCTACGGCCCGACGGGCGATCTCTTCGATCGACAGGGTTACCCTAGGCTGTGGGTCCTGAGCCCAGGCAGCTGACAGTACCAGAGAGACTATCGCAACTGATAGAACGATTCTCTTCATCCTATTCCCTCAAGCTTCTCCGCTTTCTCACTCCGCGGCTTCACGTTTATCAGGTTGAGGATGCTGGGAACCATGAAGAGTGTGAACAGAGTCGAGATCACCAGTCCCCCGGACACGGCGATGCCCAGAGGCTGCACGATGTTGGACCCCTCCCCCATGCCTATGGCGATCGGCAGCATTCCAAACACCGTGGTCAGCATGGTCATCATAATCGCCGTGAAGCGCAGTCCCGCGGTCTCCACGAGGGCGTCGACCTTGTCGGCGTGCTTCGGAAGGATCTTGAGATAGAAGTCGATCATGATTATGGCGTTATTCACGACGATCCCGCCCAAAAGGATCGTACCCAGCATGGAGTTCAGACTCAGCGTCGATTTGAACACGTAGAGGCTGAACAACACCCCGATGAAACCCAGCGGTACGGTCACCAGGATCACCAGGGGGATGCGCAGGGAGTTGAACTGGAAGGCGAGCAGCAGATAGATCAATGCCACTGCCGCGCCCAGGGCCACGAACAGCGAGCGGATGGCCTTGTCCAGCTCCTCCTGGGGATTGTCAAAGGTGATCGAGTATCCGGCCGGCAGCACGAGTCTCTCCTGGACCAACTCCCGCACCTGCTGCTCGTATTCAACCCTGCGGGCGGCCGGTGTCCCCGGACCCATGTGGGCATACAGCCTGAAGATGCGTTCCCCGTCTTCCGAAGCGATTCCGGCTACGCCTGTGGACTCCTGGAAATCGAAGAAGTGTTTGAGCGGCACGGTCCGCTGGCGGTAGGGCAGGAGAAAGTTCTCCAGATTCTGCTGGCCCTCGATTTCGGCTTCCGGATACACCGCCGACACGGCCACGGTCTGCCCATTTTCCTCGAACTCTACCTCCGCAGTGCCGCCGAGTATCTTGCGGACCAGGCTGAGCAGCTGCCGCTCGCTGAACTCGGGCGTTCCCTCCAGCACTTCTTCCCGGGCGGTCAGCGTGAGCTCATCGGAGAAGTTGGTCGAGGGATCGGTGAAAACCCGGCCGTAGAGATCCGTCTCATTGACCAGGTCCCGCATCCGCTCCAGGATGGTAACGGCCTGGGCCGCATCGTCTCCGTGCACGCTGATCTGCAGATCCATGGTCCGCGGAAGGGGCAATTGAGCAGGATCCCACATCATCACGTTGTAGTACCACTCGTTGTCGGACACGAACTCCTTCTGAAGAGCCGCCAGGACTTCCGTGGCCACCGAGGAGGAGGTCAGGTTGATGTAGTAAAGGTTGAAGTGCCCCGACACGTCGGCGTAGGAGCTGACCAGTTTATCCCCAACGACCCTCTTGATGCGTTCATTCAGTACAGGTATCACCTCCTCGATGATCTGCGTCCGATCGCTGAACTCGGAGCTGCGGAAAAACAGCACGATCCGGTCGCTCAAGGGCGCCGCGATGATCTCCCTGGGGATCAGCGGCAACACCTTGAGCACGGAGAATACCAGAAGCGCAAAGGAGAAGCCCATGAACAGCAGGGAAGCCCAGCGGCGGCGAAGCAGAGCGTTCAGCGCGGACTTGTAGAGATTCTTGAACAGCCCCATCATGGGCACCGAGAACCGCTGCAGGCCGCGCAGCCGGAGGACTGCTCCGCTGTCCGTATCATCCGAAAGGCCCGAATGCCGTTTCCGGCTGAAGCTGTAGAACCGAAAGGCCAGGAGGGGGATCAGGGTGAGGGCCACGACCAATGCAATGAGCAGGGCGAAGACCACGGTCCGGGACTGGTCGCCGAGGATTGCATTCGTAAGCGGCGCGGTGAAGGAAATCGGCAGAAACACCAGCACCGTTGTCAAGGTCGAGGCGATCACCGGCGCCCGAACCTGATCCACCGCTCGGATGACCAGATCCCGCATATGCCCATTGCCCCGGATCGGCGCCTCCTCCATACGGAAACGGTGGATATTCTCGATCACCACGATGGAGGAATCGATGACCATGCCCACGGCCAGGGCGATTCCACCCAGGGAGATCAGATTCAGGCTGACTTTGAAGAAGTACATGAGGATGAAGCCCAACACCAGGGTCACGGGCAGGGAAATTCCGATCAGGAAGGTGTTGCGCAGCTGCCCCAGACCAAAGAGCACGACCAACATGGCCAGAAACGCTCCCAGCACAGCGGCGCGCGTCACGTTTCGAATCGCCCGGTTGATGTATTCCGCCGGATCGATGTACATCTGGAACACCGTATCCTCCGGGAGGACCCCCTGGGTCCTGGCCTCCTCCAGAATCGATTGAACGTCCTGGGACATCTTGCGAACGTTTCCCCCGTCGATCGGAGAGGCGGTGATGCGGATCCCCCGGTTACCGTTCATGATGACAGTCCGGGAAGGGAGGGCATAGCGGGTCGAAATATCGGCGATATCCTGCAGCCGGATGGAGACGTTGCCGCTCCGGGCGATGACGATCCTGCCGATGTCGAAAACCGAGTCGATCCCCCGGTGGAAACGCACGCTGAAAGAAGTATCCCCCTGTTCAAGACGGCCGACGGACTCCGGCCGGTATCCCGCTGCAATTGCGGATTCCACATCCTGAATGTCCAGCCCGTAAGCCAGCATGTCCGTCTGACGCAGGAGCACCTCCACCTCCAGATCCTCCACCCGGTAGATGTCCACGCTCTCGGCATCTTCCACTGCGCTCAGCGTCGGTTGGACCGTGGAATCCAGAATTTGGTACAACTCCTCCGGGCTGGTGGTGGCGGAAGTGACCCCGACTATGAGGAAACCGGCGTTCTCGCCGGAGAAGAATCCCACCCGATAATCGTCCCGAAAATCCGAGGGAAGCAGGTTGGAAATGCTGGTCATGGCCGTACCTACATCAGCTTTGGCGGTTTCCGGATCCGTTTCCCACTCAAAGGTCAGCGTGAAGGAGCTATGGTCGTTCTCATATTCCACTTCCAGTATATCCACTCCGTCCACGGCCAGGAGTCGGGCTTCGATCTCATCCGCATACTCTGCGGAGAAATCCAGAGCGGAGATACCCGTGTGGTTGATGCGCACCCGCACCCGGGGCCTCTGGGTTTGCGGATACAGCTGGATCGGAAGCTCCGTCGCCAGGAAGATTCCTGTGGCGAAGAGCAGCACCGTGAGAAGGATCACGCCCGTGGACTTGCGGAAAATGGCGTCGAGCATGGCCTTGCCCCTACCGTGCCGGCGTATCGGCCGGCGCTCCGGCGACGGGTGCTCCTTCCCGTTCCCTTCCGGTCAGGCGCCTGAGGTAGCGCTGGCCCGGTTCGAGACCTCCGCGAATCAGCACCAGGTCGCCGAAAAGCGCTCCCAGCGTGACCTGCCGAGCCTCCAGGACCTGGGATTCCGCCACCGTCCAGAGGTAGTAACTCCCGTAGCGGCGGACCACCGCGTCCCGGGGGACGAACAATCCCCTGACCCGGTCGATCGGCAGATCGATGAGCACGAACTCACCGATGCCGATCCGCTGACTGTTGGAAAACTGAAAGTTCAGCTCGAACAGTCCCGTGGAGTAGTCCGGCTCCGGCGAACGGCTCCTCAGAAAACCGGTGATCGAGCTACCCCCGGCGGTGCGGCCGATAACCGCCTGGCCGACGTCGATGCGAAAGGCATCCTTGTCGCTCACGTAGGCCTCCAGCAGGTAACCCTCTGTGCCCAGGATCACCACGGCGGAGTCACCCGAACTGACCTCCGCTTCCAGCTGAACCAGCACCTCCGAGACCCGCCCCGAGATCCGGGCGACGAGAGGAACCGGTTTGTAGAGCTCCATCACGTCATCCTTGCGGCGGATGCTGAGCAGCTCCTGCCCGGCCTCCACGAGCTGCCCCTCTCGAACAAGAACCGCCTGAACGTACCCGCCGGTGGAAATCTTGTGCACGATGCGGCTCTGTGGTTCCAGCCGACCGCCCACGGTGATGCTGTGGTATTGTTCGCTCATCTGGGCGACGGCGATGGGAGAACCCCCGGCTCCCTGGGCGTCGTTATCCCCTCCGCCGGCGGGTCGACCACCGGGACCCTGCTGAGCGGACACACCGGCTGCCAAGCACAGCGCTGAGATGATCATCAAGACGATTGCGGCTTTCCTCATGCCCTCGTTCTCCATATAGTCTTCTAAGACCCGTAGGGTCGCCGATTTATAGCGTTACCACCTCGAGCAAAATCGTGGGATGGTGATAAAGATACACCACTTCCGCGGCACAGAGGAAGCACGAATTCCTCTACCTCCGCCCCATTCCCTCGAAACGCACAGCACGGGTATCCCGCTCCGATCCCGTGGGGACCGTCAGTAAATCATACAGTTCAGGACGGCGGCTCTTGATCCACCGGGAACCCGTGCACGACTCCCGCCGGTTCGCCTCGAGATCGGCCACCACCATTTTCTCTTCCGCCTGCCAGGTTTCCGCGAGAGTCTCACCGTAAGGATCGAGGATCATGGCATTGCCCGTGCGAACCTCGTTGTCATCCAGACCTACACCGTTGGCAAAGATAAGGAACATCCCATTGTCGTGCGCCCTGGACGGAAGCCAACGCATGAGCCATTCCCGTCCCTTAGGGCCGTGGAACTCAGCCTCGATGGCGGCGGGGTTCTTGTCCCGATTCTCCCACAGCTTCGGATCGATCAGTCCCATGCATCGAGGGCTGGGCGTATCACATCCGCCGGTTTGATGGGGAGCGAGCAGCACTTCCGCCCCCATCAGCGCCGTAATCCTGACATTTTCAAAGATGTTGTTGTCGTAACAAGTCAAGACGCCCACCCGCGCACCCTGGGGGATATCAAAAACCGTGTACTCGGCACCTGAAACCATGTGCTCGCTGATAAAGCAATGGAGCTTCCTGTGACGGGCGGTCTTCCCATTGGGCATAGCCACTACGTACGTGTTGTACAACTGCCCATCCTCCGTGCGTTCGATCAGCCCGGCTCCCAGGGTGATCCCGTGCTGTTCAGACAGCCGCAGCAGTTGCCTGGAGGAGGGACCGTCCGGTACACTCTCGGAGAGCGCCTCGATATCCCCACGGCCCAGCTTTCGCAGATGCCAGTATCCGGTAATGCACATCTCGGGAAATACGAGCAGCCGGACTCCCCGGCTCGCCGCCTGCTGCGTGAAAAGGCCGATCCTCCGCAGATTGGCTTCCTTGTCTCCCGGTGCGTGAGTGAATTGTACGCAACCCGCCGTAATGTCTTTCACTGAAAACATCCTTCTCGTCTCTGTGATTGATTACTCCAGCATAGCAGAACCCCGCAGTGAAGAGGAAGGTGGTCGTACCTGCTGCGTGCCCGCGCAGCCCCAACGGCACTAAAAGGGGATATCACGCAGCAGGAACAGCACAGTCTTGTGGTGGTCCGGAGCGCGGTTCGCGCTCGCTGTAGGGGTTCAAGTCCACATGCTCGGGCCCGCTGGCTCCCTGCGCTCGCTCCACCCCGTCGGATTGCCCCAATCCGAGGCTTTCCACGGCATGTTCTCCGGCTTTACCAGGGGCAGCACCTCTCTGAAGTAGGCCAACCGCTGCGGACCGCTCATCGGGGTGAAGCTCTGCGCCACGGCCAGATCCGCCTCCAGCTCGGCCAGGGTCGAGCAGCCGGCGATCACCGTGGTGAGGGGCAGGGACAGGGCGTAGCGGAGGGCCCGATCCGCCGTATCCGCCAGCTTCTTATAGCCGAAGATCTTCATCCCGATCACACCTACCTGTTTCGATGCGGCCACCGGCAGGAACTCCTCGGCGAAGCTGTAGAGGAAGTGGTCCAGGACGGAGACGGCCACCAAAGCCGTGTCGAAGGGAAAGCGGCG
>CAZPPB010000043.1:0-25489 GCA_964588355.1 uncultured Spirochaetaceae bacterium | reverse complement strand
GCAGTGCCCTGTTCTCCTGCACGTAGGTGTGCACCGGGTGGCCCGGCAGCACTTTAACTTTCTTCCGGCGTTCCAGCGCCTGTTCGAACACCTGCACATGCACATCGCAGACCTTCTGGACCTGCTCCACCGGAACTCCCTCGGCGATCAGGGCCTGCTCCATCTGGGCGATCTCCTCAGGATTTACATTGCGGATGAGGTCGGCGAATCGCCTCTGAACAGCCTTTACGTCGCTTCCCTCGTGAAGATCCTTCACGATCTCCTTGAGTTGGTTTTGCCGGTATTCGGCACTGCCCCTTTGAACCTCACTCATCGTTTCGGTTACTCCTTGTACCCGGTATAGGTCATTACCCGACATTCCGCTCGCTAGACGGATTGGCCGAATACGACAACCCGGCCGCGAGTCTTGCATCGAATATTATCAATTCTGGAAAAAAGGGAATTGATTCAGGTCAAGGCACCAGGAGGGAAAATGCCGGCGTTCAGCGATGCCGGGATGGTGCAGCGAGCCTCGATCCGAACACCCTAAACAAAAGGATCGGAGTCCTCTAGAGGGCCCCGATCCCTGATACGCTCTATTGCTCAAGCTCAGCCGGGTTTGATGGTGATCGTGCGGGGCTTCTCCGACTCCCGGCGGTGCAGGTTCAGGGTCAACACCCCGTCTTCGAGTCTCGCCTCGATCTTGTTGTGGTCTATCGTGTCATCCAGGGTGTACACCTGCCGGAAGGTCCCGGAAGGCCGTTCCTGCATAAGGTAGGCTCCTTCGCTGCTGGCCGCCTCACGCTTTCCTGTAATCTGCAGCTCGTTGCCGTCGACATCGATATCCAGCTGGTTCTTGGCAACTCCCGGCATCTCGAGCTTCAGGGTGACCACGCCTTGCTCTTCTTCGCAGACGAAGCAAAACGGCCGGATGAAGTGAACCTGCTCCTTCTCTCGTTCTTTTCGCACCTCTACATCTTTGGCCATTACCTGCCTCCTTTCTACTTCGCTTTCAGCTCGATCCGCTTGGCCTTGGCCTCTTCGCGCTTGGGAAGTTTGATCGCGAGAACACCGTTGGTGAAGCTAGCCTCGACCTTGTCCGCGTTAACCACCGAAGGAAGAGATATGGTCCGCTGGAAACTTCCTTCCCAGGTCTCTTTCTTGTAGACCTTTCGTTTTTCCGACTTCTGCTCGGTTTTTTTCTCCCCCTTGATCGTTAGGACCCCCGAGGCGATGCTGATATCGATGTCTTTCTGGTCGATACCGGGCAGATCGCACTCAACGGTGAAACTGTCGGGATGCTCGATCACGTCGATCGCCGGAGAAACCCTCCTGTCGAACAGCCCCTGGGTTTCCGGGTATCTGGGGAGATCGAACAGATCATTGATTTGCCGCTGGAGCCAGTCAAAGGTGCCCACAGGCTCCAGGTCCCTGTCGTACCAACGTATCAATGCCATATTACACCTCCTACCTGTTGTTATGGTCTCTGCTAATATAAAATTCAAAAAGCATGCCATTCCACGCGACTTGGCGCTTTATAATTCTATACAATAATAAGAAATACTGTTCGGTTACTTTGCGGTAGGAGCAGCAAAGCTCCGCGCAGCCAAGAGCGGGCCATTTTGCCACGGAGGGGGATTTTCGAACTTTCCAGCGGGTCAATTTGACCCGAGTCCAGATCCTGGACGAGCACAGGCACTTCCGGCGCAAGCGTGTTTTGGCGTACAATCCATCAGGGACGTGAAGATGTACAGAGCGAGTTTAGTTGTTTTCCTGGCGGTGTTCCTGGTGAGCCCTTCTCAGGGGTGGGCAGACGAGCCCGCAGACACCTCCGCAGTCCTGCACGTGCTGGCCGGCGCCTCCGGCGCGCTGCTGGTAAGCGCCGTGGCCTATCCCCTCGTGGACTCGGGCTCGGATCAGCGAAATGCCGTTCTGGTCGCGGGACTGGGTGTGGGTGGAGCCTTCCTCTTGGGATTGACCAAGGAACTGCTGGACCTGAGCGGTTGGGGACAGCCCGAGTGGTCCGATCTGCTGCTGACCCTGGGAGGAGGCTTGCTGGCCGGATCCCTGGTATACGCCCTTTCCTCCCTCCAGCCGGCGGATGAGGAAGGCGGTCCGGGAATTTCAGCGGTGTACGGCGCCTTTGCGCTGGTACTCTCCCTTCCAGTGGGAGAGAGTCTCTACAGGCGAACTATACTTTTTTTACGATCTCGATCGTGAAGTTGCTGGCCAGAGCCGCGATCGCACCGACTGCAGCCAGGATGGGAGCGACCACCATACCTACTACGCCGAGGGTCAGGGGGATCTCGATATAGGTCTCTCCGGCGTCATTCTTGATGATGATTCGACGGATGCTCCCTTCGTGGATCAGCTCTTTGACCTTTTTCAGCAGATCCTCGCCTTTGACCTTCACTTCTTCAGTCTTTTCCGGCATTGAACACCTCCCTACATGGTTTCTACTAATATACTAACACCGCAGGCACTTCGAAAATGCACCCTTGAACGCATTGTTTCAAAGAACCCGCTGGATGAAACCCAAGGCTGCCTCCGCGCCCTCCCGATAGTAATGCTGGTCTGGGTACATCGTGATGTGCTTCAGATGCATCTTGAGGTTGTAGATATTCTTGCGCAGCTGGAAGGTCTCATCCTCAGGAAAGGCGCCCCAGTAGCGGTCGTAAAACCGGTCGCTGCCCAGGCCGAACATCTCCATGAAAGACAGCTCTCTGGCATAATCGGCCCAGTAGCCGGGAATATCGATGTAGCCGCTGACAAATGGACGCCCGGGATAGCCGGAACCCTCGAAATCGACAATCACGTTTCCCGACCAGACATCGTAGTGGGTCAGAGTGCTGCGCCGGCCGATATCCAGGGCTGCGGGAAAGCGGAGACGAACCCGCTCTATCTGTTCGAGCATATCGACGGCCACCAGGCCGCTGGCGGCGACCTCCGTGAATACGCCGTCGAAGCGGGGCAGCCAAAAATCCGCCCAGCTGCGATATCGGGCATCTTCGCTCACCTCCACACCCCCGAATCCGCTGCTGCGCTCTCTGTGCAGTTCGATGATCTGGGCGGCGATCTGATCGGTCAACCCATCGACCATCTCCCCGGAGAGCAGTCCGAACACCCTGTGCAGCACCACTCCCGGAACGCGGGTCATGACCAACAGCGTACCGGGCAGTAGCTTGCCCGAGGTGTCGATCAGCAGCGGCCGGGGAACCGGCATGGCCGTGCGGCTTGCAAAGTAGCCGAGCACCCGATACTCGCGAAGGATCTTCTCGTCCTTCTCCACCGGACTGATTTTGCAGACGATCTGCGGCTGGCCGGAGGAGTAGGTTACGCCGATCACCCGGTTCCAGCAGCCGCCGCTGAGGACCTTGACTGTCTGAATGTCCAGCTTCCCGTTACCGTGACCTGTTTCTGCAAAGACCAGCTGGGAAACGGCGATGAGCCGCTCGGGGGTCAGGAAGGGATCGATCTTTTCCCGCAGGATTTCTTCGCGGACGTTCACACCGTCAACACTTGGAGATCGGCTTTGATTTTGTGAGACTCCAAATTGATCACCGCGGGGTCGGCACCCAGAGCATAGGCGACCAGCTCGGCTATGTGGAACACGGGAATAACGCGACGATCCTTGTCTTTGCGGCTCAGCAGCAGCTGACCTGTGTCGAACTGCGTAAAGCAGGCCGGGCAGGCCACCGAGATGGCCTGAACCCCTGCTTCGTTCATCCAGTCCAGCTTCTCCGCCGCGATCTGCAGGCTCTCCGCGTTCCTGCCGGCGTTGATGTTCATAGCGGCTCCGCAGCACATATCCTGACGGTTGTACTCCACGATCTGCGCTCCAAGGACTTCCAGAATCAGCTCCATGGTCTCCGGAAGGGGGTACTGGCCGTTCGAGGAATCGTGGTTCATGGTTCCGGCCGGACGGTAGTAGTGGCATCCGTAGTGGGTCCCCACCTTCAGTCCGGTCAGCGGCCGGACGACCGACTGCTCCAGACGATCGAGGATCTGTTCCTGGGAGAGCAGATCGGGAAGATGGAAGATGTGCATTGATCCCTGGTACTTCTTGCCGAGACGCTCGAGCATCCCGTGAACGAAAAGCCGTTTTTTTTCGTCCTGGGCCAGAATGTGGTTGGTTTCCCGAAGCGTATTGGTGCAGCCGGCGCAGAGGGTCACCACGTCCAGCCCCTTTTCCTCGGTCAGACACAAATTCCGGGCCGCCAGGGCCAGCCAGGCGTCGAAATGCACAACCTTGAGGCCTATCGGAGCCGGACAGCAGCCGAACTTCACGTCCACCAGCTCGATACCCAGCCTCGGCGATAGGTAGCGCATGGCCACCTCCATGCCCGGGTACTTGATCGGTATCACGCAGCCCGTGAAAATCGATATCTTCATGCTACAGGTCCAGGATCTCCTCCAGGCCGGCTTCGCAGAGAATCGAGCGGATCTCCTCGGTGTCCGGGCGCTTCAAAGGCTTCAATCCCAGCTGCTCCCGGATCCTGTCGGAATGGGAGGTAGCCTTAACCGACCATCCGGTCTCGGCCATGAGTTTTATGTTTTCCTTGAGCGGCCTGGGAAGGTTTCCCCTCTTCGCGGCCAGGTTCATAATGTGGGTGAGCAGGCCGCTGATCGTGATCTCATGGGGACAGCGCTCCTGGCAGGCGTGACAGGTCGTGCAGCACCACAGCTTCTCATCGGCCAAAACCTCTTCCTGCTCCCCGTAGAGCATATACCGCAGGATGATCTCCCGCGGATTGAAACCATCGACCACCTGGGCTGCGGGACAGCTGCCCGTGCAGATCGCGCACTGCAGACAGCGGTAGAACTCTTCCTTGTCGTACAAATCCAGGGCTTTAGCCACTGAAGCCGCTCCTTCCCGCCTCCACCGGCTCTTTCCTCTTCAGATCCGGCGCACTGGAAGCGTCGATCCCACTGCCCTTCTGCCGGCGCTGCTCCGTTTTCTTCTCCCTCTCTCCGAAGACCTTCATCCCTCTTTTGATCTCTTCCTGGCTGAGGGTCTTCAGTTTGTTCTGCATGGCCAGGATTTTTTCCTGGAAACGCCGCCCCTCCGCCGCGCTCACCCATACCAGCTGCAGGCGCTGCGGATCCAGTCCGTTCTGCTCCATGATCTTGCGCAGGCGGCGAAAGCGCTTCTCCGTGTAGGTATTGGCGTCGATGTAGTGGCAATCACCGATGTGGCAACCGGAGATCAGCACCATGGCCACCCCCCTGGCGAAAGCCCGTTCCACGAAGCGCATGGAGACCCGGCCGGAACACATCGTGCGGATGATCCGCACCTCAGTGGGATACTGCATACGGCTTACCCCGGCAAAATCCGCCCCGGCGTAGGAGCACCAGTTGCAATTGAAGGCCAGGATCTTTTTGTCGGATTCATACTCGGTGAAAGCATCGATCTGGGCCAGGATCTGCTCGTCCGTGAAATGCCGCATGGTGATGGCGCCGAACTGGCACTCCGCCCCGCAGGTACCGCAGCCTGAACAGGCGGCTTCCACGACCACGGCCTTCTTGTTTTCATCGAGATAGATCGCCTGATAGGGACAGACCTTGGTACAGGCGCCGCAGCCGGTACAGGCCTCCGCATCCACTCTGGCGGTGATCGCCTCCACCGTGACCTTTCCCCGGCGCATGATGATGTTCGCCCGGGCCGCGGCAGCGGAAGCCTGGGTGACGGAATCCTTGATGTCCTTCGGCCCTTCGGCGCAGCCTGCCAGAAAGACCCCCCGGGTCGAGGTGTCAACGGGTCGGAGCTTGGGATGCGCCACCATGAAGAAGCCCCCGGAGGTCAGGGACAGGGTCAGGAACCGGCGCACCACGTCACTACCAGTGCTCGGTTTCAGGCCGACAGACAGGATAGCCAGCTCCACTTCGATATCGTAGAGCTTGCTCTGCAGGGTCGATTCCCCCACCACCCGGAGATTTCCATCCGCCATGGGAATGATCTCCCCCGGCAGCCCGTGGATGAACTGCACCCCCGCCATTTTCGCCCGCTGGAACAGATCCTCGAACCCTTTGCCGAAAGCCCGGATGTCGATGTAGAAAACCGTGATCTGGGTATCCGGCCAGTGCTCCTTGATCAGCAGGCTGTCCTTGATCGTGTTCATGCAGCAGACATTGCTGCAGTAGGGGTTGGTCTTGCTGGAGCGGGAACCCACGCACTGGATGAAGGCCACGTTTTTCGGAACCTGGTGATCCGAAGGGCGGATCAGCTGTCCTCCCGTGGGTCCGCCGGCGTTGATCATCCGCTCGAACTCCAGGCTGGTGATCACATTGGGGGCCCGTCCGTACTGGTAATGGGGAATCTCCCGGGCATCGAAAACGTCCACACCGGTGGCCACGACGATCGTCCCCACGTCGAAGCTTTCATCGGTCTGCCGATCGTTGAAATCGATGCATTTGCGCTCGCAGGCTTCCACGCACTTCTCACAGACCCGCACCCCCTCCTTGTTGAGGCACAGATCCATGTCGATCCGATAGGTTGCGGGTACCGCCTGGGCGAAGGGCAGGTAGATGGCATTGCGGGTAGCCAGACCGATATCGAACTCGTTCGGGGCGAACTGGGGGCAGACCTTGGAGCACTCATCACAGGCGGAGCAGTCGCTGGTCACGTAACGGGGATGGTGACGCACCGTCACGCTGAAGTTCCCGACATATCCCGAGATGTTCGTAACCTCGGTCAGGCTCATCAGCTTGATCCGGGGATGTCGGCCCGCCTCGGCCATTTTCGGTGCCAGGATGCAGATCGAGCAGTCCATGGTGGGAAAGGTCTTGTCGATCTGGGCCATGCGCCCGCCGATCGAGGGTTCTTTCTCGACCAGGACGACCTGGTATCCGCTGTCGGCCAGATCCAGAGCGGCCTGGATGCCCGCCACGCCGCCTCCGATGACCAGCGCTTTCTGGATCACCGGGATATCCACTTCCTCCTGGGGCTCGAGCAGGCGGGCCCGGGCAACGGACATGCGCACCAGGTCCTTGGCCTTCTCCGTAGCTTCCTTCTTGTCGTGCAGATGGACCCATGAACAGTGCTCCCGGATGTTGGCCATCTCCAGGAGGTACTGGTTCAGCCCCGCCGCTTTGATGCAGCTGCGGAAGGTCGGCTCGTGCATCCGGGGAGAACAGGCCGCCACCACGATCCGGTTCAGACCGTGCTCGGCTATGTCCCGCTTGATCTTCTCCTGTCCCGGCTCCGAGCAGGTGTACAGCTGGTGTTCGGCATACACGACGTTTTCCAGCTTCGAGGCATGAAGCGCCACCGCCTCGCAGTCCACCGTGCCGCCGATGTTCAGACCGCAGTGGCAGACGTAAACCCCGATCCTGGGCTCCGACGCAGCCGGCCCGCTTCTCTCACCTGAATGCGCTTCGCTTGCCAATCTTCACTTTCCTCCTGCGGTCTGCGCCCCGTGCTCGTAGCCGGCCTGGAGAGCCGAGAGATTCAGACTCTCCGTTCCCTTGGGAATCGAGTCCAAAACCGCCTTTTTCATCGACTCCAGGCTCACGATTCCCGAAACCGCCGTGATGAATCCCAGCATCACGATGTTGGCGACGATCACCCTGCCCAGCTTCTCCGCGATGCCGGTAGCCGGCACCCGGTGGACCCTCAAGGAGCGGCTTCTCTGCGGCACCGTCTTGACCAGATCTTCGTTGACCAGCACCAGGGCCCCCTCCACGGTATCGGATCCGTAGGTGCGGGCGGCTTCCTCGGACATCAGGACCAGGACATCCGGCACGGTCACTCGGGGATAGTTGATGCGATTGCGGGAAATGACCACGTCGGCGCTGCAGGCTCCCCCGCGGGCTTCGGGTCCGTAGCTCTGGGTCATTACGGCGTTTGCCCCCTCGTACAGCGTGACCGCCTTTCCGAGGATCATACCGGCCAGCACGATCCCCTGCCCTCCGAAGCCGGCCAGGCGCACACCGGTCTTTTCAACAGCTCCCATCACTTCCTCGCCCTGCTCACCACGCAGCTCTCCCACATGTCCGTGAAGGTCGGCTTCTCGATATCCACGAACCTGCCCACCGCGACCCGGCCCTTGAACGGCAGGGCCGTGTTCTCCGGATCCAGCTCGTCGGTGAGATAGGAGTTGTCCCTGTAGAAACGCATCAGGTCGAGAGCCGAACCGAGCTTGTTGCGCCGGGCGTAACCGGTGGGACAGGGGGAGACGACCTCGATGAAGCTGAAGCCCCGCTTGTTCATCCCCTCGATCATCGCATCCCGCATCTCGTAGGTGTGCAGCACCGTCCAGCGGGCTACGTACACCGCTCCTGCGGCCTTGGCCATATAGATGAGATTGAAGGGGTGTTCGGCGCAGCCGTACGGGGTCGTGGTGGTTCGGGCTTCCAGGGGCGTAGTGGGTCCTCCCTGGCCTCCGGTCATGCCGTAGTTGAAGTTGTTGATGCAGATCACCGTGATGTCCACGTTGCGCCGGGCGGCGTGGATGATGTGATTCCCGCCGATCGCGAACAGATCCCCGTCGCCGCTGAATACCACGACTTTCAGCTGCGGGTTGGCCAGCTTGAGACCCGTGGCAAAGGGGATCGCCCGCCCATGCGTGGTATGGTAGGTGTCCAGATTGAGATAGCCGGCGGCCCGGCCGGAGCAGCCGATCCCCGAAACCACCGCCGTCTTGTCGCAGTCGTACTGTCCCTTGTCCAGAGCCCGCACGAATGCGGTGAAGGCGATGCCTATACCGCAACCCGAACACCAGATGTGGGGGATCCGGCCTTCTTTGAGAAACCGGTCCAGAGGATGATCGCCGTGTCCTTTCTGCCAGTTGCTTCGCTCCGCCCCCCCCTCCCGCAGGGCCACCAGCTTCTGAATCACCGCAGTGCCTCCTCGACGATCGGTAAAAGCTCATCCGGGCGGAAGATGCGCCCGCCCATGAATCCGGCCAGCAGGGTCTGCGCTCTGCCTTCCGCGCAGCGCTCGACCTCGTAGGCGATCTGACCGCTGTTGATCTCCGCCACCACGAAGGCTTTCACCGTGCCGGTCTGCGCCAGCTGTCGGATCCGCGTTTCGGCAAAAGGCCAGACCGTTACCAGGCGAAGCATCCCCACCTTCAGGCCCCTCTGCCTGGCCGTTTCGACCACATCCCGGGTCGTTCGAGCCGAGCACCCGTAGGAAACCACGACCACCTCCGCATCCTCGATGTACAGCTCCTCGGTCCGTACGATCTCATCGGCCCGGTCGCGGATCTTGCGCATCAGGCGCTGCACCAGGCGCTCCTGGGCCTCAGCGGTGATCACCGGATAGCCGTACTCATCGTGGGTCAGACCGCTGGCGTGTATGTGATACCCCTCTCCGGCGAACACCATGGGCGGCACCTCATTCTCCCCCGGAGCAAAGGGAATAAATCCGCTCTTTGCGGGCTTGCGCTTTCGCCGCTGCGGACGGGGGAGCGAGTCCGCTGCGGGGATGAGGACCTTTTCGGTCATATGCCCGACCACTTCGTCGCTCAAGATCATGACGGGGCTGCGGTATTTGTCGGCCAGATCGAAGGCGTCGTAGGTCAGCTCGAAGGACTCCTGGGGGGATTCGGGGGCCAGAGCGATGACCTCGTAGTCTCCGTGGGAGCCCCAGCGTGCCTGCATCACATCCTGCTGGCCGACCAGGGTGGGCAGGCCGGTAGAAGGGCCTCCCCGCATGATGTTCACCAGCACGCAGGGAACCTCCAGCATGGCGGCCAGGCCGACGTTCTCCATCATCAGGGAAAAACCCGGTCCGGAGGTGGCGGTCATGGCTCTGGCCCCCGCGCAGGAGGCTCCGACAACCGCGGCCATGGAGGCCAGTTCATCCTCCATCTGGATGTAAACCCCCTCTACCTGGGGAAGGCGCAGAGACATGCGTTCGGCCACCTCCGTGGCGGGGGTTATGGGGTAGCCTGCGAAAAAGGTGCAGCCCGCGGCCACCGCCCCCTCGGCGCAGGCTTCATCCCCGTTCATGAAATGGGTGCCTGTAAGCACCTTTGGATCCCGCCTTCGCGCCGTCACCGATCGGCCTTCCCGATCTCGGAACTCCGGCGGTGGCGCATCCTTCGGGAGATCTTCTCGATATGAATGACGTCCTGAGGCTGAAGGGGTCTGCGTTCGGCTACGGTGCAGAAGATGGCGAACTCGGGACAAACGGTCTCGCAGAAGCTGCAATTGATGCACCTTCCCTCATGCTTGACCCGGGGCGGGTAGTAGCCCTTTTCGTTGAACTCATCGGACTCTTCCAAGACGTCGTTTGGGCAGAACTCGATGCAGTACTTGCAGCCCTTGCAGCGGTAGTCGATCACATTCACCTTGCCGATGATGACTTCCCGCTTCTCCGCATCCAAGGGCACACGCCAGAAATCCATCACTGCTCCCTCGGTATTTCGAGGCGCTCATTATATCAACAGGGATTCAGCGCATCAATCAGGCTGTCGTGACTTTGTGGAGCTTCACCAAACGCTGAGCCAGGAGCCTGGCCAGAAAAATTCCGTAGTGGGGCCGCTCTTTGATGGCGTTGATAAACGCTTCCTTGGAGATCTTTATCAGCACTCCCCTTCCTATGGATTTCACCGTGGCCGAACGGCGATTGTCCAGGAGGAAGGACATCTCTCCCAGATAGATATCTTCCGGGTTGAGGGTGGAAACCTGCTTCCCATTGGCGATGATTTCAAATTGCCCCGAGACGATGTAGTACAGATAACTGGACTTCTCCCCCTGGGTGAACACGATATCCCCGTCCTGGAACACGACCTCCTCCTGGTCGGTGAACACCTTCGGAACTACCTTGCCTTCTCGAGTCAGGTGGTTGATCTCGAAGCTGACCTCATTGCCCTTGTCGTTGTACAGCAGCCTGGAAACATAGTGCGAGGCCATGGCGATTCCCCTTCCATGCATCTCCTCCAGCCCGTCTTCCCCGGTTGGGGCAGCCTGGCTCTTCCAGTCGAAACCGTCTCCCTCATCCCGGATCTTGAAAGTCGATTTTTTGGGGGTGATTTTGTAGTTCAGGAACACCTTCTTCTCGCAGATTTTGGGATCCTTGTTTTTCTCCCGAACCAGATCCAGGATGTCCTTGCCGCTGTTCAACCATCCGGATTTTTCTTCATAGGAGATCTTGCAGTTCCCGTGTTCGATGGCATTGATCAGCAGCTCCATCATGGCCAGATAGAAGCGCACTTTCTGCTCGTGGTCGACGAGGTTGGAATTGAAGAGGAAATTGGCCAGGAGGTTCGAATAGGTAACCAGGTCGAAAGGATCATTCTCGAGAACGAACGATCCGGCCAGGTTGGCCTGGAGGATGAAATGCAGGTCCCGCTGGAAGAGGATGCCCCGATTCTGGCTCAATATACGGAGCAGCCGGGTGAAGTAATCTTCCAGCTTGCTCTTCTCGATGGCCGTGATCGTGTTGATCCCTTCGAACATCTTCAGGATCTCCTGCTCGTTCTCCTCTTCGTGCAGGATGACGAAGCCGCCGGAATGCAGCCAGGGGTCGCTCTTGATCTCCTTCAGGATGCTCTTCAGCTTGATATATTTGTCAGTGCAGTTGACGACAATTATTTCCGGCAGCTCATAGTTGAGGTGCTGGACGATGAGATTTTTATCGCGCAGATAGATCGGCACGAACTCATCACCGAACTCGGTACAGACCTGCAGGATGACCTTGTTCGTCTTGTCGTCGGTGCTCAGGACCGCAATATTGCCCATTAACCCCAATGCTCGTTGATTACTCAGCTTTCGTCACTAGTACAGTATAATATGTGCCGAATAAAAATAACGCCTACTATAATATTTCGGTTCGATTGTTCTTAATCAATAGGCCCTGGGGTGAATACCTGCGGCTCCCGGTGATAGCGTGTTAGGGCGGACCGGCGTGGAATTTGCAGTCGAAAAACGGTATACTTCTGTTGTAAGGGGGGAGTGGACTATGAGACGAGTGGCTACGACAATCCTGCTGATATTGATCACGGCGATCCCTCTTGCTGCGGAGGATCTGCTGGTGGAATACGTGGAAGGGACCCTGGAGATTCAGGAGGGTTCGGGCTGGTTCGAGCTGTACATCGGCGACACGGTCCCTGAGAACAGCATGATCCGCCTCTCCGGCAACGGCTTCGTCGAGCTTTCGACCCGCACCGTGACCCTCACGCTGAGCGACGACGGGACCTACGATACACGGTACCTGCTCCGATCGGGACGGAAGATCGCCTCCTGGGGCGTCGGAAGCGTGGTAAACAACAGGCTCGACAGGCTGATCAACCCCCCACAGAAGGGGGAGGTCGCAGGCGCAGGTAGCCGGGCTGAAGGAAAAACCGAGGATCTTCCGGAATATTCCGACCCCTTCACAGATTCGATGAAGAAGGGGAAAAAACTTCTCGAGAGGAATCTGTTCGACGAGGCGATCTCCATGTTCCAGGAGGCGGGCGAGGAAGCCGTATTCGACGATGAGATATTCGAGGCCCGGTTCTACGAAGCCTACGCCCACTCCTTCAAAGGGAACAACGCACTGGCGTTGAATATACTGGAGGACATGCGTCCGGATTCGAACGCTGGTATTTTTACCGAATACGTGCTGCTGAAGGGCAAGCTCCTGATCGAGAACCTCGCCTTCGCCGACGCCCTGGATCTGTTCTCTGAGTACCTGAAGCATCCCGACATGGGAGAAACCACCCAGGTCGTCTATTTTCTGTCGGCCGTATGTCACCAGGCATTGGACAACCGGGCTGAGGCTGAAAGATACCTGCGGAATGCCATCCAGATCGACGCCTCTTCCGAGTACGGCCAGGCCGCCCAGCGCATGATCGAGAGTCTGTAGCCTTCCCCTGCGGATACCAGCAAGACAAAAAACAATCCTGCCGCCTCCAGGCACCGGGTGTGGCTGTCCACGGAGATGCCCTTCTGCTGCGCGGCATCTTACCTGCAACTTCGTTGACAAATACCCTGATCATGGTTTTATATTATTAGAACCACAACGGAAAATGAAAAGCAAGATCGAATCCTGGGTAACTCCAAACCCCGCCGTCGTAGACGAAGAGGAAGTTCTGGTCGACGCCATCCAAACGATGGGGGAAAAGCAAATCGGAGCAATCCTGATCACCAGAAACGACGAACTCTCGGGTATTTTTACGGAGCGGGACCTGCTGCGCCTATTCTCGGGCAACACGGAAGAGGCTTTCAAGACGCACCTCGTGCGGCCGATCAAGTACTTCATGACCGCAGAGCCGATCTGCGCCCAGCTGGAGGAAGACTACAACACCGTGTACATGAAGATGAAAACCCACGACGTGCGCCACATCCCGGTGCTTGACGGCAAAAAGCTCGTGGGTATAGTCTCCATGAGGGATCTCATCCATCATTACCAGAACAGGTTGGAAACCGCCTTCAACGACGCCCGGCGGGAGATCGACGATCTGAAGAAATTGGTGAGCGTTGCCGACAGCGAGAAGATCGAGACTCTGATCAACGAGGTGCATAAATACAAAAGCTTGAGTCTCACCGACTATCTGACCGGGTTGTTCAACAAGAGATACTTCCTGACCCGCCTGGTGGAGGAAGTTACCCGAGCCAGACGCTCCGCCTACCAACTGTCCCTGATCTTCTGCGATATCGACTACTTCAAACGAATAAACGACCGCTTCGGGCACCACACGGGGGATGAGGTGCTGAGGAGCACGGCCCAGATCCTCAAGGGTGGCATCGACCAGCTGACCATCATATCCCGGCTGCGCAAATCCGACATCGTCGCCCGCTATGGGGGAGAAGAGTTCGTGGTAATCCTGCCCGAGACCGGCAAACGGGGCGCTGCGGTCGCAGCCGAGCGCCTGCGCCGGGAGATCCAGAACTTCACCTTCAGGCTGGACGGTGAGGAGGTCCACATCACCATGAGTTTCGGGGTTGCCGAGCTCTCACCCGCGGACAAGGACCACAAGGAAATCATCAAGAACGCCGACTATGCTATGTACAAGGCCAAAAATTCGGGCAGAAATCGGGTGGTGGTCTACCCTCCGGAAGATGACCAGAGCTAAAACAGCGGGCGCTTGTACGTCTTAAGCATCTCGGTCAGGGCTGTCGCACTGACGGGTTTACCGAAATAAAATCCCTGGAAAGACGTGCACTTCCTGGACAGCAGGTAATCCAGCTGGTTTTTCGTCTCGACTCCTTCGGCTATAACATCCATCAGCAGACTGTTGCCTAGAGTGATGATCGTATTGATGATCTTGGTCGTGCCCTTCTTGTACATGTTGATGACAAAGGACTGATCGATCTTCAGGATGTCCACGGGAAAATCGGACAAGTAGCTCAGGGAGGAGTAACCGGTCCCGAAATCGTCGATCGCGATACGTATCCCCGGATGTCGTGCCTTCAGCTCCTCCATCTTGAGCCGCGCCTCAGCGGGATGGGGCATGATGCTGCTTTCGGTGATTTCGATTTTGAGATTTTTCGGGTCAATCTTCGTGCGTTCTATGATTCCGCTGAGCTTGTCGACAATATGCTCCTGGCTGAACTGCTTGACGGAAAGATTGATCGATACGTACAGATCATCGAACCCTCCGGAGTTCCAGCTGCTCAACTGCCGACAGGCTGTCTCGAACACCCAGTCTCCGAGGGGCAGGATCAATCCGGTTTCCTCGGCGACGGGGATGAAATCCATCGGAGAGATATAACCGCGCTTCCGATCGTGCCAGCGCAGCAGCGCCTCCGCCCCTTCTATGGCACCCTGAGAACCGACGATCGGCTGGTAGTGCAGATCGAATTTCTTCTGATCCAGGGCTTTGCGGATGCCGTTTTCCAGGAACAGCCTCTCTGAAGCCTGCTTGTTCAGCTCCGCGGTAAAGAACATGTAGCGATTTCCCCGTTCTTTGGCTTTGTACATGGCCATGTCCGCATGCTTGATCAGCTGCATGGCATCGAGCCCATTGTGGGGGATCAGGGCTATCCCGACACTAACTCCTATGTTGATCTTCGTTCCCGCTTCGATACCCTTTACCTTGTAGGGACGCTGGATGGTGTCGATGATCTTCTGGGCGACAACGGCCGCGTCGGTCGGCTTCTGTAGATGGGTGAGCAGAATCACGAACTCATCACCGCCAAAACGAAACAAATCCTCATGGCTGCCGCCGTCGGTTTCCAATTCGGCGGAGAAACGATAGACATGGTCGCTTTCGCGCAGACAACCGTTCAGTCTGCGAGCGCATGTGCAGAGCAGGGAATCGCCCACATTGTGTCCCAGGGTGTCATTGACCTTCTTGAATCCATCCAGATCGAGAAACAACACGGCGCCGATGGTGTCCTGGTATCGTTTGACGTGGGTCAGGAACTGGTCCAGAGTGATGTAGAACAGGTCCCGGTTGCCCAGGTCCGTCAACTTGTCGTGGTAGGCCAGATACTTGAGCTTCCGCTCGGTTTTCTTTCGCTGGCTGATATCCCGGACGATACAGGTAACCAGCCGTTCCCCCTGAACGCTCTTCGAGTTGCCGAAAGAGATCTCCAGGGGGACGATCTCACCGCTCTTGTTCTGCCCCAGCACCTCGATGGTGTTGCCCAGCTGCGAAGCCTGCCGATGCACGTCATCGATCACGAAGTACTTCCTGAACAGGTCGTCGTAGCGATTGTGCACCGACGGGGGGAAGAGGGAGGAAAACTCTTTCTTCCGCAGCTCCTCTGCGCTGTAGCCGAATACCCGCTCGACAGCCGAGTTGGCGAAGATGATGTGAAAGGATTCGTTGATCTGCAGAATCGGGTCTGAGACCGTTTCCGACAGGGCGGAGTAGCTGCTCTTGAGCGCTTTCAGCTCATCGGTGATCTTCAACTGCTCCGACAGGTCCCGGATCAGGACCAAGGCCGCGGGGTCGCCGCGCCACAGATGCGGTATCACGGTAACCCGTACGGGAAGCTGCTGCCCCGTATTCGTCAGGGCTCGAAGGTTCGAGGCGCTGCGCTCTCCACCCTCCAAACAAGCGGTGATCTTCTGCTTGAATCGTTCCTGGGACCGTTCCGCGAAGAACTTGTTTGCACCGTGATTCAGTACTTCCCTGCCCCTGTATCCGAATATCCGGGTGAATGTGGGATTCACGTAGAGGACCTTCCCCCGCCCATCCAGATGAATCGCAGCCTCGGATGTGGTTTCGGCCAATAAGGCGTGGATTTCGGTGGTTTCTGTCTCGGCTATTGTCATCCGCCAAACCTCAAATTGCTGGCTGAATTACCAAAGGATATCGCGACTGCGACAGCGATCGCCCCTTCGAGTGTAGCACTTCCCGCCGGCATATCAAAAAGTTCTAACACTCGGGCACACGGTGCGCCAGGCCGATGAGCTCCCGGACCGAGGAAAATCCGTTTCCCTCTACATAGGCGGCAACGCCCTGAATCACTTCCCTCATCGTCATTGGATTTACGAAGTTCTGCGTGCCCACGGCCACCGCCGACGCTCCCGCCAAGAGGAACTCCACCGCATCTCGCCAGGTTGCGATGCCCCCGATACCAATTATCGGCACACAGATCTTCTGAAATGCAGTAAATACGCTGCAAACCGCCAGCGGCCGTATGGCCGGCCCGGTCAGGCCCCCCGTGATATTACCGAGGGCAGGTGCGCGTGTTTCGATATTGATCGCCATGCCCAGATAGGAATTGACCATGGACACCGCAGCCGTGCCTGCCGCTTCAGCAACAGCGGCCATCTCACCGATGTCCCGCACGTTTGGCGAAAGCTTGGAGATCACGGGGAGGGAGGTCACCTCCACCGCCGCGGCAACCGCTTCGGACAGGGCCTGCCGTTCGGCAGCCCAGATGAACCCCTGCTCCAGATTCGGGCAGGACAGATCCAGCTCGATCATATCCGCCGAACCGCTCTCATCGATCGCCGCTGCCAGCGCCTCCCACTCCTGCAGGGAGTTGCCGGCGATGCTCACGATGACCGGTGGTCCCAGCTTCCGCAGTTTGGGCAGCTGTTCATCTAGAAAAGTCCGCAGGCCTTCCGAGGGGATACCGATGGCATTGAGCATCCCGCAGGGGGTTTCCCAGATCCGCGGAGGCGGATTTCCCGGTCTGGGATCCAGGAAGATCGTCTTGTTTATCACGGCCCCCAGCTCGGCGGGGGAGAAAAAACCATCGTGCACCTGATCGACCTCATAGGTCCCGGAAGCGGGCAATACCGGATTGGGGAGGGTGACTCCGGCAATCTCAACGGATAGATCAATCACAGCTCGACCTCCCCCACGGGAAAGTGCGGCCCATCACGGCACACCAGATAATAGCCGCTACCCCCCTTCTTCCGGACCGCACATCCGTGGCAATCCCCCATGCCGCAGGCCATCAACCCTTCCAGGAACACGAATCCCGACGAGCGCCCTTCCCGATCCAGCCGCTGTACGTAGCGGGCGAAACGCCGCGACCCGCAGGTGTACACCCTGTCGATCGCCTTTCGCTCCAGCAGCCGATCGAGCAGCCCCGTGGCCAGGCCTCTGTGTCCTTCCGAGCCGTCGTCGGTGGCGATCAGCGTCTCTGTGGACAGCGGTTCCAGGTAGTCCCTGCAGACGATTCGGGAAGCGGTAGAGGCGGAAAGGATCGTGTAGACCTCGATTCCCCGGGACCGGCACGACTGCGCCAGATGCACCGCCGCCGCCGCCCCGGCTCCCCGCAGCAGGAAAGCGACCGCCGAAAAGGCGAAATCCACCACGGGTCGCCCGAGCGGTCCGGTCACCATGACCTGGGCGCCGGGCGCCAGGGACTTGAGCAGAGCGGTGCCGCGGCCTTCCACCTTTATGAAAAGGCGCAGGGTTTGCTCCCGCGGACTGCACTGCATGATGTCGAAGGGACGGGGCAGGATGGGATCGACTCCGGGCCAGGCACGGATCATGAGAAACTGTCCCGGGCCCGAGGTTCGGGCGATCTCCGCTTCCCGAAGCAGCAGGTCTACGTACTCCGGCCCCGCCTGTTTTACCTCCAGCACGGTGGCGGACCGGTATACCGGATGAACAGCCATACCCTAAAATGATATATTGTTATACTCAAAAAGGCTATAAAAGGTTATGGCAGCAAACTCCTATCCCCAGCTCAACCGTTTCAAGACTCTTTCACAGTTCCGGGATCGTCTGGAGGCGCTCCAGATCGATCTCCCTCTGGACGATCGCATCCTCTCAGCGGCCGAGGGGTCCCCCCTGGCCAGGCCGATCCGGATCTTCGGAAAAGCCGTGGGCAATCGCTGGGCCGTCAATCCCATGGAGGGCTGGGACGGTACCGAAGAGGGGAAACCGACAGCCCACACCCTCCACCGCTGGCGCAGCTTCGGCCGTTCCGGCGCCAAGTTGATCTACGGCGCGGAGGCCGTGGCGGTGCGTCACGACGGGCGGGCCAATCCCCATCAGCTGTTGATCCGTCCCGAACACCGGAGGAACTTCGCCGAACTGCTGGGATCCCTGCGCAAGACCCACGTCGAGTGCTTCGGCGACGATCAGGATCTGCTGGTCGGTCTCCAGCTGACCCACTCGGGCCGCTTCTCCCGGCCCGACCCCGACGGGAAGCCGAAACCCCGCATCCTGTACCACCACCCGCTCCTGGATTCCCGTGTCGGCATCGATCCCTCGGATGACAAACCGCTGCTGAGGGATGAACAGATCGAAGAGCTCATCCTGAGCTATATTGCCGCCGCGGCTCTGGCAGGGGAGATCGGCTTCGATTTCGTAGACATCAAGCACTGTCATGGATACCTGGGACACGAGTTCCTGAGCGCCCGCAGCCGACCGGGGCGCTACGGCGGGAGCCTGGAGAACAGAACCCGCTTCCTCCGGGAGATCGTGGAGGGGATCCGCCGGGAGGTGCCGGGACTGCCGATCGCCGTGCGCATCAGCGCTTTCGACACCGTTCCGTTTCGCGCCGATGAAGGGGGACGCGGAGTGCCCGAGGATTTCAGTCAATGCCTGCCCTACCGCTTCGGCTTCGGGATTGATCGGGACGACCCGCTGCGGATCGACTTGACGGAAACTCTGGCCCTGGTCGGTATGCTGGAACGGCTCGACATACAGCTGATCAATCTCTCCTGCGGCAGCCCCTACTACAGCCCGCACATCCTGCGCCCCGCCTACTTCCCCCCTTCAGACGGCTACTGGCCTCCTCAGGATCCGCTGATCGACGTGGCCCGACAGATCCACACGGCGCGAACGATCCACCAGCGCTTCCCAAATCAGGTTCACATCGGCAGCGGATACTCCTACCTCCAGCAGTTTCTCCCCCTGATCGCCCAGGCCGGGGTGCGGGAGAACTGGATCAGCTGTGTCGGGCTGGGGCGGGAGTTGCTTTGCTACCCGGAGCTTCCGGCGGATACGCTGGCAGGAGAAGGGCTGAAGACCAGGAAATTGTGCCGCACCTTTTCGGACTGCAGCACCGGCCCGCGCAACGGTATGATCTCCGGATGCTACCCCCTGGACCCTTACTATAAGAAAATGCCCGAAGCCGGGATCGTAAAGCGGTTGCGCATCTTCTGAAGGACCCCTGCAATTCGAATGATGCAAAGCCCCGATGGCGGAATAGAATCGGCGCACACACCTGTTTTGCGGACAGATTTTCAGACGCCGCAACGGTCCCTTTCGGCCGCATTCAGGTGGAGCGATGCGGGTGATTGACAGCCGAAGTACCAGAGGATAGGCTCGAGTGAAAAAAAAGGATAAACGCATGAGTGACGAAGAACGATCCCCCCGATCCGACAGGGCGCCCCGCCGGCGGATGAGCGACTACATCTTCGCCGTGATCTTCAATATCGTCTTCCTGGTGATTGTGAACAGGGTACCGAACTGGAACATCCGGTTCATCACCGACTCGTTTCCTGACATCCTCTGGGCCGTCAACACCTCCCTGGCGGTGTCCCTGGCCGGCAACCTTATCCTGATCTTCTTCCATCCCCGCTTTCTCCATTACCTGTTCAACGCCGTTTTTTCCGCCTTCGGCATCCTCGCCGTGTCTGTGATTTTATCCGTCTTTCCTTTCGATTTTTCCCAGGTGGCAGGCGAGTGGCTGAACGTCTTGATCCGCATCGTCCTGATCGTCGGGATCGTGGGCAGCGCCATCAGCGTGGTCGTGAACATCGTCAAGGCCATCGGTGCCGTGTTCAGGGTGAGGGAGTAGCGTAGTAAAGACAGGCGAACAGCCTGCGTCACCCGATATGACGGAAGCGGCTGAAAAACTTACTCAATGTGTCTAAAACGGGCCCGGATCACGATGTAACAGCCGGTCAGCAGAATCACCCCTCCGGCCAGCTGTATCCAGGTCAATATCTCCCGGAAAAGGAAGAAAGAAGCCACCCCGACCAAAAGGGGGATGAGCAGGGAAAGGCTGGAGGAAAGGGCAAGACCGAGGATCCCCACCGAACGATAGTAGAGGTAATATCCGACTCCCAGGCCGATGAGGCCGGAGAGCACCAGAAGAGCCCAGATCGCCGTCGGTGCACTGGGAATAGGAAGTCCCTGATAGAAAATCAGATAGGTCAGAAAGAAGAGCACCGTTACGACCGTGAATACGCAGGACAGGGCAAGAGAGGTGGAGAGGCCGCCGAGCCACTTGCGGATCATCGCTCCTGTTAGCGCCCAGAAAAGTACCGACGCCAGCACGATCACGATACCCAGGCTGAACCGCACGGTCGCGAAGCTGCTGCTACCAACGATCGTCATCACCACGCCGATGACAGCCGCAACCACCCCGGATAGAAACAGAGCGCTGCCCAGGGTTGAGCGCTCGTCGGGAAACATCAGGGCGGCCAGAAATACTGAAAAGAGAACCAGTGACTGGCTGACCAGAGTTACCAGACCCGGATACAGAAGGTACAGAGAGAGGGTGAAGGTCAACTGAAAGCCGTAGTTGGCCAGGGCGATGAGGAGGATCTTCGGCCAGAGGGAGAGAAGGCGGGGCATCTCTGTTCTGAGTCTCTTCAGCCCGAGGGCAACCACGGTGAAGCACCACATTACGATCAGGGCGGCCAGGTATCGGAACAGCGCCTGGAACAGGGCCGGATAGTAGCTGCTGACGAATCGGATGGACAGGGGCACGAGTGACCAACAGAGCACGGCTCCCAGGTTCATCAGCAGGGCTTTGGTTCTAGCGGGCATAGCTCCATTCTCCGCGTTTCTTGGTCCTGGAATTATAGCGGGTCACACCCGCCGTTCCTACCCGTCGACCCGGCCGGCTGTGAACGGATCCTGGCTCCACTGCCTTCCAAGCGCCAGCTTGTTCACCGTCCTGTCGGCTGGTATCATGAATCGAACGGCTCAAAGCGGGAACATTTGAAATCTAGCCGGCTGTTCCGACCGGCTTAGACAGCAGGGGGGGGAGCGAACATGGATCTGATCATAAGAAAAGCGAAGCTCAGGGGGCGGGAGAACCCGGTGGATATCGGGGTCGAAGCCGGCCGGATCGCGGTCATCGCCCCCGGCGTCGGAGAGAAGGCGGCGGTGGAGATCGACGCCGGCGGCAATCTGGTCTCTCCCCCATTCTGCGACCCCCACCTGCACCTGGATGCCGTGTTGAGCGCCGGCGATCCCCGTTACAATCAAACCGGTACGCTTTTAGAAGGAATCGCGATCTGGGCCGAGCGCAAACCCAAGCTCACCAGGCAGCTGATCAAGGCAAATGCCCTGGAAGCAGTGAAGTGGGAAATCGCCCAGGGATGCCTCAAGATCCGCACCCACGCCGACGTATTCGCCCCCGACCTGATTAGCGTAGAAGCCCTTCTGGAGCTGAAACAACAGCTGGCCGAAGAAGTCGACATCCAGGTGGTGGCCTTCCCCCAGGACGGGATCTACGCAGATGCCCGCGGAGAACAGCTCATGGAAGAGGCCCTGCGCATGGGCGCGGATGTGGTCGGCGGTATTCCCCACAATGAGCTGACCCGGGAGGACGGGATCCGGGACCTGGAGTTCGCTTTCTCCCTGGCGGAGAAGTACGACAGGCCGATCGACGCCCACTGTGACGAAACAGGGGATGAGCAGTCCCGCTTCATCGAGGTGCTTGCCAAGCTGACGATCGAGCGGGGTTTTCAGGACAGGGCCGCTGCCAGCCACGCCACGGCCATGCACAATTACAACAACGACTACGCCTTCAAGCTGATCGGGATCCTGAAGCGGGCCGGGGTCCACGTGATTACCAACCCCTTCGACAATGCCGTTCTGCAGAACCGATTCGACGGCTATCCCCGGCGGCGCGGGCACACCCGGGTGGACGAGCTGCTGGCCCGGGGGGTGAACGTGGCGATCGGCCACGACTCGATCATGGATCCCTGGTATCCGCTGGGCCGGGGCAGCCTGCTGCAGGCGGCCAACCTCCTGCTGCACACCGCCCACCTGAGCGGCTACGGTCAGATTTCTCAACTCTACGATATGATCACTGTGAACTCCGCGAAAGCGATGGGCCTGGAAAAAGAGTACGGGATCGCTCAGGGCAACCCGGCGGATTTGATCGTCCTGAACGCGGCAACGGAGATGGATGCCCTCCGGCTGCTGCCGGAATGCCTCTGGGTGATCCGCAGGGGGAAGGTGATTGCCACGACCAGTCCCGCCCGCAGCAGGGTGGAACTGGGCGGAAAATCGGAAGAGATCGATTTCAGGCGAGGAGAATCACGATGAGTGAAGCGATTCAGGTCGAGCTTACGGTCAACGGAAGAAAATCGGCGGCGCGGGTAAATCCGGGCACGACCCTGCTGCAGTACCTTCGCGACGACCTGGGCCTGACCGGCACGAAGAACGGCTGTTCCAAAGGCCACTGCGGCACCTGTACGGTGATCCTGAACGGCAGGGCGATCCGTTCCTGCACTGTGCGCATGGATTCCAAACAGCTTCAGGGCGGCAGGGTCGAGACCATCGAGGGATTGGCCAGGAAGGGAAAGCTCCATGCACTCCAGGCCTCGTTTATAGAAGAGGGCGCCCTTCAGTGCGGATTCTGCACGCCGGGGATGATCATGAGCGCCAAAGTCCTTCTGGCGGAGAATCCCGCGCCGAGTGCCGGGGAGATCCGAACATGGCTGACCCGGCACCGAAACATCTGCCGCTGCACCGGATATGCTCCGATCGTTCGGGCCGTTCAGAAGGCGGCAGAACGGTTGGCCGCGGGGCGGGAGTTCGTCGACACGGCGGATCTGCTTGCCCGGGATGCGGCGGATTCACCCCGGCTGCGCAGGGACGCAGTCGATCAGGTTCAGGGCCGCACCCCCTACTCCGATGACCTCAAAGAAGAGCACATGCTGTACGGGAGGATCCTGTGGAGCGGGCATCCCCACGCGGAGATTCGCGGAATCGACTGCGAGCAGGCGAGGGGAATGCAGGGTGTGGCCGCGGTGATCACCGCCGAGGACATTCTTGGGGAGAACATCGCCGGCATTCTGCAGCTCGATCAGCCGGCTATCGCCCGGGACAAGGTGCGCTTCATCGGCGATCCGGTGGCGGCGGTGTTCGCCGAAACGCCCGAGATCGCCGAGGCGGCCCTGGGTAAGATAAAGGTGGATTATCGTCTGCTTGAGGCTGTGTTCTCTCCCGCCCAGGCGGCTCGGGAAGATGCTCCGAAGGTTCATGAGAAGGGGAATCTGCTCCATGAAGCCCGAATCGTACGGGGAGATGTGCGGAAGGCGTTTCAGAGATGCTCGGTCGTGGTGGAACACGATTTCAGCACCCCGGCGATCGAACACGCCTTCCTCGAGCCGGAAGCTGGCATCGGGATACCCGACACGGAAGGCGGGGTGACCCTGAAGATGGGAACCCAGTGCGCCTTCGACGACCGCAGCCAGCTGGCCCGGATCCTGGCGCTGCCGGAGGAGAAGATCCGCATCATCCAGCAGCCCATGGGCGGCGCTTTCGGCGGCAAAGAGGACATCCTGATCTACCAGTTTCTGGCCTTAGGCGCCCTGATCTGCAAACGGCCGGTTAAGATAACACTGAGCCGGGAGGAATCCCTGCGCACCCATCCGAAGCGGCATCCTGCGATCATGCACTACCGGGTCGGGGCCGACCAGTCGGGAATGCTGCTTGCTACGCAAGCGGAGATCACCCTGGACGGAGGCGCCTATGCCTCCCTGAGCGTGGATGTGCTGGAGAACTGCGTCGTGTTCGGCTGCGGCCCGTACCACGTGCCCGAGGTGAACATTGCGGGTCGGGTGTGGTACACCAACAACGTACCCTTCGGAGCCATGCGGGGATTCGGGGTGATGCAGGTCGCCTTCGCCTTCGAGAGCTGCCTCGACGAGATCGCCCGCAGGCTCGAAATCGATCCCTTCGAGATCAGGGCACGAAATGCCCTGGCAGCCGGCCTGCCCACTATTTCCGATCACGTGCTTGAGGAGGGGGTGCCCGGAATCAAGGAAACGATCCGGGCGGCCCGCAAGAGCTTAGAGAACCTGCAGATACCCGCAGCCCGCCCGGGCCGTCGCGTCGGAGTGGGCGTTGCCTCGGCGGTGAAGAATATCGGCTTCGGCCACGGCGCCGAGGAGAGCGCCGGTGCGATCGTCCAGCTCGACTCAAAGGGCAGGCTGCGGATCCTGATCAGCCAGCACGAATACGGACAGGGATCCCGGGCCGGATTGGTTCGCATGGCTTCGGAGAGCCTCGGTATCCCGGTTCCACAGGTGGAGATCGGCTGGACCGATACCGCCCTAACCCCTCCGACCGGGCCGACCACCGCTTCCAGACAGACCTACATGACCGGTAACGCTCTATTGGAGTGCTGCCGGCAGCTGAGGAACGATCTCGCCGGGCGGGCTGCGGAGAAGCTGCAACGGAAGGTCAAACCTGAAAACCTCGGGATCGACCGCGCCTTGCTCGTAGACCGGGATTCCGGCGCCGAGGTCCCTCTGGCCGAGCTGATGGACGACAAACCGCTCCGCCGGGAGTTCATGTATCATACCTCCAAAACCCACCCACTGCTGGAGGGGGAAGCGAGCCACTGGGGCCGGAAAGATTTCGCCTCCCGCCGGACCCACTGGTGCTACACCTACGGCACCCACGTGGCCGTCGTCGAGGTAGACGAGCGCAGCGGGGAAGTGCAGGTGCTGAAAATCATAGCGGCCCACGACGTGGGCAGGATCGTGAACAGCGGGGCGGTTCAAGGTCAGATCGAAGGGGGGGTAATGATGGGGGTGGGCTACGCGCTGTCCGAACAGTACCGCATCGAAAAGGGCATCAACATCACCGACGATCTGCTCAAGTGCGGCCTGCCGACCGCAGACCGGACCCCTGAGATCATACCGGTACTGGTGGAGATGCCGCACCCGGAGGGTCCTCTGGGCCTCAAGGGGCTGGCCGAAGGTCCCTCCCTCCCGACCGCTCCGGCCATCTGCAACGCCATCTTCGATGCGGTGGGGGTGAGGATATACGATCTCCCGGCGCAGCCGCAGCGGGTGAAATCGGGCCAGGGGGCCTGACCGGCACGGCAGGGAAGCCACCCCCCCAAAAAAATCGGTCGTTCAGAAACGAAGCGGCGGGTTGGACGCCACGATGAATGCGCCCCTCAAGCAAAAAGGCCCGGCTTTGCAGCCGGGCCTTCGGATGTCCGAGTAGAATCGAAA
>CAZPPB010000042.1:0-25659 GCA_964588355.1 uncultured Spirochaetaceae bacterium | reverse complement strand
AGCTCAATCCCAACATGCTTCGGCGGGATATCGGCTACGCCATACAGAACATAGGACTGTTTCCCCACCTGACCGTTGAGGAGAACATCGCCACCGTGCCCCGGCTCAAGAAATGGCCGAAGGCCAAACAGAGATCCCGGGCCGAGGAGCTCCTTCACCTGGTGGGAATGGATCCTGCCACCTTCATCGATCGCTACCCTAGCGAGCTGTCCGGCGGACAGCAGCAGCGTATCGGTGTGGCCCGTTGCCTCGGAGCGGATCCCCCGATTTTGCTTATGGACGAGCCTTTCGGGGCGATCGATCCGATAACCCGCAACAAGCTGCAGGAGGAGTTCCTCAAGATCCAGGCCAAGATCAAGAAAACGATAGCCTTCGTGACCCACGACATCCACGAGGCGATCAAGATGGGCGACAGGATCGCCCTGATGAAGAACGGAGAGCTGATTCAATACACGGATCCCACGGCCCTGCTCCAGCAGCCCAAGGACAAGTTCGTTCGGGATTTCGTCGGGGCCGACCGGACCTTGAAGAGCCTGCAGCTGAGCCGTGTCCGGGATGTCATGAGGCAGCCGCCGTTGACCGTCAAAGTGGAAGAGGAGCCGGGGCAGGTCAAGGCTCGCATGCAGCAGGAGGGCACTACCTGGTCAATGCTCACCGACCAGGACAACCATTTTCTCGGCTGGATTACCAGCGAAGACATCGATCCCACCCGCTCGCTGCGGGAGATAATGAAACCCCCCACGGTCACGGCCGTACCGGAGACGCCGCTGAACGACGCTCTGTCCATGATGCTGAGCAGCGCCATCGGCACCCTGTCGGTTCTGGATGAGGATGGACGGCTTCTGGGTGTCTTGTCCTTCGATATGATCCGGGAGGTCCTGGGGGAGCAGGAGACCGGCAGGAAAGGCGGGTAGGACTGGTGAGCAAGACTATCATTCTCATCATTCTGCTCGTCCTTCTGCTCGGCGTAACGGTGTGGATGACCGCCCTGGGGGACGTGGGCATCTTCAAGATGGCTCCGCCCGGCAAAGTGCTCAGATCCGCCCTGCGGCACGTGCAGATAGTCGGTGCCGCTGAGGCGCTCGCCATTCTTGTCGGGATCCCCGTTGGTTTCTTCGCCACCCGGAAGGCGCTGCGCTACGTGTCGCCGGTGTTGGTCGGTATCGCCAATGTCGGCCAGACCATTCCCACGCTGGCCTTCATCGGCATCGCCGGCGCGGTGCTCGGAATGGGGTATCAGGCCGCGGTCGTGGCCCTGTTCGTCTACGCCATGCTGCCGATTATCCGTAACACCTACGCGGGTATCCGCTCCGTGGATCCTACGGTGATCGAAGCGGCCCGGGGTATGGGCATGTCCGGCTGGCAGATCACCTGGAAGGTGGAGCTGCCCCTGGCCCGGCCGGTGATCATCGCCGGTATCCGTACCTCCACCGTGGTAAACGTAGGCACCGCCGCTGTGGCCGGCATGATCGGAGCCGGAGGGCTGGGAGAGCTGATCGTAACCGGAATCGCTGTACGGGTCATGCAGCTGACGATTCAGGGTGCCGCACCAACCGCCGCCCTGGCCATAATTCTGGATGCGGCCCTCGGCGGGCTGGAAGAGGCGGTTACACCGCGGGGCTTAAAGATACTCAAAGAGAAGCAGTGGCAACAGTGATCCCCGGCTATCGCGAGAATCTCCTGGAGGGCGACCTCAGTTCGAAGAAAATCGCCAATTACGTGCTCGCTGAGCGGCGCGCTCGGCAGGTTCCCGTGCACGATCCGGAGGATTTGAGCAGATCACTGCGCCCGTTGTCCGATCGGCTGCGGGCGGGTCTGTTCCGGCGGAAAGCTGACCCGGATGCTGGGGGAGTATTACAGGATACGGGAAGAGCCCATCGAGCTCGGTCGCTGAAAATTATCATGAGGTTAAAATATGGAACAAATAAGAAATCAATTTATCGAGTTTCAATGTCCCCACTGCCATGTGCGCGTGCAGGCGGGTCGGGAAAAAAGGGGAAAGAAGGGGTTTTGCCCCCGCTGCAACTACATCATCCGCATTCCCAGGGATTGAAGGGACATTGATGGGGGATGTGCGAAAATGAAGAGGCTATCCTCTGGCCGGGAGCGAATCATCAACAGCGAACTGTTGCCTATCGCACCTTCGATTTCTGATTCGGGCCGCCGCGTCTGGCCAGGCGCCTGAAAAACGGACCCAGGGTGACCACCAGCAGGTAAACCACCCCGGCCAGGATGATGATGGTGGCTCCGGCGGGAAGATCGGGACGATAGCTCA
The DNA here is from genome assembly GCA_964588355.1 of uncultured Spirochaetaceae bacterium. GTDB lineage: Bacteria > Spirochaetota > Spirochaetia > SZUA-6 > DRHE01 > JAFGQJ01. The sequence continues at coordinate 23,384 of CAZPPB010000042.1, read as the reverse complement.
CCGCGAGGCCTCCAACCATTAACAGCACGTTCAGTCCGATCGCCACCAGAATCGTCTGCCACAGCTGTCGGGTCATAAACGCCGCAGCGGCCGCCGGCAGGGACAGAAGGGCGATGACCATCACGATTCCCACGACCTGGACCAGGGTGACTACGGTAAGCGCGGTCAGGCAGAGCAGCAGGATGTAGAACAGCTCCACCGAAACGCCGCGCAGCCGGGCAAACTCCTCGTCGAAGCAGATTGCCTCCAGCTGGTGGTAGAACAGAAAGCTGACCGACACCACCAGAAGATCCAGTCCCACGATCAGCATCAGGTCGACCTTGCGGACCATCAGGATGTTCCCGAACAGGTAGCTCATCAGGTCCTCGTTGTAGCCGTCGGTGCGGGTGATGAAGATGATGCCCACCGCCATACCGATGGCCCAGACGGCGCTAAGGACCGTGTCCTCCCGCTCCTTTCCATAGAGGCTCACCATCCCGATGATGATTGCCGACAGCAGGGCCGCGAAAACAGCCCCGTGGATCGGACTCAGGAATTCCCAACCCAGGTTCCGCTGCAGGTAGCGGGCCGCGCCCATGCCGCCCAGCACGGAGTGGGCGATCGCCCCGGCGATGTAGGTGATGCGACGCACCGTCACGTAGCTGCCAACGATGCCGCAGGCCACCGAAGACAGCACACCGGTGATCAGGGCGTACTGCAGGAAGGTGTAGCGGGCCGCGTCCTGAAAAAACTCAATCATTCTTGTTCCCCGCATCCGATACGGAAAGTTCGTGATCGTGGCGGACCATGGCCATCTCGCTCCCGTACAGGTCGCGTATGATACCCCCGTCCAGCTTGGCCGTCGGGTGCAGGATCACATTCCGGTTCACGCAAAGGCACTGCTTCACGAACTTGGTTACAAAGCCCACGTCGTGGGAGGCCATGAGGATGGTCAGCCGTTCGTTGAGCTTGCGCAGAAGGTCGTACAACTTGGCTTCCGCCGCCCGATCCACGTTGGCCGTCGGTTCATCCAGCAGAAGCAGTTCGGGTTTCGAGGCCAGGGCGCGGGCGATGAACACCCGCTGGCGCTGGCCGCCGGAAAGGTCGGCAAAGGGCCGGCTGTGCAGGTCAGCCAGACCGGCCTCCTCCAGAGCCTCCATGGCCGCTTCCCGGTCGGCGGCCCGATACGGACCGGTGCGCAGGTTGCCCAGCCGGCCCATGGTCACCACGTCCCTTACCGAGATCGGAAAGCTGGGATCGAAACGGGCGTACTGCGGCACGTACCCCATCCGGGTGCGGGCCCGTTCCGGATGCTGGCCGTATATTTTGATGGTACCCTTGTCGGGCTTGATCAGGCCCAGGAGCAGGCGGAACAGGGTGGTCTTGCCGCCGCCGTTGGGTCCGATAAGGCTGACCAGATCCAGCGGGAAGATCTTGAAGTAAACCCGGCTCAACACCGGTTCGCCGTTGTAGGAAAAACTCACGTTGTGGACCGAGATGACAGGTTCTATCGTAGGCCCTCCTCTACCGCCCGGGCCATCTGTTCGAGGTTCTCGATGTAATCCCAGGCCAGGGGATCGATCGGAACCACCGCTCCATCGATCTCGGCGGCGATGGTTTCGGCGCTTTTGCGCGAGAATTGGGGTTGTACGAATAGCACCCGCACGCCCCGCTCCCTGGTTTGCTCAATCAGCCGGGCCAGCTGCCGGGCGCTGGGCTCGGCTCCGCCGGTTTCTACGGCGATCTGTTCCAGGCCGTAGTCATCGGCGAAGTAGCCGAAGGAGGGGTGAAACACGAAAAACGGCTTTCCCTCTACCGGGGCCAGGATCCGGGCGATGCGACGGTCCAGGGCCTCCAGATCTTCGACCAGGTCGCGATAGCCCCTGTCGTAGGTTTGTTTTCCCTCCGGATCCAGGTGCACCAGAGCTTCGTGCATGGTGCCGGCGATCTTGACGGCGTTGCGCACGCTCAGCCAGATGTGTGGGTCGGTTCCTTCGAGCTCGTCTCCTGCGTGCCCTTCACCCTCGCGAGCCTCCCCCTCCTGCTCCCCCTCACCATGTCCGTGATCGTCCATCTGCCGGAGGCGGATGCCCTCCCGGCAGTCCACCACCACGAGCCCTTTCATCGTGCTCTCGATCCGGGGGATCAGGGTGTTTTCGAACTCGGCACCGATGCGGAAAAAAGCCTCTGCCTCGGCCAGGCGAGCCATCTGCTGGGGGGTCGGCTCGAAGGTATGGGGGTCCTGTCCGGGTTTCACCATTACCTCTACGCTGAGCCGTTCGGCCCCGATGCGCTCCACGAAGTAGGCCTGAGGAAGGATGCTGACGAAGACGCTGAGCCCCCCGCCGGCCTCCGATGCGCCGGGCGGTGAGCTGCGGGCTGCGGGTGTGTCGGTTTGTTTCTGTGCTCCGGAGAAACCGGGAGACGGAGCTGCCAACCCGACCAGCAGCGCCGCGGCCGAGATGATGAAAGCGGTTTTCCCTCTTCGAGGTCGAACCATACGTTCTCCTTCCGATGACTGCGGAAGCCTATTGTGCGTCACACACCAGTACTACCGATCCGCACTCCTTGCATTCCCGGATTCCGTGATGCTCGGCGAACTCCCGCCAGTGCCGCTGTTGATCCGGTGACAGAATGCCAAGTCCCTGGCAGAGCGGACAGACGTGATCTAGCGAGTTCAGGATCGCCGAACGGATGAACTCAGAGCGGTTGGGCATTCGTCTGAGGATTTCAGCAAGCTGGGGTTCCACCTTGAAGGTGATCACCTCGTCCTTGTGCTCTTTGTAATGTTGATTCAGAGCCATCCCTGTCCTCGTAGTAATACTTTGTATTATGTTACTATCCCGTTGTGGGTGGAGTCAAGCAGGTCCGGTCCGAAGGTTGAAGATCGAATTCGATCCGTGGGGGCTGCCAGAGCGGTGAGAGAGCGATTTTGTTCGAGGCCGGCTATTGACCGGCGGCTCCGAGCAACTCCAGCAGCTTCCCGTGATTCTCTGCATAGGCCGGCTGCTCCAACACCGGGCAGCGGGCCAGCTCTGTGTCCCCCTCTTTCAGGCAGGCTGCGAAGGCCATGCAGGTCCCGCTGCCGCATTCTCCGCAGTTGCTGCGGGGCAGCAGACGATAGATCTGCATGAGGTTGATCACAGCGCGTTTTTTGTGGCGAGGCTGGTATTGCTCCCGTTCCCGCCAGGTTTGGTTGACCAGTTCGACAGCGCGATCCACGAGACTTTGCGCCTCCTCCCGGTCCTGAGCCGGTCCGGCCTTGATCTCCCGGGGCCGGAAGGCGAACTTGTACCGTTGTTCCTTCCAGACCAGGACTTTGGCAGCAGGTTCGTACTCGGCCCCTTCGAGCCGGGCGTTCAGATAGGGAAGAACCGCCTCGATATCGCGGTCCAGAGACACTTGGGCGCTCCAGGTGGGGGCACCGGGTAGGCACGGCGGGGAGAACAGCTCCAGCCGGTAGTCGGTGATCAGCGGCTGGGACGGCTCGCGATCAGTACCTTTTCCGTTCCCCATGTCCCCATCACCCATGCAGTTCCTCCTCGTCAATCCTCTTCGCCGTCCAGCGGCAGCACGACCGGATGGTCCTGATGCCACTGCACGGCCACCGGAACCCCGTAGACTTCCTCGATAACGTGACTCGAGATTTCGGTTCTGTCAAGAGCGGCATAGATCGTCCCGTTTTTCAGAAAGAGGAATTTATCCGCATAGCGGAAGGCCGTGTTCAGATCGTGCATCGTGATCACCGCGCACATCCGGTGCCCGCGGACGATGGTGCGCAGCAGGCGCAGGATGGCCAGCTGATTCTTCAAGTCCAGGGAAGCGGTAGGCTCGTCCAGGAGCATCACCGTGGGGTCCTGGACCACGGCTCTGGCGATGCAGACCTTCTGGTACTCCCCTCCGCTCATCCGATCGGTATAACGCAGGGAGAGGTGCTCCAGCTCGAGGCGCTTCAGCGTGGCCTGGGTCATTTCCACGTCGTGATGGGATACGTTCCAGACGATATGGGGCTTCCTGCCGAGCAGCACCGCATCGAAGGCGGAAATCCGGCGGGGCTCGCTCCTCTGGGCGACGTAGGCCACCCGGCGGGCTATGTCCCGGGAGGAACAGTGAGCCAGGTCCTGCTCTTCGATCCGCACCGTTCCGGATGCAGGCTTGAGGATACGGTTGATGCACCGCAGCAGTGTGGTCTTTCCGGCTCCGTTGGGCCCGAGGATGGCGGTGATCTGATGGGTGTGGACCTGAAAGGTGATATCCTCCAAAACCGGGTGGCTGTTGTAGCGGAACGTGAGTCCGTCGACTCCGAGTATCATTTGCCGTAGCCCTTGACCAGAAGGTAGATGAACACCGGTGCGCCCATGAAGGCGGTCAGGATGGCGACCGGCAGCACGTTGGGGGCGAGCATGATTCGTGCCACGGTGTCGGCGGCCAGGAGCAGGAGCGCACCTGCGATCAGGGTTGCGGGGATGAGGAAGCGGTGATCATCCCCGACGATCCGCCGGACCATGTGCGGGCAGACCAGGCCGACAAAGCCGATGACCCCCACGAAGGCGATGATGGTAGCGGTAACCAGTGCGGCCACCACCATCCCCACGAGCCGGAGCTGTTCTACCGGTACGCCCAGTCCCTTGGCGGTTTCATCCCCCGCGTCGATTGCGTTGTAGTTCCAACGGTTGAAGATGAAATACACCGAAGCTCCGACGGTTACTACGGATATCGCGATCAGCTCGCGCCAACTCACCCGCCCCACATCCCCGAAGGTCCAGAATACCATGGCGGCAAGCTGCACATCATCGGCGAAGTACTGCAGGAACATCGTCCCGGCGGTGAACAGGGAGCCCAGGGCTACTCCCGCCAGGATCATCACCTCCGGGGAAGCACGCTTGATTCTGGAGATGGCCAGGATCACACCGGTGGCGGCCAGGCAGGCCAGGAAGGCCGCCGCTGTTGTTATATAGGGGTTGGTGATGGACACCGCATCGGCTCCGGAGCTGCTCATGGCCCCCGACCCCAGGATCATAACCGAAAATGCAGCGCCGAAGGCCGCGGCGTTCGCGATTCCCAGAGTGAAGGGGGAGCCCAGAGGATTTCTCAGGATCGACTGCATGGACACCCCGGAAACGGCCAGGCCGGCTCCCGCCGCCACGGCGGCCAGGGCCTGGGGCAGGCGGATGTTGAAGATGATGATCTCCCACTGCCGCGACCCGCCTGCGCTGAAGAGCGTCCGGATGACCGCCCCGAGCGGGATGGGTACAGCCCCGACTGAGATGGACACGACCAGAAGGATCAGCAGCAGGACGAGCCCTGTAACGGTGGCCGCGCTCTTCCTGCCGATGTAGCGGTTGTACTCCAGCGGGATCCTGCCGTTTTCCAGGTGCATGATCTATTGGCGCTTTCTATCTCAGAGGGGGATCTTCCGCAATACCATTCCCTGAAAGGCCTGGTTCAACTGCTGAAACACCGCCTCCCCCAAGAGAAAATCGTAGATCTCATCGGCCTTGACGCTGGGCTGGATGTCCTGGAATCGATCCGGGTACAGCACCTTGCCCACGAAGTAGGCATCGGCCAGGATGGAACCGTAGTTGCTGGTGTACCAGTTGTAGGGCAGCACCCCGTACACCTCTCCGGCGCGTACGGCCGTGAGCCCCGTATAGGCCGGATCGTTCTGCAGTTCATACACAGCGCTGGCCTGAGGGTCCGATTGGAGGGTGGAGACATCCACGAACAGCACATCCGGGTCCCAGACCACGATCTGCTCCTTGGCCACGTCGGCGTGCTCCAACTCCGCCAGGCTCTTACCGGGCTCGTAGGCCACGTTGTCGGCGTTGACGAACATGAAGGGAGGGTAGGTGGGCTCGGTGGACTGGAAACCGTGGGGCCCGCGGTAAGCTATGCCGCCGATGTAGCAGGATTTCTTCTCCTCCCGGGGGATGTCGGCGGTCCTCCCGTCCAGGTCGGCAATGGCCGCTTCGAAGAAGGCGATCACCTCTTCGGCCCGCCGCTGCCTGTCCATGACCAGGGCCACGGTGCGCAGGGCGCCGTAGAAGTCCTGCCGGTAGGAGGACAGGTCGCCGTAGTTGAGAACCACCACGGGGATGCCGGTCTGTCTCTCCAGCTCACGCGGGTCGGTTCCCATGACGGAAAAGGTCTTGAAGATCACCTGAGGCTGTGGATCCAGGGCGGCGATGAGCTCCGGATTGTCGTGTCCCCGGAACTCGCCGAAAAGGGGGAGCGCGGCGAACTGCGGATTGGCAAAGGCGTAGGGCCTGGCGTCGAATCGGGGTCGCCGTCCTTCCATGTCATCCACGGCCACCACCCTGTCTTGGGCCCCAAGATAGCTGAGCAGCCTCAAGGCTCCCGCGCCGGAGCAGATCACGGCTCGAGGATTCCGAGGCACGGAAATCTCGCGTCCCAACCCGTCCACGACGGTGATTCGCGTTCCCAATTCGATCGCTCGTGGGTCGCCATCCCCTTCCGCCGACCCTGCGGCGGATCCTCCGGCGTAGCAGCGGAGCGTACCCAGAAAAACGAGAAAAACCGTCAAGACGACGCTGTATTTCAAGATGAACTCCAACGCACGATAGTGGTGCTACGAATTAAAAAAACGTAACACCGCCAATTATTTTTGTCAAGTACACATTCGGGCTTTTCTGGTATCATTAGGACATTGAGGTTGCGATCCGGATGAAGAACTGGCAGAAGCGCTACATAGGGTGTGCGATCTTCGCCGTCGCCTTTGCTTACATCGAAAGCTCGGTGGTGGTGTACCTGCGCGCCCTGTACTACCCCCAAGGGTTCGCCTTCCCCCTGAAACAGACGTCCCCGTCCGTCTATCTAACGGAGGCGGGCCGGGAAGTCGCCACGATCGTCGTCTCCTTCCTGTGGAAAGGCAGATCGGTATTGGATCACGAGGTTCCCCGGGGCTATCCCTGGTGGTTGTGGGGCAGCGGGGTTGTGCTGGGTCTGGGCATATTTCTGGCAAGGGTTTTGCGGAGCAGAAGGATCCGGAAGGGATGAACCTGATAATAGTGGCAACCATTGTATTCGTCCTCGCCGTGCTGATGACCATGACCGGCCGGGGAGGGGGGAACTTCTACGTGTTGGTTCTTGTCCTGGCCGGTCAGGCGATCCACCAGGCGGCAACGACCGGACAGCTGATTTTGATGTTCAGCGCCCTCACCGGCATGATCATCTTCCACAGGCACAAGATGGTCGACTGGAAACTCGCGCTGGTGATCGACCCGCCTACGGATGTCATGGCCTTTGTCGGCGGGTACTTCTCCGACTATGTAAGCGGAACCACGTTGAAGTTTCTCCTTGCCGGACTGCTGGTCCTGGCCGGTTTTCTGATGCTGTTGAAGGTCAAGAATCGACCGATAACCGAGGGCAAAAGATTCGGATACTGGCATCGCCGCTTCGGAAACGAGGAGTACGTGGTCAATCTCTGGATCGCCATCCCTATCACCGCCGCCGTGGGTCTTGCCGCCGGAGCGGTCGGCATCTCGGGAGGATCTTTCAAGGTTCCCTTGATGGTGCTGTTGTGCGGGGTACCGATGCGCATCGCCGTGGGCACCGCTTCCGCTATGGTAGCGGTTACAGCGTTGATGGGTTTTACCGGTCACGCGATCAACGGTCACTTCGACCCCTCGTGGGCGATTCCGGTCGCCTGTGCCGCGGTTGTCGGGGGAATGATCGGGGGAAAGATCGCCATAAAGACCAACCCGAAAAAACTGAAGGTGATATTTGCCTTCACTACTTTGGCGGCAGCGATCGTCATGGCCGTGAACGCCTTGCTTTCACGGTGACGGCGAAGCGGTCAGGGCTGCTGGCCACCCTCTCCCGGATCATCGAGAAACGTGCGCCCCGGCCCACGCCGCCGGTAAAACCGGGCAAATCCTTCGGAAGCATCTGGCTGGCCCTTGTTTTCTCCGGTCGCTACAAGCGTAATAATGCAACGAGCACATTAATATAGTAGAGTTTGACATATAGGCAAGAATACCGATGCTTCTTCAGACCGCGATATTTGGAATAAAGCGAGGACTCCTATATGACCGATGCAGCCGACTGTGCACGCCGCGACGATCCGTTCGAGAGGGAGTGCGCCTATCCGGACTTCGAGCTGCTGATTACCCAGATCCCCAAGGATCCTGTACGCGCCGCCCCATACGGGGATCTACAGGATCAGGGTCGGCCACTCCTATCTGGGGATTCCGCCATCCGTGTTCGACACCCCGACAGCCGGGATCGCCTATCGTGATTTTTTGGCGCGCAGGTTTTCTGAAAAAGCCCACGTAGTCTCAGAACGGGGAAGGGGCACCGTGACCGGGCTGGGCATACCCCGGGGTGTGACCCTCATCGTGAGCGGAGGGTACCACGGTAAATCCACCCTCCTTCACGCGATAGAATCCGGCATCTACAGCCACGTTCCCGGTGACGGCCGTGAGCTCTGCGTGGCGGATCCCAGGGCGGTGAAGGTCCGCGCATACAGCGGCCGGTGGGTGGCATCGGTGGACATTTCCGGCTTCATCGACAATCTGCCTTTCCAGCGGGACACGACCCGCTTCTCTACACCGAACGCCAGCGGCAGTACCTCCCAGGCGGCCAGCATCGTGGAAGCCCTGGAGATGGACGGCCGCGTGCTGTTGATGGATGAGGATACCTGCGCCTCCAATTTCATGATTCGGGATCGAAAGATGCAGGAACTGGTCGGCAAGGCGGACGAGCCGATCACTCCCTACATCGAGAGAGTCCGCCGGCTGTACGAGCAAAGCGGAGTATCATCGGTCATCGTACTGGGTGGAGTCGGAGACTACTTCGAGGTTGCCGATACGGTAATCCAGATGATCAAATACCAGCCCCTCGACGTCACCGCGGCTGCCAAACGGATTGTCCAGGAATCTGCGGAAAAACGAAGACAGGAGCATCAGGATACTCCCCGCCCGGAAGGCATACGGATTCTCCAAACCGATTCGATCGATCCGCTGAACCAGTACGGGAAGAGAAGTGTCTACGCCACCGAGATATATCGGGTCCATTTCGGGGCAACGACCATCGATCTCACCGATGTGGAGCAGATCATCGAGCTTTCCCAGACCAAGGCGATCGCCCAGGCCATAGAGTATCTCGGAAAAACGAACAGCGGGGAAATGCCGATCAAAGAGTTGATCGATCGTTGCCTTCAGGTCGTGAAAGAAAAAGGCTTGGACGGCTTGTCTCCCAGGATCTCGGGCCACTTCGCCCAATTCCGGGATATCGAGCTGGCCTGCGCTTTGAATCGACTGCGCCCCGCCAAGATAGCTCAGCGGTAGCAACTGAGTCAGCCCGCCGGCAAATAGCCGGAACAATCCGTGGATTACGTATAAGGAGATCGTCCTCGGTTATTATAACGGCCCCGACGGCCGAAATTGTATATGGCCCGAACGAATTGTTCTGCGAAGCGGATATTTCAAGTGAAGGAGTGAATGCATGAAGCGATTTGTTGTTGTCGTGTTATCGGTCGTTGTCACTCTGCTCGTGATTTCGTGCGCCAAACTTCCCGAGGCAGAGATAGATCAGGCGGGGACCGCCCTGGCTGCGGCGGAGGCTGCCGGAGCCCAGAAGTACGCCCCGGATGCCTGGAACCGGGCGAAACAAGCCATGGAAAGGCTGAACGCCGAGCTGTCGGCTCAGGATCAGAAGTTCAGACTGCTGCGTAACTTCAAGACTGCCGGGACACTGGCCGAAGATGCCATGAACGCCGCCAATCAGGCCAAGGCGGAGGCTGACAAGAAGAAGGCGCAGCTGCGTGCCGACATCACCAAGCTGATAGCGGATGTGAAAAATTATCTGCAATCGGCTCGAACCCAGCTTTCCGGTCTGCCCTGGACCGCAGCGGTAAACACCGCCAACCTGCGATCGAGACTGGATGCGGCCGAGGGGCTTTTGGAAAAAGCGCAATCGGAGATGGTGGCCGAACGGTTCGACAGCGCCATGGCCAGCGCCGGGGACGCCCGCGACAGCGTCGTCGGGGTGCTCAGGACGATAGAGCAGGCTGCGCCCCGACCCGCTGTCAAGAAGAGATAGCCTTGTGATTTCACCACGTACAGATTCATCGCCCACAGGACCGAAGATATAACCCAGGGGCGACGGACAACCCATTCCGGAGGCCCTCCCCGGACCTTCCTTTTACGGAACGGGATGCAGAGCCTCCGGCGTTCCTCCGGACGACGATTCCAGCCCGCGGTCCGCGTTTGCATAGAAGAGGGGCTCCCTCTTTTCAAAAAGTGCCGCCAGATACTGCAGGCGCACTATCAGGCTCCCGCCTGCGGCCGGATACCATGCATACCGATCGCGGTCGGTCAGCCAGTCCCTAGGCTCCAGCTCACCGTCAAAGGGCGGGCGGACCTTCTGCGTCCATATTACGGAATAGTGCTTGAGGCTAACCTGAGGCCGTAACGGATCGAACAGAATTACCGATTGATGAGCCCCGCGTTCCGGCTCGATTGCCCAGTCGGTGCACTGGACATAGCGGATAAGCCCTTTCTCCCAATCGATCGATTGAATTACCGCCGAATGCTTGAGCCCCCCGTCGCTGCCGCGAAACAAGATTATATCGGCGGGCTTGAGATTCTCGATTCGGTCGTCGAGGATTTCGGTATACCCGCTTGCAGGATCGTAAAACCACAGGCCTACGCGGTCGGCAACCTGGCTCGGGTTGATCCTCCATCTTTCACTGAGCATCGTGCTTATGTCCATCCCGTAGGCCCGCGCAATGGAGTCAAGGATATAGAGAGTGAACCCCGAGCAGTCCACCCCAACGGAGGCGACGGCGTAGAGGTAGTTGTACACGTCCGCCTCCGTCAGTTCTGCGGCGTTCCTGTGCACGAAGATGCGGGTTGGAGTTCCTGGATAGGGGCCCCGCTTCAGCGACTCGATCAGGTCCCGATCCCGGGACAGGGAATAGCTCTGTTGCTCCAGCTCGAAGAGGATTACCTTGTCGCCGGGGCCGGTTATCGCATTCGTGTATTCGGCGAACTGTTCTGAGGCCAGTACCGCATCGATGTAGGGCCACAGTTGCTCCGGTGTTCCCTTGCCGTGCAGGTAGAATACCTGAGAATAGCCCGGAGTACCCTCGCGCTCATAGTTGAGGCCGAAAGGCATCCTCAGAGTCAGCGACTCGCCGGCGATCCGAAAACTCCTGAAGTATCTCCGGAACGCCGTTTCGATGAGCTGCTCTACCTTCGATTCCTCCGCGGTCTTGGTCCTGTATAGCGATCTGGGAGATTCGACGGACTGCGCCCCATCGACCGGTTTCGGCCGCTGATCCGGGGATCCCGGGGCGCCTGCGGTTAGCGGCTGTTCCCCGGCTGCCGATGCCGACTGGGGTGTCATCGATTCGGCTGCTTTGTTGCCTCCGGTCGATGCGCCGAATACCAATGCCCATAAACGATCCGTTGGGGGTTTGCGCCCGCCACGGGTGTAAGAGTGATTGTAGCTCGGTGAGATCCCGGCCAGGACTGCGCCCCCGATGCACAGAACGAGAATCAATATCCGGATCTTTCCATCAGACATGGTCGCCTCAACATGCCCGGCAAGCTTCGGATCGATACTTCGAAGGTGTCGCAGCTACCGCCCTTCTTCTCTTAACTGCCTGACTGTCTCAAAAATCGTGGTGATCTTCTCATCGGCCACCTGATGGTCGATGTTGATGCAGCAGATCCCAGTAAGATACTGGTTCCCTGAATCGGTAACAAGCCTCCTGATAGTCGCTTTGATTTCCTCGCAACTAGCGTGGATCAGATTCACCGGGCTCAAGCGGATATTCAAGAAGGTGCCGGGCAGATTTGCCCGCAGTTCTTTGACATTTCCTCCCCATCCCACATCTACGAAATCGAGGTGGGGAATCTTAACAAGGCTGGCAATGTGCCTATGCAGGTCTTTTCCACAGTAATGTATTCCGTACGGCCTGTATTTGCTGCTCCAGGTTCTGTCAAATTTTAGCAGATACTGTTCATAGTGGTCGGTGGAGATCATCGTGTGCGAGCATTCCGATGACAGAAAAACGGGCTTCGCTATATGGCGAACATTTCTGTTGACCGATATCGAGGAGGAACCTGTTTCCTTCTGGATGCCTGCAACGAATTTCTCCAAGAGCGCACCAATCTTTGAAAAAAAATCATTCACCTCATCCGGCTTATCGAACATGTCGGTGAAAATCCGCTCACCCCTTAGATCCATGGCGATATTCAACACACCCGCCCAATTCACATCGCCCCTGATATATCCGAACTCGAGTTTGAGGGCTTCCTGCAGGTCTTCGAATCTCTTGAACGCCCTGCTGTCGAACGCCTCATGTGTGTCTATGTCCATGGATTCTTTATGAGCGCATAGCACTTGGGGAGCCGTGTCTTCCCGGTATTGCACCTTGCAGCCGAGCATTTCCGAAATCAGAAAACCCGCTGCCAGATGCATCGCCCCGATCAAAGGTATTTTTTTGTCTCGGTCAGAGCCGAGTCCGTATTCCCCCCAACGTTCGAACAGCGCCTGTTCCATGTACTGCTCGGATTCGACTCTTTTTTGGGGATCGTAGAAGAAATCCTCATCAAAGCTAATGCCTTCATTTTTAAACCACCAGGAAGGATGCAACACGATATCCACCGGCAACGGGGAGGTGTCTATGAACGGGTTTCGATCGTTACTGTTCATCGTCTCACCCTTCCCGCGCAGCCTCCAGAAACGCCCGGATATTCTCCGTCGGAACTCCCGGCGGCATTCCTCCGGCGCAGGAGAGGATCACCCGGCTGGTACTCTCGAGGGACTGGAGAATATTCTTCACACTCCCCCTCACCGCTTCGGGGGTTCCCTCAGCCATGACCTCCACCGAGGGCACGTTTCCCATCAGCGTCACCCGAGGACCGGTTAGCTTCCTGACTTCCTGAAGGGTGTTCTGCATGCCGAAATTGAAGAGGTTGATCTCGCACTCTTCGAGATAGGGAGCCGAGACCAGACAGGGTGAGTCGTTGTGAAAGAATCTCACCGCCGTGCCGGATCCCTTGAAGAGCCTCTTCAAATAGGGCAGGGCAAATTCTCTGAAATCCTCCTCCCCGAGAAAACCGACGATGTCATCGAGGATGAGCAGACCGTCGATGGAGGGAAGGCTCTCCCTCTGTACTTCGAGCCAGTCGGAGACGAAAGCGGTGACCTTGTCCAGGAGCAGGCGAACCCTCTCAGGTTCGGTTTTTATGGCCGTCAGGAACTCCGTGGTTCCGGCAAGAAAGGAGGCGATATTGAGCGGTCCCCTGGATATGGCGAACCGGATCGTGTGCCCTTCGGTCTCTATCCTCTCTCTGGTGACGACCAAGCGCTTGAGGATCATGGGCAGGAGCCCGTCGGTCCGAGGATCGGGGGCTGGAAGGGATGAGACGGCCTCCAGGTCCGGGAGGATCTTTTCGGGAAAGGGGAACTCGTTCTCCCCAAAGCGGAGCTTCACGCCGAAGGCGGAGGTCTCCGAGCACATTCCGAACTCGCTCCAGAAGCCCGGAAAGAACCAGCATTCCGGGAACTCCCTGTTGGCTTTCAGGTTGGCTTGAAACCACATCTGTTCGGAGGACATGTAGTCCAGCCTGGACATCCCCGCCCAGTTGGGGAGCCAGGGGCTGTCGATGATGAAACCGCAGGGAACACTCTCCAATTTCTCTCCGCCGAGTAGTGAAAGCAGTTCTCTCCATTGATCGTTTTTCATATTAATCCTCTTTCCGCGGGAGGGGCTGACAGGTGTTTGAAACCGCCTGAAATTATCATCCAAGTAGAGGGGTTGACAAGATATTCTCCTGGATAAATAATGGTATACTAGTATTCTTGTATGGCAGTCAAGGGGTAATGAATCTACTTATCAACGAAAAAGACAAGAACGAATCCTTCAGTCAGTGGGTCTACACCGTTCTCAGAAAGAACATCATCAACCTTCATCTAGAGCCCGGTTTGTCGATGAGTGAGGCCACGATTGCCCAGCTACTGGATACAAGCCGGACTCCGGTACGAGAATCCTTCATAAAGCTCGCCGAAGATGGCCTCGTCGAAGTTATCTCCCAGAAAGGATCATGCGTCTCCCTGATCGACATCGATCAGGCGGAGGAGGCACGTTTTGCCAGACGGATCCTGGAAAAGGCCGTCATCAAAGAAGCCTGCCATTCTTTCCTCCAGGATTGTCTCGTCGATCTCAAAGCCAATCTCGAAATGCAGAAGCTATGCAAGCGGGAGAGAACTTATGAAAAGATGCTCGATCTGGACAACGATTTCCACCGCATCATCTACAGGGGCTGCGGCAAGGAGGGCCTGTGGGATCATCAAAAGAAGATCGACTACAACTATGATCGGCTGAGGGCCATCCGGCTGTCGTCCCAGTTCCCTTGGGATGAGATCATTGAAGAGCACAATCACATCGGGGAGCTGATAAGAAACGGGGATGGATCTGCAGTGGAGAAGGCCGTGGAAAAACACCTGACCCGATCTCTTTTCGACACGCTGGTAACGAAGTATCCGGAGTATTTCATACAACGACGGTATGATCCCGGGTCAGTCTCCCGAAATCGTCCGGCGAATACAGGAATCAAGAATCCCGTTATTGCGGATTCTTTTTAGAAACCAAATTTTTACAAGGAGGAGGAAATGAAGATCCTTCCAAAACTCACGGTTCTGTTCTGCCTGCTTCTTTCTGCCGGCATGGTCTTTGCCGGCGGACAGGGAGGTGCGGAGGAAGCCCAGATAACACTCTGGAGTGGATATCCTGATCTTCAGGAGTACTACGAAGGGGTGGTTGCGGACTTCCAGGAGGAAAATCCAAACATTCAGGTCGAGGTGCAGACCTTTGCCCTTTCCGATCTGAACCAGAAGCTGGGCGTCGCCATCCCTTCGAAGACCGCGGCCGATGTGATCGAGCTGATCAGCGTGCACTCCTTTCCCTACGCTGAGAAATTCTTCGTCGAGGTTCCCGCGAACGTCCAGGCCGAGGTCATGAAGGGTATCAACAAGGAGTACCTTCACGACGTCACCTATGACGGCAAGATGCTGGGAGTGCCCTTCTGCTTCTACAGCGAAGTGCTCTACTACAACAAGGACCATTTCGCCGAAGCCGGTCTGAAGGCCGCTCCGGACACGATGCAGCAGTTGACCGACTACGCCGCCAAGCTCACCAAGTACGATTCTCAGCGTAACGTAACCCGCTCGGGGATCTCCCTGCGGTTCGCCGGACACCCCGCCGGTACCTGTGAAAAATTCTGGGCACTAGGCCTGCTTCCGGAAGGCGGAGATATCCTGGAAGCCGCCGGTGGCGGTAAGTACCACAACGGCTTCAACGACGATTCCGGCTACAAAGCTCTGAAGCTCTACATCGATCTGCTGTACAAGCACAAGGTAACAGACTTCAACATAATCCAGGATGCTGATTCCTTTGCCAAGGAAAAATCGTCCATGTTCGAGCGGGAACAGTGGGTCGTCGCCTATCTGGAGAACAACAGCCCCAATCTCAACTACGACGCGGCTCCGCTGCCCAAGAGCAAGCGAAGAGCCACCTTCGCTATCACCCGCAACATGTTCGTCCCCGAGTTCTCCCAGAGCCAGAAGGCAGGCTGGGAGTTCATCAACTTTTTCTATCAGAAACCGGTGATGGAGAAGATGGTTGCCGATACCGGTTGGCTCTCCACCCGTCAGGATCTGGACTACAAGAGCCTTCTCAAGAACCAGGCCCAACTTTTAGCGGGTGTAGAGAATCCGCCGGACCTGGAATTCGTGTGGCAGAAGCGCCTTACCGTCGAAAACGAGATCATGGGTAAGATGGGCGAGCAGCTTCCCAACGCTTACAGGGACAGCTCTCTGCTCGGAAACGACGCCAAGATCAAAGCTGAGATCAAGAAGATCGCCGATACGGTCGACGGGATTCTCAAGGAAGCAAATCTCTACGGAATGTAAAGCTCGAAGCGGAGGGAGGGTTTTCATTCCCTCCCTCCTTCATTTAATATCAAGAACAAATCGGATCGGGAGCCGATACAAACGAACAAGAACAGATCGATTTTCAGCGTAGGCGAAGAGACGCGTTTCATCCTTGTTGTTCTCATCCCCACGCTCCTGGCATTTCTTATCATCCGCATTATACCCATAGGCCAGACCCTGGTCTTCAGCTTTTTCAACTGGAACCTCATCGACGGCGTGGGCGCATTTGTGGGGATCAGGAATTACCTGAGCCTTTTCAAGGACGAAATCTTCTACAACGCCTTTCTAAACACCATCAGCTTTACCATCTTTACCACCCTCTTTTCCGTGGTGTTGGGGCTCGGCTTCGCCTATCTCATCAATCAAAAGATCCGATTCAAGAGCGTATATGAAACCATTATCTTCATTCCCGTCGTCCTGACCTTCGTTCCCGTCTGCCTTATATGGATGTGGCTCTTCGAGTGGGACAATGGTTTCATAAATCTTTTGCTAAGGGGTGTCGGTCTTCCTCGGGTGGCCTGGTTGTCTACTCCGAGGATGTCCCTAGTCTCGGTGATCATCGTGAGCATATGGAAGGTGATCGGCTACAACATGATCATCTTCTCCGTAGGGCTGAAAAACATACCCAGTATGTACTACGAGGCCGCCATGATCGACGGCGCCTCCCGCTGGACGACCTTCAGGCGTATCACCCTTCCCCTTCTGCGACCTATAACCCTCTTCGTGATGGTGATCTCGGTGATCAACAACCTCAAGGTTTTCACCCAGGTGTATGTGATGACCCACGGAGCACAGGGAGGGGGCGCCCAGGTGGAGGTGCTCGTGTCGGACATCTACGCCAGGGGTTTCGTCTACTTCAAGATGGGGGCTGGTGCCGCGGAGTCTATTGTTCTTCTGCTCGTCGTGCTGTTATTCACCCTTGTGCAATTCAGGATGGGCAGGGAGCGCTGAAGATGCTGAACTTTCGACTCGAACAGAGGCTGTCCAAAATCGTAACCCATTTCATCCTTGCCGTTGCTTCGGTGGTTATCATATTCCCCTTCTTCTGGATGATCAGTACCTCGCTGAAGCCCGATGCCGAAATTCTGCGCATTCCCCCGACACTGCTTCCGATGCAGTGGAACAGGGGATTCTACCAGGAGCTTCTCCAGGACACGGTATTTCTACGCTATTTCCTCAACAGCCTGATCGTGGCCGCGACGGGTACCGTCATCAGTACATTCAATTCCCTGATAGCAGGTTTTATTTTCGCCAAGTTCCGGTTCCGGGGCAGGAACGTCCTGTTCTTCCTGATCCTGGTAACGATCATGGTGCCCTTTCAATGCTACATGATCCCCCTCTATGTCCTGGCCGTTCGCATCAGTTTGGTCGATACCTACGCGGGCCTTATCTTTCCCATCATCGTCAGCAGCTTCGGGATCTTCTTCATGCGGCAGAATATCCAGACCATTCCCGACTCCCTGCTCGAAGCCGCCAAGATCGACGGGGCCGGCGTTTGGGCTACGTTTTTCCGCATAATTACACCCCTTTCCGTCTCCGCCATCGTAATACTGGCTATTTTTCAGTTCATGACGGCGTGGGGAGATTTCATCTGGCCACTGGTGATCACCAATTCCCGGAAGATGTTCGTTCTGGAGTTGGGCCTGTCCAGGTTTATCGGAGAGTTCTCGGTGGATTACGGAATGATCATGACCGGCGCCACCCTGGCCATCCTGCCCGTGCTCGTGGTTTTTCTCGTCTTCCGAAGATACGTGATCGAGGGGATGACCCTCTCAGGCATCAAGGGATGAATCGATCCTCAGGAGCGGAGAGCAGCAGATGAGCTATTCGTGGCAGGAGGCATTTGATCTTACCGGTGAACGGGTCCTGATTACGGGCGGAGGCACCGGACTGGGCTTCGCAATGGCCCGCTGCTTTTCGGCCGCGGGAGCCCAGGTGGTGGTAGCCGGCCGCAGGGAGGCGGTACTGAAGGATGCGGTTGGAAGACTCGGGCTCCCCGTTCAATACAGGATCTACGACGTAACGGCCGGGGATGAGGCGGAGCAGTTTGTATCTTCCCTGGAAAAGGATTTGGGACCGATCACAGTCCTCGTCAACAATGCCGGGATTCACCACAGGAAATCCCTGGAGGAGACCACCCTGGAGGAGTTCCGCCGCGTCTGGGAGGTCCACGTCATGGGAGGACTGGCGCTGAGCCGTGCCGTGGCGCCGCGGATGAAGGAGGCGGGCAGGGGAAGCATCCTCTTCATGGCTTCCATGGCCTCTTTTTTCGGAATCCCTTTCACCACCGCATATTCGGCCGCCAAGACGAGCCTTCTCGGCGTGGTGCGCGTCCTTTCCTCGGAGCTGGCGCCTTCGGGGATAAGGGTCAATGCTATAGCCCCCGGCTGGATCGATGCCGGCATGGGCCGGATGCCCGATGCGAAGAGGCGAAAGCAAATCATTGCCAGGACCCCTATCGGCAGATTCGGCCAGGCCGAGGATGTGGGATGGACGGCCGTTTTTCTCAGTTCTCCGGCAGCACGATTCATTACGGGGATCTGTCTTCCCGTGGACGGGGGCGTTTCGGGCGCTTTCTGATCGGCCCGATTCAACAACACGGAATACTACCAGGAGGAGTTCATGAAGCTGGGATTGGGTCTGTATCGTGAATTGGTGACGGAGGAGAATTTCAAATTCGCACGCCAGGCGGGAGCCACCCATCTGGTGGTGCATATGACCAACTATCACCGGGGCAAGGATCCCAGCCTCTCGAGCGGATCGGACACCGAGGGGTGGGGTGTTACTTCAGGGAAAGGCCAACTCTGGGACACAGAAGAGCTTGTGGATATGAAGAAGGCCATGAACGCCCATGGCCTGGTCTGGGAGGCTATTGAAAACTTCGATCCTGCTTTCTGGTATGACGTGCTCCTGGACGGTCCTGAGAAAAAGCGGCAGGTCGAAGACATCAAGCAGATTATTCGTAACGTTGGTAAGGCCGGGATCCCGTTCATGGGGTACAACTTCAGCATCGCCGGTGTGTGGGGCTGGACCAAAGCACCCGCCGCCCGGGGTGGTGCTATGGCAGTGTGCTTCGATGCGGACAAGATCGATGTCGACCGGCCTATCCCCGCGGGCATGGTGTGGAACATGATCTACGACACCGAGGCAGACCAGGGCACCATCGGACCGGTCGGCAGCGAAGAGCTCTGGCAGCGGGTTGAGTTCTTCCTGAGAGAAATCCTGCCCGTGGCGGAGGAGAACGGCGTGCGCCTGGCCGCCCACCCCGATGATCCTCCGATGCCCAGTCTCAGACAATCCGCCCGGTTGGTGAATCAGCCCCACAAGTACCAACGCCTTCTCGATCTGGTACCGAGCCCCGCAAACGGAATCGATTTCTGCATGGGCTCGGTGCAGGAGATGAGTGAAGGGGATTTGTACGAAGCCCTGGATACCTACAGCAGGCAGAAGAAGATCTTCTACGGCCATTTTCGAAACGTGAAAGGAAAAGTTCCCCACTACCAAGAGGTTTTCGTGGATGAGGGGGATATCGATATGCTCAAAGCCCTCAAGATCCTGGCAAAAAACAACTTCGACGGGGTGCTGATTCCCGACCATACACCCGAGATGAGCTGTGACGCCCCCTGGCATGCCGGCATGGCCCATGCCCTCGGCTACATGAGGGGTCTGCTCACCCTGATCTGACGATCAACCCCGCCGCTTTTTTGTCTATCAACTGGAACGTTTGATTTAACAAGCCATTTGTCTCGTGTCAGCACACTCGTAGTGATCAGGGACTCTGCATTCAGACCTGACAGGGAAGTTATAGGGTTAAATCGCCTGCCGTCGATCGGCGTCGTACCGGCACGAGGCTCCCCCCTCACCAGATTTTGAGAACATAAAACAATCCAGCAGCTGATTGTGCAGAGTGTTTGATTGGCAAAGCGCAGAAATTGAAAACCGCGCCTAAAACCACAAAAGGCTACGATTTGATCAGCAAAAAAGGGACAAATGCGAAGTGATGGCGCGTCGTTATGCGTAAAGCAACAAACCAACTCGCCTGAGTGCGATTCGATAAATCGAAGAGAATCACTTTGACTATCTGGCTGTCGTATCGACGGAAGTGGGGAAATGCTCTTACCATTTAGATCATTGTGTCACTCGCCGCCGGAAAACCGTTCGCCTATCTTGCGGTAGGCGTCTCGAAAGGGCGTCCCCTCTTTGACGAGTTTATAAGCTTCCTCGGTGGCGTGGAGTTCCTCAGTCATCGCCTCGGCGCACTTTTCCCGGTCGACCGATAGGTCTCGAACGACGCGTGTCATGATCCTCACCGTTTGGTAGGTTGTTTCCACAGTGGCAAAAAGAGGCTCTTTTATCAACTGCAGGTCACGGTTGTATCCAGAAATCAAGTTGCCCATGAGGCTTTTGACCGCAAGCTCGTGTCCGAGAACCACATGGTAGTTTGCGCGAGCTATCTCGAGCACGTCGGGGTTTTTCTTTTGAGGCATGATCGAACTACCGGTGCAAAATCTTTCGGGTAGCTTCACGAAACCGAATTCTTTCATACTGAACATGATGAGATCGGTGGCGAGTTTGTTCATGGTGAACATGATTTGAGATAAGACGCCCAGGATGGCGGCTTCGAACTTTCCCCGACTAAGCTGCGTGTACATGGGATTTTCCTGTACGCGTTTAAAGCCGAGCTCACGGGTTGTTATGTCTCGGTCGATCTCGAAGACCGGGATACCGAAGCCGGCGCCGCTTCCGAGGGGATTCTGATCAATCACAGCGACAATAGCATCGACGAGCATCAAATCGTCGTCGACGGCGGCTGCGAATGACCCCATCCACATGCCCACCGTAGTCGGCATAGCGCGTTGCATATGGGTGTATCCGGGCAGGGGTGTCTCATCCTCAGCAGGCAGTGCTCGCGAGAACTCGTCGAGTCGATCCCGGATCTGGGCGAGAGCTTCTTTTTCGAAGAGGCGCAGGGCGACGAGGACCTGGTCGTTTCTCGATCGTGCCGTGTGGATCTTTTTCCCCACTTCGCCCTTCTTCGCTACGAGGTAGTTCTCGATAGCGGTGTGGCAGTCCTCCTCTTCCTGCTCGATGAGGAAATCACCCTTTTCCCAGAGTTCCACGATCTCATTGAGTCCTGCGAGCAATTGTTCCAGCTCATCCTGGTTCAGAATGCCTATGTCATGAAGCATCCTTGCGTGAGCCGCCGAAGCCCGGCAGTCATAAGGTATGAGTTTTGAATCAACAATGGAGTCCTTGCCAACGGTGTACTCGAGCACCTCTCGATCGATCTCGTAGCCCTTGTCCCATAACGCCATGTCTATTCCCCATGTTTTTTTATGATGGCGCGGTGGGCCATCAAACGAATGGCTTGAATCTTGATGAAACCCGAGGAGTCTTTCTGGTCGAATCCACCCTCGATGTCCATGCTGCTGAGATCCTGATTGTAGAGCGAGCTTGGAGATTCCCGGGCATATGGATAGACGCTGCCTTTGAAGAGTTTCAATCGGACGGTTCCATCGATGACTTCTTGACTTTTGTCGATGGCCGCCATGAGAAAATCCATCTCAGGACTGAACCAGAAACCGTTATAGATGATCTCCGAGAGTTTAGCCGTCAGCATATCCCGCAAACGCATAACCTCGCGGTCCATGGCAATGCCCTCGATGTCGCTATGAGCCGCATGCAGAATCGTGCCACCTGGAGTCTCGTAGACGCCCCGCGATTTGATGCCCACGAAGCGGTTTTCAACCATGTCGAGACGACCAATGCCGTGGGTGGAACCGAGCTCGTTCAGATACTGGAAGAGCTCGAGCGGATCTTCTTTGACAGTCCCGTCGTCGAGATTATCGACGCGGATGGGGATCCCGTCTTTGAATGTCAGCGCAATCTTGGTAGGCCGGTCGGGTGATTTTTCCGGCGCTATAGTCCAGGTGTAAACGTGCTCATCAGCCTCTTTCGCGGGGTCCTCGAGAATGCCCGATTCATGACTGAGATGGAGCAGGTTCTCGTCCTCACTGTAAGGTTTATCTCTAGTAGCCTTGACGTCAATCCCGTGCTCCTCGGCATAGGCAAGCAGATCGAGTCTTCCCTGGAACCGTGACAGGAACGCCTCGTTCTTCCAGGGTGCGATGACCTTGATCCTGGGATTGAGTGCGTAGAAGGAAAGTTCGAATCGCACCTGGTCGTTTCCCTTGCCAGTGGCGCCGTGAGACACGTACTCGGCTCCCTCGCGAGCGGCAATTTCAATCTGTCTCTTGGCGATGAGCGGCCGAGCGATGGCCGTCCCGAGAAGGTATCGACCTTCGTAGAGGCAGTTCGCCTTGAAGGCGGGAAAAATGAAGTCAGTTACGAACTCCCGCTTCAAGTCTTCTAAGTAGACCTTCGATGCGCCGACCGACAACGCTTTTTTTTCGACCGCAGCGAAGTCCTCGTTCTGTCCAATATCGGCGATATAGGCGATAACTTCGTAGCCCTCACCGATGAGCCATTTGAGTATTACGGAAGTGTCGAGCCCGCCGCTATAGGCAAGGACGACTTTGGGTCTGGACGTGGGCATGGCAAGCTCCTTTTAATCGTGCATGATTACGAGAGTATACCTCAGAACAGATAATTGTTCAGTTATAGTGAATACGGTAATTATCAGCTTACAGTCACCGAAGTACGGGATCAGAGGCTTTTCGAAGTTTGTATGGTGCTCAAGGCGGAGGTATATTCTCCATCTTGGTTGCGGAATTGCACGTAGTAGATGATCCGGTTTTTATTCTTCGCGGCTCGTTTCCGCAAAGTGAACGGCGTTTTGGGTTTTCCCATGACATCCCCCTGGTGATCCAAATAATCTCAGGAATAATATCAGACCAAAGGGTTCAGGCTTCGTCCCGCATTTGCCGATTTCTTTTTATTTTTACAATTAAAAGAATTAGTCTGCCGGCGATTGGAGTCGAACCAACACGAGGCCCCCCCCTCACCAGATTTTGAGATCGGTGTGTTTCATTGCCGTAAGATTCGTGTGGTTGGTCCGGCTGACGCGCCACCTCCCCCGCCGGGGCGCTAAACCGCTTCGCGATTCTCTGAGGCGTTGCGCCGGGCGGCCACCTTGCGCTGATCGGCGGCCAGGATCATCTTGCGCAGCCGGATCGACTTGGGCGTCACCTCGACCAGCTCATCCGCCCGGATGTACTGGATGGCCCGTTCCAGGGTCATCGGCAGGATTGGGTTCAAGGTAACGGCGTCGTCCTTAGCGGCGGCGCGCATGTTGGTAAGTTTCTTGGTCCGGCAGGGGTTCACATCCAGGTCGTTCTCCCGGTTGTGCCGGCCAATGATCATCCCTTCATATACCGGTTCCCCCGGTCGCACGAACAGCTCTCCCCGGGGCTCCAGGTTGAACAGGGCGTAGGGAACCGCCGCACCCTGCCGGTCGGAAACCAGGGAGCCGGTCACGC
>CAZPPB010000041.1:0-25885 GCA_964588355.1 uncultured Spirochaetaceae bacterium | reverse complement strand
TCCGCACTGCTCATCTCTCACACTCTCGATCCTTACCTCTCTCACTCCCTTCCCTTTCCCAAAAACACCCTCAGTACCCCGGCTCCCAGCCAGAGCACCAGTGCTTTTGTTCGCATTTCAAAGAACCCGCTTCTCCCCCGATCCCGTAGAGGTACTGCTGATTGCGCTGTTGTTCTTTTCGATGTGGATTCAGGGGCGCAAGGGGGAATATACTGCGGTTTTTGCTGCCGTGTCAAGTGCAGAACTACCACGGTCTAAAACTAATACGGCATACGAGAAACTTGTCCCCCTGCTCCGATTGCGGAAACATGCTCTTCCACCTAGAACCAGGGGACCGCTCGGGAATATGCTAGCGTTGATACTTCGGCTCGCAGAATCGGCAAGCCGAAGTATCGACTATCCCAAAGATCTCGACTCCATTACTCAGTTACCATGAAATTCGCAGGCTCCCATATCGTAATTCGCCCCCCAAGGACGTGTTCGCCCAGCCCGGTCGTCCTCCGGAAGGGGATAGTCAGTTCCAGTTGCTGTATCAGTTCCTTTGTCGATACAAGGGGAGCTTGCCGAAAGATCATAGTCACCTGCAGTGGGGTTCACGAATCCCGGTATAACCACTATGTTGTCCAGCGGAATCGATTTCTCAGGAAATACGGAGTTTTCCCCGTCTGTCAGCGAATTATAATGGAGATAGGAACCTTGGGTTTGATGAATGTCGTTCGTAAACGGCGCGGGATCCGGCATCTGTCCATCAGAGCCCAAGTTCGCCCAAAAAATATTGTTGACCAGAAAGCAAGTTGAGTTGGACAAACCTCCGCCTAAGTAGACACCGCCGCCGCACGATCTTCTCTCCGATCGGGAATTCGAAGTGCTCAAGCAGGTGGCCTCCTGAAAAACCACGCGCGAGATCGCTGCAGAGCTGAATCTGAGTGTGCAAACGATCAGCACATATCGTTCCAGAATCCGTCATAAGATGGATTTGAAAAATGCAGCGGAAATTACCTCGTACGTAATGAGAAACCGACTCCTGGAACCCTGATCCGGCCCGGGACCGGTAACTACTTCCCGACTTCCTGCAGATCCGCTTCCAGCTTCTCCAGCCGGTCCTTCAACTCCTGGATATCGCCCAGCAGCTCCTCCAGCGCATCCTTGCTCACCGTGGCCTGATCCTTCAGGACCAGCTTCTCGTAGACCGCCGCACCCAGGCGGCTGAACTTCTTCTCAGCCTGCCGCTCGATCTGAGAGATCTCGTAGCGCAGCAGGCCCTTTTCCCCCAGATCCTTGGCCTTTTCCTTTGCCTTGCTCAAGACCTCCCTGGACGACTCCATTCCCTGATTGACGACCTGTTCCATGCGATCCCAAAAACTCATTATTTTTACTCCTTGGTAGCTATGTCGCAGCGCGGCGAAGTTTGGCGGCGCGGAAATTTTGCCCAGACCACGGTGATACTGCAAGTAAGAAATAAAGATTTTCGCCCCGTCATCACAACAATCGGTGCTATACTTGAAAATAACCACGGAAGGATCAAATTGCAACTTCCTTGACCTTCGTGCTATAGTGCCGGAGAAAGATGTACCGTATGGCCTATCTGCGTTGCCGCAACTGCGGCTGCTATCTGCTCAATTCCGAATTGACCGAAGGCGGCTACTGCTGCAGCGATTGCGCCGTGCAGTACCGGGCCTGCGCAAACTGCGGCGGGTACTATCAGGCGGACTCGGGTTACGGCGGGCGGTACTGCTGCCCGGAATGCGCGGTACAGTACAAGATGAATCGTTATCCCGCCGCGGCGAATGAACATGACCTTGTGAAGGAGCTTGCATGAATCTGATCTTTCTCGGAGCGCCGGGAGCGGGCAAAGGAACCCTGGCAAACATGCTGAGCAAAGAATACAACATCCCTCAGATCTCCACCGGGGACCTGTTCCGGGCAGCGGTCAAAGAGGGAAGCGAGCTGGGCAAACAGGTTCAGGGCATCATGGAGAAAGGTGAGCTGGTGCCGGATTCTTTGACAATCGAGCTGGTCAGGGAACGGCTTGCCAAACCCGATGCCGGCGACGGGTACATCCTGGACGGATTTCCCCGAACCATCGCCCAGGCGGACGCTCTGGCGGGGTTCCAAAAAATCGATGGGGTAATCGACTTCTCGATCAGCGACGAGCTGGTGATCCGCCGGCTCTCGGGCAGAAGGGTCTGCCGCTCCTGCGGAGCGATCTATCATGTGGACAATATGCCGCCGAAAGAAGAGGGAAAATGCGACCGCTGCGGCGCAGAGCTGTATATCCGGGATGACGACAAGATCGACTCGATAAAAAACAGACTGCGGGTGTACAAGGAGCAGACCGAGCCCCTGATCGCCTACTACAGGGACAAGGGGCTGCTGCGGGAAATCGACTCCTCCCAGTCTCCGCAAAACTCACTCGAGCAGATAAAGAATATCCTGGAATAATCTGCGCCGTATTAGCCCGGCTCAGCGACCTCAGGGGGCAGGAGCCCGTTGTCCTGCAAGAGGCCCTTGACCCGGTCCCGCTCCAAGAGCTGCGGATCGCCCAGCAGAGCCGCGATGGCCTCCTGGTCCTTGAACCCCCCTTCCAAAGCTTCGCCCAGGGCGGTCAACCCCCGGTCGGGATCCTCGATTTTCGTCAGCTGGATCACGGCGCTGGAGAACCAGGCCTCCGCCCGCTTTTCATCGTAGCTGAGGGCCTGAGCATAGGCATCCAGGGCTTTGTCGTAGCGTTCCTGGATCCTGTACGCGTCTGCCAGATGCATGTACGCATCGGCGCTGTCGGGCTGAATCTGCAGATAGGCTTCGAAAACCTCCGCCGCCTCCTCTGTCCTTCCGAGCTCCAGGAGCAGCTCACCCCGATTATACAACGCTTCCAGGTCCTGCGGATCATCTTTCAGGACCGTGGAAAAGGCATCCAGGGCTGCCTCTCTTCGCTGTACTTTCCACAGAAGCATTCCCAAGTTGTAGCGAACCTTGTTGTTCGCGGGCGTTGCTTCCAGTATCTTACCGTAGATTTCGATCGCCCTATCGTTGTGTCCCTGGGCGTAGTGGGAAAAAGCCAGAGCTTCCTGGAGATTCTGGTTTTTCGGATCCTGGACGATCAGCTCCTCCAGCACCCCCTGAGCCTCCCCGGCCCTGCCGGCGGCGATGAAAGCCATTGCCAGATTGAAATTGGCCTTTTTGTTTTCGCTGTCGATGCTGATGGCCTTCTGATAGTAGAGAATAGACTTGTCGTAGTCGGCCAGATCGTAGTATGCATTCCCCAGGTTGTAGTACTCCGACGAAAGCTCGGAACCTCTTATCGTTGAGGTGCAGCCCGAGAGAATGACGACTAAGACAGTGAGGATAAGCGCAGCTCGCACGGACAAAATACTACCGTATTATGAGGAGTTATGGAAGGATTGGTATTTCTCGATTTCGACGGGGTAATCTGCGACTCCATTCTGGAGACCCTGGTCAGCTCCTGGAGGGGATACTACCTCTTGCGGGGTGAGGCGCAGCCCTCCCTGATGCCCGTTTCCCTGCTTCAGGATTTTGCCAGGCTCAGGCCGTACGTGCGCGCCGGAGAGGATTTCATTCTCATCCACGAGCTCATCGCCGCGGGCTGCCCGATCCGATCGCAGCAGGATTTCGACGACCAGCTGGCAGAACGGGGACAGCAGAGGATCGCCCTCTACAGGGAGTCCTTCTACGCCGCGAGGCAGGAGCTGCTGAGGCACGAGCGGGAATACTGGCTCGGCCTGAACAGGTTGTATCCCCACGTAGCTCCCTGCCTCAGCAGCTGGAGCTCTTCCTCATCCCTCTACATTCTCTCCACAAAGAGGGCGGACTTCATTGTCGAAATCCTCACCTCCAAGAACATCCCCATAGCCCCGCAGCGGGTGCTGAGCTGCGCAGCGAAGGAGAAAAAAACCACCATCCTGCGGACCCTGGCGGATAGAGGATATGAAAGGGCTCTGTTCATCGACGATCAGATCGATCATCTTGCCTCGGATTCGGCTCGGGATCCCCGGATCGCCGGCTGCCTGGCCTCGTGGGGCTACGTGCAGAAACAGTGGCTCGAAGATTCAAGGGGAGTCGATCTGCTGTACCCGAACCAGTTCGCCGACCGTGTCCGACCCTGGCTGGAGTGAGTGAAGCCGCGCTGCGGTGAGATTACTCGTGGTGGGCAGGCCGCCAGCGCCTGCCCTTCCATCGCGGCGGCACCTGAAAGATGCTCAGAAGCGTGACAAAAGAGTAGAAAACGAGGAAAAAACAGGTGTAGGGCACCAGCCGAAGCAGGTACCAGCTCTTGTCCGGGCGGTAGAGGATTCCCGCAATAAGGGCCATCGAGCCCACGCTGACAAACGAAGCAACGGGCAATACGAACAAAAACGGCAGAAAAACTGCGAACGGCACGGCAAGGACACTGGCGATCAGATACAGGGTGATGTAGCGGTAGGCACAACGGGTGGCGAAATCCTCGTGATAGAAGGCACCGCCGTTCCAGCGCAGATGCTGGTCTATCAAGTCCCGCCAGCGCTCCTGAACAACGGTTTGAATCATCGTATCGCTACGGGTTGAAACTCTCACCTTCCACCCGCTCTTGGCCGCCGCCGTGGCCAGAGCCGCATCTTCGGTCAATGTATATCCCAGACTGCGGAAACCGCCGATCTGATCGACCACCGCCTTGCGGGCTACCAGGTTGTTTCCGAAACAGCTGCCGGGCATGCCCAATCCCGCCGTTGCCGAGTTGTACTGATGGATGAGGGGCTGGTCGAAAGCCTGGAAGTTCCTGAAGAAGCCCTTCTCCTTCCTCAATGAGATCTGGCCGAACACCACCCCGACCCGGGGATCGGCGAAATACGGCGGCAGCTTCTCAACCCAACGGCGAGGCAGCGTGCAGTCGGCGTCGGTGAAAAGGAGGATCTCTCCTTCGGCTGCGGCGGTCGCGATGTCCAGGACGAATTGCTTCGGTCCCAGATTTTCCACCGTCTCGGCATTCTCGAACACCTTTACCCGGGAACCGTGCTTCTCGGCAAAGGCGTTCATCAGATCCAGAGTTCCATCAGTGGAGCGGTCGCTTACCAGGATGATCTGGAAATCCTGGACACTCTGGGATTCGAGCGAGGCAAACAGGGGGGCAAGATTTTTTTCCTCATCCTTGGCCACCACGATTACTGAAACCGTAAAAGCTGGCCGGGAGGAGCTGTCTGTTCTGAGCCGTGCATCCCGGAGCCGGTTGCGCAGCACTCCAGCCAGGCAAAACAGGTGAACGATCACAATGCTGCCGGCAAAGGCCACACTGATATACAGCAGAATCTCTTGTACCATGGCTGAGTGGACTATAGCCAATAATACAGCTTTTCACAATCAAAAAAAGCATGGTACTCTTTTGATAGCAACCCATGAGGATAATCGTCACTCTGCTGTGCGTCCTTCTCATTTTGCTGGTGTGGGACATCCGCCTCCGGATCTCCTACTGCCTCTACGGAAGAAGACGGTACGAGCGTTTCAATCGGGTTCAGATTCAGGGAGCCCGCTACATCTTGGTGGCCGCCAAACTCTACGCCGGTTTCCGGCTCATCATCGAGGATGCCCTGAGCAGGCACCTGCCGGCTCAATTCATGATCCTGAGCAATCACCAAAGTTTAGCGGACATTCCCATATTGGCGTACGTGTTTTCCCGCAACGCCGTCGGCTTCGTTGCCAAACGGGAACTGCGGAGAGGATTCCCTTCAGTATCAGTAGCATTGCGCAAGGGGAAGCACGCCCTTATAAACCGGAGGGGGGACTTTGCCGCGGCGCACCGGGAATTGGTGAAGCTGGCCCGCTACTCCCGGGAAGAGGTATGTCCGGTGGTGTTCCCGGAGGGCACCCGCTCCCGCACCGGCCGGGTGGCAGCCTTCCACTCGGCGGCGATACGTACAATCCTGGACGAACAGCAGATGCCGATCGTTTCGGTTGCCGTGGACGGGGGCTATCGAATCGCCGGTATCCGGGGTTTGACCAGGAATCTGCCGGGCTGCATCTACCGGGTGAAACTGATGTCTCTGTACCCGGCAACGAGCCAACGGAGCAAGATCCGGGATATCCTCGAAAAAAGCCGAAAAGAAATATCGAATCAGGTGGAACAATGGAGAAAGATCGAGAGTTAGAGGAGTATTGGAACGGCAAAGCAGAGGAACTGGGTGAACCGATCCTCATGCGATCCATCTCCCACACCTACTACAGGGGGATCCCGGATACCTTCGGGATCATCTACGCCTCCGACAGCTTCCTGGTGTACGAGTACGCCAAGAAGAGCCGAAAATCGATCCTCGAAAACCTCTTTTCGAGAAGAGGCGGAGAGGAGCTGAGCGAAAGTGTCCGGATGGAGCGCAAGGACATCCGCCGGGCTGCAATCGTCAATTCCACCACCGCCCGGTCATGGATCCGGAGTTTGCTCCCGCCGGCGGAGGTGTTGGGAAGACTGGCAACGATGCGTACCAATCCCATTCTGAATATCCTGGCCGGGACCGTCGTGTGCGTCTGCACGAACACCGATTATATCCTGCTGGACACTCCGGCGAACCGGAAGTGGGTCGATCTGCTGTCATAGGCTCATCCGAGGGTTGTTGCAGAAACCCGTGTTTGGATGGAGGGCGCGCGTACTCGCTCTCCCGTCGGCAGCTCTCCGCGGATGCCCCATCTTTTGGCATCCCGGTGGTAGCCGATATTGATGGGCAGGGTGACGAAGAGGTTGCGAAACAGGTTAGGTTTGGAGAAATTGGTGAGCATCCTCCTGGCGATATTCCCGGTCGAGTAAAACCGCCCGATGATCCAATCGACGCCGTTCTGAAGCTGCTCCGGCGGCATATTTCGGGGCCTGAACACGACATGTCTGTAGTCGTAATGCTCCCATCGGTAATCGATGATGCGCTTCTCCCTCACCATTTTTTCGTAGAGTCTGGTTCCGGGAAGCGGCGTGAGCGCTGAAACCTGGATGGCGTCGATGTTGTTTTTCAGAAGGAAATCCAGCGTCCTCTCGAACACAGACACCTCGTCATGGTCGAAACCGAAGATGATCCCCGTTTCAATACCAATGCCGGCGTCCTGCAGTTTCCTTATCGACTCCCCATAACGTTCGGTTGCGTTGAAGCCCTTTTCGACCTCTTTCAGGCTCCGCGAGTTGATGGATTCGAGCCCCACGAACAGGCCGCAGCAGCCGGACCTGGCCGCCAGCTCCACCAGTTCCCCGTCGTCGGCGATCTTGAGGCTGGCCTGGGAGATCCACTTCTTCTTCAAAGGGATCATGGCCCTGAACAGCTTCTTCGCGTATTCTGGGACTCCGGTGATGTTGTCATCGATGAACAGGACGAACATGCCGGGAATGTTCCGCAGCTCTTCCACCACCCGGGCGACCGGACGAAATCTCTGCTTTTTTCCGTAGAAAGGGCTGACAGAGCAAAACTCGCAGGCGTTGTTGCACCCCCGGGAGGCTTGAACCGTGTTGACCGTGATGTAGCCGTTTTGCTTCAGAAGATCCCTTGGGACGGCCTGCAGGGTTTCCAGGTCGACGGGCCGGCTGGATTGGTAGACTCTCCTCAGCCGGTTGTTTTCGATATCCCGCAGCACCCGGGACCAGGTATTCTCCGCTTCTCCCACGACCACCGCATCGCAGTGCTGCAGAGCCTCCGCGGTCATGAAGGTCGGGTGAAATCCGCCGAAGACCACGGTTTTGCCTCTTCGCCGGAACTCCTCTGCCAGCTGATAGGCTCTAGGCGCGTGGGCGGTCATGAAGGAGATACCGATCACATCCGCGTCGTTTTCGAAGTCCACCGCTTCTATGTGTTCGTCGACGATTTCGACTTCATGCTCCTTGGGCGTGCAGGCCGCCACAGTCAACACGCTCAGCATGGAGAAGCGGAAGAGCTTGACCTCCTTGGACTTCTCACCCGGTTTGAGCAGGTACTTTTCGATGCACGGGGTTATAAGCAGGATCTTCATTTCTGTCGTCCTCCTCTCGGTTTTCTACCCTGATGGAACAGCAAACTCCGTGCCACTTGCCAGCTTTCTGTTATTCTTTGCCCTGTATACTTTTAGCAGATCAGGCCCTCCGCTGAAGCGCCTCCACCCCCGCCGCAGTCTGCGCAGCCTCGGCGTTGCGCAAACATCTGCCGGGTATACAATTACGTTCGGAACATCGGGCGGGACGGACGGACAAAAGTTGGCGGAGGTGACGCGTCGGGCGCACCAAAGACAACAGCCCACCCGGCGTCAGGCCAGGTGGGCTGTTCGTTGTTTCAGCAGCGACTTTTCTGATTGATGATTCTGTGGGTTGTTCTATTTGAAGTCGCTGGGTCTTCGTTCGCTGCGGTTGCACTGGTTGCAGACGGCCAGGTTTTTCAGCTTACCTTTGGTAAATACCGATTTCATCTTGACCTCTCCGCCGCAGGCGCAGAAGAACTGCTGTGTAACAACGTTGACCCGAGCGTTCTTGCTAATTTCTGCCATAATATTTCCTCCTAATTCCCTGTGTTTCTATACGGGCTTTTACGAGCACAATTCACCACTCTGACAGAATGGGAACCGCCATGCCCGCTGTGAAGTCCTCTCAGCCTCTCACCCAATACTCTTGCGGCAGGGCCGTACACAATGAGTTACGAAGTTTACGTTGATTATCGGTTAAGAAACCGGCTACACTTCGTATCGAAAATCGATTGAAATTTACTCAATCTGCAGAAAAGGTCAAGCCCTAATATCGAAAAAATGAGTGCAAAACCAGCCCCCCAAAAGCACTACCAGGCCTTCATTATAGACGCGGACAACACGCTTTTCGACTTCGACACAGCCGAACGGGCTGCCCTGAGGGAGGCACTGCTGGCGAACGGCTTCCGGCGTTTCCCCGAGGACACATTTTCGCGCTATCACCGGATCAACGACGAGCTGTGGAAGCTGTTCGAGCGAGGTTTGATCGACCAGAAACAGCTGCGCATCGAGCGCTTTGAGCGTCTGATCACCGATCTTCCCCGGCCGCGGCCAGAAACGCAGATGCCGGATCCGGCAACGATCGGGGAGCAGTACATCGAAGCCTTGAGTGAAAAGGGATATCTGCTTGCCCACACGCGCCGGGTTCTGAGGTCGCTGTCGTCGCAGGTGCCGCTGCTGCTCCTATCCAACGGAATCGCCAGTGTTCAGCGGCGGCGAATCGAGCGCTCCGGGATCGGTGTGTATTTCAAGGATATCCTCATCTCGGAAGAGGTCGGCCTGGCAAAGCCGGATCCGGCGATCTTCGCCTTGGCGATCGAAAAATTGCAGTGCGGCAAAGAAGGGATTCTCTGCGTGGGGGACAGCCCGAGCTCTGACATCCGGGGAGGCTGTAATGCGGGACTAGATACCTGCTGGGTCGCACCCTCCGGCGCCGAGTATCCGGCCGAGGAACCCCGCCCGCTGTACACGATCAGCGATCTGCGGCAATTGCTGGATTTCCTCCCCCCCCATCGAGACCACTCCCCGGATCAGTCCTCCTGAATGCGCCACTGGTCGTGTTTCGAATCGCGAAAAAACTTGTCAAAGGGCAGCAGCAGGGTACTGCCCTCCTCGTCCTCGAGCTTGGCCTGGCGGTTTAAGATGTTGACATCGATGACCTTGAGCGTCCTCGTGCCCGCTTTGATCCGGGTGCCCTCGGACGGCAGGGTTTTTCGACATTCCCTGTACGTATCGTACTCGTAGGCCAGACAGCAGAGCAGTCGGCCGCAGGGACCGCTGATCTTCATCGAGTTCAGGGTAAGGTTCTGCTCCTTGGCCATTTTGATGGACACCGCCCGAAGCTTGTCTGTTACCCCGTGGCAGCAGAAGGTGCGGCCGCAGACCCCCATTCCGCCCAGCACACGGGCTTCATCCCTTACACCGATCTGACGCAGCTCGATGCGGGTCTTGAAGACGCTGACCAGGTCCTTGACCAGTTGTCTGAAATCCACCCTGTTTTCCGCCGTGAAGTAGAATAGTATCTTCTTCTCGTCGATACAGTAGTGGGCACTGACGAGTTTCATGTCCAGATCATGCTCGAGGATCTTCTCCCTGCAGACCTGGAAGGCACTGGACTCCTTGTTTTTTTGCAGGTCGTAGAGTTCGCAGTCCGCCTGGGTCGCCTTTCTGCAGATATTCTGCTCTCTGTTGCTGCCCCGCGCTACGGTGCCCTTTATCCGTCCCAACTCGAGCCCGTAGCGGGTCGGAACCAGAACCAGATCACCGACGCCGAGCTCCAGACTCCCGTCCTGGCTGTACACGTCGGTTGCACTGGAATGCTGTATTTTCACGTGATAGAGGGTGTCTTTCGCACTCTCCGTCTGTTGCTCCATATCTGCCCTCTCTTGGGTTCAGGTAATTAGGTCGATCAGCAGACCTCGAATCTCGTTGATCTTCTCCAGCACATCGAGCTGTTTGCCCTGGTTGCGCAGCACCCCTTGAACCAGGGACTCCAATTTCGTGTCTATGATTTTCACCTGGGTGAATCGCTTCCGCCGCGCAATATTTCCTCCGGAGCTTCTCTCCTCCACCGTGAGCATATTGCTGACGACAAACTCGAGGAACTCGCTCACGGCCGCACGATAGCGCTTGATGTTCTCCAAGCTCTGACTCTCCGCGAGCATTTCCCCCCTCTCATGGACTTCATCTAACAGTTCCTCCAGATCCTCCCTGTGTTCCCCGTGAGCCTCGAGGTCGAACATGGGAGGTCCCTCCTCGGCGCTCTGTTCGACAACCGAAGCGAAACTTTTCCCTTTCAGCTTTTTTGTAGATTTGCTTTTTTTTCCTCTGGAGCGTCCAGAAAGGTAAGAGCCGTCAAGAGACTCGATTCTATCCATAGTCTCGCCTCACGTGCGGTTGAGCCTCAGCCGAAACCCGCCGGGGATCACCGTCCCCGGCTTTCCCTGTCTCCCGGCCTCGACTCACTACCCGGTAGCACTGCGGCCTTCGGTTGTTCCGGAAACCGCAACAGGCGGCTGCTCGGCAGCACTCTCTTCACTCGGGGCATACGATTGCGGTTCGGCCTCTTCAGCGGAAGTTTTTCCCTGATCGGTTTTCGCCTCTGTTTGAACAATCTTAGCCGTACCGTTGAAAATCACCCCCTCCTCAACGATGAAGCGCGGACTGTGTATGTTCCCTAAAACGATCCCCGTCGAGAGGATCACCACCTTTTCATCAGCAAAGACATTCCCCCGGAGAATGCCGCCCACAACCACCGTACCTGCATATACCGTGCATTCCGCCCTGCCGTTTTTGCCCACCAGGACTTTGCCCTCTGTCCGGACGGTCCCGCAGAAATCCCCGTCTATCCGCAACAGACCGTTGAGATCAAACTCACCGTTGAAGCGGGTTCCCTCGCCGATAATCGAATTGATATACGGTCCACCGGGAATTTGGACGTCACTCATGAAGATTTCCTATTTCCCGGAGGTGACGGATTTTTGTATCAGGGGACTGCGGATGCTCAGGAACTGCTCCGGATCGACCACCTGGGTGCCGATTCCTACTTCGTAGTGCAGATGCGGACCGGTGGACAGCCCGGAGCTTCCCATGTAGCCTATGATCTGTCCCCGCCGAACCTCCTGCCCTTTCTGTACGATGATCCGGTCCATATGGCCGTAGCGTGTATGGAAGCCGTAGTTGTGCCGCAGCACGATGTACCAGCCCAACCCCATGGGATCGTTGTCTACTTTTTGGATTTTTCCGTTCGCCGTGGCCACTATGGGTACCCCGTATCCCCAGGCGATATCTATACCCTTGTGCAGGTACCAGCCTCCGGTGAAGGGGTGCTTCGCCGGGCCGAACCGGTTGGTGATATTCCCGTGAACACCCTTCAGGGGCCAGAGGGTCGGGATGTCGACCAGCAGCTCCCGCTGAGCTTCGAGGACCTGGTGGATCTCTCCCAGCGGCTCTACGGCGTTCTCGAGATAGGTGCGCAGACTGATGAGATCACTCAGATCTCTCAGATCCCCGAACTCCACATCCTCCAAGCTGACCAGAGAAGACAGATCGCCCCCTACTCCCTGCTCGAGATAATTCTGGGCACCGTCGGTCCCGATTTCCGTCAACACCCCTTCCATGCGGCTCTTGAAGTCCTTCACGACCCTCCGCAACTCGACGATCTCATCCTTGAAGCTCTCTAAAGAAGCTTCGCTGGCATTGAGGCTGTTTGACACTTTTAGAAACTGATCGTTCGTGGTCGTGAAATGGGTGGTCATACCGATGAAACCGACAAACAGCACAGACAGCAGGAATACGACGAAAATCAGCGTAAAAACGGATATCTGGAAGTTGAAGATCCTCTTCTCCGAGTGCGGGATGAACATCACGGTAAAGCGCTGTTTTCCCTTTTGATGGACCTTCTTGAAGAAGGATAAAACGCGTTGCCAAAAGACCCGCAGCCTTTTGCCCAGGCTGTCGACGATCTCGTTTTCTAACTTCTTATATTGATGTGCCGGTGACACTAAAATCTCCCCTCTCTATCATCGACCGCTTGGATATATTCTGTAAACGGGTTATCTCTGCTCGGGTACAATTGCCTAAACACTACCACGTGCCCTCTTATTTGTCAAATCACTTTTGATGCGAATCATTATTGACTAGCCTTGTCCGTACATGGTATTCTCAGGCTCTGATACATACGCCGCACAATCCTTTGAGGCAGTGGTGTGAGTCAAGCGGCGGTCCGGCTCTACTGGAGCAACCTCAAAAACTTTTAAGCAAAAGTGGAGAGATATGCGACTCTTCGATTCACATGCACATATTGGTCTCATTACAGAAGATGCTATCGAACAGCTGATGGTCGTCCAGGAAGCAAAACAGGAAGACGTAGTCGGTATCGTGAGCATCTGCAACAATCTTCGAGATTTCTATCAGGTCTACGAGAACCTGAAAACCGAGGAACACATCTATCACTGTGTTGGAGTATCCCCCTCCGAAGTATCCAGACCGGGCGACGATTGGGAAGCCAGTGTCACAGAGGGGAGCAAACGGGATCGGGTTGTCGCGATCGGCGAGATCGGGCTGGACTACTATCATAAATTCGGAGACCGGGATTCCCAGGTCGAGCTGTTCATTCGCCAGCTGGATCTTGCCCAAAAACTCGATCTGCCGGTGATCATACACAATCGCGAAGCCGGCAGTGACGTCCTGGAGATCCTCAAGGAACGGCTTCCCGATCGGGGCGGCATCCTGCACTGCTACTCCGAGGACTTCGCCTACGCAGAACGCGCGTTGGAGCTGAATCTCTACATTTCCTTTGCGGGAAACGTCACCTACCGCAACGCCCGCAACCTACACGAAACGGCCAAACAGATGCCCCTGGAGAGGATGCTCATCGAGAGTGAATCTCCCTTTATGGTTCCCGCTGCCTATAGGGGCAAACGGAACAAACCCTCTTACCTCAAGGAAACGGCGGCTTTTATCGCCGAAATGAGGGAGATGCCGGTAGAGGAATTTGCAGAGACCATCTACCAGAACAGCATCAACTTCTTCAAAATCCCGGATTAATCGGAGATTAGCTGATATCCTTTCTCAAGTGCATAGAACTTCCCGGCCTCACCATCCCGGGCAACCTCTTTCTGGCACCCCTGGCAGGGTACACCGATGCGGCCTTTCGCTCTATCTGCCTTCAGTGGGGCGCCGATCTGTGCTACACGGAGATGGTCTCCGCGGAGGGGATCGTCAGGGAAAACGTCAAGACATTGGAGCTCCTGAAGCGGGCCGACAATGAACGGTTGTTCGCCGTTCAGATATTTGCCGCTGAGCCTCGGAGCGCGGCCGCGGCCGTAGAGAAAATTGCCCGCTTCCGGCCCGATCTCTACGATTTGAACTGCGGCTGCTCGGTAGCGAAGGTCCTGAAGAGCGGCAGTGGTGCGGCTCTGCTGCGAGCACCTGAAAAGATCGGTTCCATCATCGAGGCAATGCGAGGGCAAACCGACAGGCCGGTTACAGTAAAGCTGAGAAGCGGTTGGGATCTGAACAGCATCAACTACCTGTCCTGTGCTCAAGAGGCTGAGCGCAGCGGAGCGGCCATGATTTGCCTGCACCCAAGGACCCGATCTCAGGGCTTCTCCGGACGCGCCCGGGTATCCGAACTGAAGGAGCTTAAAACCCACTGCAGCGTCCCGGTGGTCGGTTCCGGAGATCTTTTCAGCCCCGCGGATGCACTGCGGGTTTTTCAGGAAACCGGTTGCGACGCTTTGATGTTCGCCCGGGGGGCCCTGGGGAATCCCTTCATCTTCGCGGCGGCAAAGTCGTTGCTGTCCGGCGGGGATGCTGATTCTGCTCCGAGGCCGCCGGCGGGGCCGGAGCGCCTGGAAACGGCTTTGCAGCAGCTCAGGGTGGCTGTGCGGTTCAAGGGAGAGGCAAGGGCCTGCAAGGAAATGAGAAAGCACTTCTGCCACTACAGCAAAGGCTTAACCGGGGGAGCTGAGCTGCGCGCCCGAGCCGTTCGGGCCGAACGTGTCGAGGATTATGTAAACCTGGTTTCGGAGATTTCTGGAAAAAGATAGTTACAAGTATTCGCCGTTTCGGGGTATAATAGTGCCCGGTGTGGCCAGCTTATTCGAGTATCTACAAGATATACTACTCACTCTTTTCGCACATAATCCAGAGGAAAAAGAAAAGCGGCGGCGCCTCAGGGCTCTGAACGAACAGCTGAAAAAAATACGGCCTCCGTATTTTCGCCGCTCCAGTGGGCAGGTCCTTCCGGGATTTGCCGTTTCGATCATGAATCTGGCCCTGGTGCTGCGTCCGCTCCGGGAGGTTTTCGAAAAAACGATCAATAATCCGGATCTGAAACTGGCTCAGAGGCACAAGGACTATCTGATCATGGCCAGACTTCCGGAAAACCTGCAGAATCTTCAAGCCTCTCTGTCTTACACTACCTTGAAAAAGAGGGTGTTCGATTCAAAGGATCCGGAAACGGAGCTCGAGAAAATCAACAATGAGATCAAACAGCTGCTCGAGGGTCTGTCCAGCGGAGAGCTGCGCAGCTTCGACAATTCTTACACGGTGGTCAGCCGGCTCGCCACTGTCTGCCAGCACAACTTCCTGCCCATGCTGCGCTGCTTCGATCCTGCCTTAAAATCCCTTGACAGCGGCGACCCGCCAATGTTTCAACCCATCCCGGGGGAAGAGATCCTCCAGGAACTGCTGGATTTCTACTTCGTCCTTGCCGGATTCGACTATTCCGAGAGTGTAGAGAAAAACATCGGCCTGCTGCTGGAGCGGCTATCCAGGGAACGAGCAGAGGAGGCCAAAACCCGGCTCAAGAAAGTTCTGCTTAGACTGCAGAGGTTGCTGGCTGAAAGCCTCGGATCGGATACCATACTGATCCTGCTGCGATTGATTCAGAAGGATCCCCATTACGTTCCCCAAACGATCCAGGATGAGGGTTCCTTGCTGGAGGCCTACAAAAACCGGCTCCAGATCAGCTTCCAGCGCGGCAAGGAGCGAATCCAGCAGCAGCTGCGGGAATTGGCAGTGGGGGAGGACCTGAAGCGACTGTTTCCCGGCGGACAGCCTGAGGAGATCGCCGGTTACAGCGAAGAGATCGAACAGGCGCTTCAGGAGAGGGACTTCGATAGTTTTCTACACATGCGGCCTCTGCGGATACTCAAAAACTACATTCACTGTCACTTCAACAAAGAGCT
Source organism: uncultured Spirochaetaceae bacterium (assembly GCA_964588355.1). Taxonomy (GTDB): domain Bacteria; phylum Spirochaetota; class Spirochaetia; order SZUA-6; family DRHE01; genus JAFGQJ01. The sequence continues at coordinate 10,241 of CAZPPB010000041.1, read as the reverse complement.
CAAAGAACCGTTGAAACGTCTGATTGTCGAGGGCAAGTTCTCGAATAAAATTTTCGAGAATATGCTTACACGCCCCTATTACCAGTGCTCGGAGATGGAAAGCAGAATCATCGAGTTCGAAGAGCAGTTGCAGGGCTCCGGGACGCAGTCTGTCAAGAAACTGCCGAAGTACATCGAATTGCTGGACCAGGGCAAACCCGTTCATAATATGGTCGCTACGGTTCTGGACACGATCGAGAAGGAATCGAAAAGACTGATCGAAGAGGGGGCGAATTGCTTCTACAATCTTTTCGTAACGTTGATGGACATCCTCAACGATGCCAAACTCAAGGCCCCCGCCAAGGTGACGAATATCAAGTATCTGACAACCGGAAAATCCCAGGATTTCCTGTCCCGTGTCACCTACGGGCACAATAACCTGTACCTGCTCACCAAGATCATGAAGAACTTCACCACGATCAGACAACAATCGATCGATGAGGATTTCTAAGGGAAGTCCGGGAAACCCTGCTGGCGGCGCACCTCGTAGAGCAGAATTCCCGTTGCCACAGAGACATTGAAGGAATCCACCCTGCCTCTGGCAGGAATTCGAATCAGGAAGTCGCAGGCCCCCTTCACCAATCTCCTCAGACCTCGGTGTTCTCCCCCCATTACCACGGCTACCGGCCCGCTGAAGCGCTGGGCCGCCAGGCTCTGCCCCTCCATATCGGCCCCGTAGATCCAGTAGTCGCAGCGCTTGCAGGTTTCCAATGCCTGAACCAGGTTCGACACCGCGATCAGGGGCACGTAGCGGCTTGCACCGGCGGATGCTCTGATCACAGCCGGGGTTTCGGAAACGCTTCGCCGGGTCGTAATGACCACCAGATCCACCGCCAGCTGATCCGCGGTCCGCAGGATCGCTCCCAGGTTGCGAGGATCGTTGAGCTCGTCGAGCAGGAGGATCAGGGGAGAGGGTCCTTCAATTGCAGCCAGGGTATCCTGCAGGTTTTTTTTCACGGGAACGCGGGATGCCTCGGACAGAAGCACCACACCCTGATGACGATCGTGCCCGCACATCCTGCTCAGCTCTTTTGCTGCAACAAGCCTGAGCGGGACTGCCCGATCTTTGGCAAGTTTTTTGAGAGATTCGACTCGGGAATCGCTGCGGGATATTAACAGGGACCCCCGGGCGCCCGAACGCAGACTCTCCTCTACGGCGTGAAATCCGCAGATGATCATGCTACTGTTGGTAGTCTCTGGTCACATCCACGCTGCCGTCGTAATCGCTGTCCATCTCATACTTGAGAATGTACATCCCATCCAGATACACCCAGAGGTCGACAGCTCCGTCGAAATTCGAGTCGATCTCCTGACGGACGAGTTTGCCGTCCTCGTAATAGTAGAAGTCATCCATCTGCCCGTCATGATTGAAATCCAACTCTTCATATAATTTCTTGTGTCCCAGGCCGTATTCGACAATATAGTCGATAACGGTGTCGAAGTTGCGATCCATACTGACCTTTTCGATTTGGCCGGCGGACATCTGATACCACTGATCGGCCTGGCCGTCATTGTTCGAATCCACCGCGTTGCCCGGTGAGGCATAAACAACACTCGCAGCGCAGAAGCAGATGATGAGGATAATCGCTGCCTTCATGTTTTTGATAACGGTCTAAAATCATGTAATATTAACAACATTTTCAACCGGAAGGAGAAAGCGCGACTGAAAAACCGCTATCTTTGAGGCTCCGTTCGGCAGCCCGCTTCGGCATACTCCCGGATCGGTTCACTTCCGGCCATAGCCCCCTGAGCTGACAGCGCCAGAGCCTCCATCTCATTCTCACCGGGAAAAACCAAAAACGGCCCGAGAAAGCTCACCCGCTCATGAATCTCCTGCACGATCCTCTGGTCCCAAGCCATCCCCCCGGTCAATACCACTCCGTCGATCCGTCCCCCGACCACCGCTGCCAGAGCGCATATCTCTTTGGCTACCTGGTAACACATGGCTTGGACCACCTCCAGACACTTGGCTCCGTCCATCTTCGGCGGGGGCTCCCGATTCTCCAAATGAGCGGCAATGATCTCTTCGATCTGCTTGATATCGTTGCTGCCCAGGTGGGCAATGATCCCTCCGCCACCGGTCAATTTCCTCTGAAGGCTTTTTGGATTTTCGCTGTGTGACAGCACGTAGCGCAGCCAGTCTCCGGAGGGAATCTGGCCGGCCCGCTCCACAGAAAAAGGTCCGTCCCCGTCCAGAGCGTTGTTTACATCGGTGACCCTGCCCTCCTGATGGATCGCGACGGAGGTCCCGCCGCCGAGATGGGCCACGATAAGGTTGCACTCCGCGTAGGCCTTGCCCAGTTTGGAAGCCGCCTTTTTTGCGGTGGCTTTATGATTCAGCGCGTGAAAAATTGATTTCCTCGATATCTCCGGCAGTCCCGTGTAGCGGGCCAGAGGACCCATCTCATCCACTACGATCGGATCGGCGATCAATGCCGCGGCTCCGTACTCCCGCGCGAGCAGGTCGGCCAGAAGGGCACCGAGATTCGAGGCATGCGCTCCGTAACGGGCGCTTCGCAGATCCGCCTTCATCGCTTCATTGACCCGATACACCCCGCCCTCCAGCGGGTGAAGCAGACCGCCGCGGCCGATTACGGCGCGTAAATCCTCCTGCCGGAACTCCTGATTGCTGTACAACAGGTCCAGGATCACCTGCTTGCGAAACTCGAGTTGATCGAGAATAGAGGGAAAGCGGTTCAGCTCCGCCGTGTCGTGAACGATCCGCTCGTTGAACAGTTCACTCGAGCCTGAGTACGCAGCGAGCTTTGTCGAAGTAGAACCGGGATTGATCACCAGAACCATCATAATCTCTTGTACACCATCCGGGAGGCAATCTCAACCATCGGGCAGGACCATTCGGAAACAGGCGCCCCGGGCCGTCGGAACGTAGGTTAAACTCCCGTGGTTACGTTCCACCAGAGCCTTGGCCAGAAACAGACCGAGACCCGTCGATTGCCTGCCGGAAACCGAAAGCTCGAAGACGCGCTTCTGGAGCTCCGGCGGCACCCCGGCGCCGGAATCGACGACCTCGATCACTCCCTGGCCGTCGATATGACGGGCACGAATCGTCACCTTCCTCTCCGAACCTCCTGCTTGCGATCTGACACTATCCATGGCATTGCGGGCCAGGTTTACGAGAACCTGCTCGAGTTCGCCCCGGCGCACAGTCACCCCGATGGAATCAGGGATATCGATGCGAAGCTGGACTGCCTCCCGACGGCAGCCGGCTCGAATCATCCGCAGCAGCAGTTCAAGATCGGTTCTGAGGTCCACGACAACCGCTTCTTCCCTGCCCCCTTCCAGCAATTGATCGAGAAGCTCGTTTACGGCCTTTTGACCCGCCTGGGCCTGCTCGCAGATGAGGTTCAGGGCTTGCTGCACGCATGCATTATCCTTCTTGCTCGCGGCGAAGCCGGCGCTGGTCTGGATGAGGGACAGAGTATTCTTGAACTCATGGGCCGCGCCGGCTGTGAGAATGCCGGTGACGATCAGCCTGTCCTGGAGCATCATCGTATTCTCAGTCTGGATCAGCCGGGTATAGGCCTCCCGGAGTTTCCTCTGCTGCTGCCCCAGGCGGATGTGCAGGCCCTGCCAACCGCTGCCCTGCAGATATGCCTCCTGGGAGAGCAGCAGCCCACAGACCACGGCGTAGAGCAATCCCGAAAACACGCGGAGCCGAAGCGGGGCAAGCCCGATGCCGCAGGACAGATAATCAAACAGCAGTGCGGTCAGCTGTAGCGCCACGGCGGTGAGGTAGAGGTAGAGCAGAGGGTGGGGATTCTCCCGGCAGATTCCCGAAAGCAGGATAAGGGGATAAAGTGAAAGCAGGACGAACAGAAAGACGTACAAAAGGTGGAAAGGCAGCGTTTCCGCCACTGCAATCAGCCGCACAAACAGGAATATCGACAGAACAAAAGCGACTCCCCCATGCCAGGCCCAGGCCCAGGCCCTGCGTTCCGCGCTGAGATAACGGGCATACATTCCAAATGTCCAAAGGATCAACAGAGAGGATATGGCGACAGTTGCCGTTGAATCAGGCAGGAAGCCCGCAGCTGCCACCAGGATCAACGACCCTGAAAAGCAGAGCAGTTCCCGCTTGCTCGGCGTGAGGGAAAAACGTATAGCAAGCAGAACCAGCTCGAAGAGCACAAGTGCCGCCAGAGCAGCCCTGAACCATATCATCTACGGTTTTGCAGGTTAATACTAATCGCTTACTACAGATCTGACAATCGTACAGGTTTAGGATTCGACTGTTCACCGGTCAGGGAACCTAGCTCCTGAAGCAGTGTTCGGGCTCTGCCGGCAACCTTGGTGGGGATCTCCACGAGAATCTTGATGTACAGGTCTCCCCGGCGATCGGGGGTGCGCAGATACGGTACCCCCTCGGCCTTCAAACGCAGCAACTTTCCGTTCTGCGTTCCCCCCGGGATTTTCACCTTTATCTTTCTGGAATCTTCCAAGGTCGATACATGGATTTCAGTACCCAGGGCGGCCTGACTGACGGAGATCGGAATGACGCAGTACAGATCATTGCCGTTTCTCTCGAAGTATTCATGGGGAAGAACACGGATGTAAACGTAGAGATCTCCGGGAGGCCCCCCGTTTATCCCGCCGTCTCCCTGACCCGGTATACTGATACGCTTGCCGGTTTCTATGCCTGCAGGAATCGTGACCTTTATCGTACGTTTTCGGGATACCACTCCTCTGCCGGCACAAGCCGCGCAGGGCTTTTCTATGATTTCCCCCTCGCCGTTGCAGGACGGACATGTCGTGGCGATTGAAAAGAAACCGGAACTGCGCCGCACTTGTCCGGCCCCGCCGCAGGTGGGACAGGTCTTCTTGCTGCTGCCCTTGTCCGCACCGCTACCCCTGCACTCGGTGCAGCTCTCACTACGGCTGAAGGTAATCTCCTCTTTTTTTCCAAAAACAGCGTCAGCGAAGGATATCTCCAGCTCATAGCGCAGGTCGGCTCCGCGGCGCGCCGAGCTGCGGCCCCCTGCTCGGCGGGAGCGGGGCCGGCCCCCGCCGAAAAAGGAATCGAAGATATTGAAATTGAAGCCGTTGAATATGTCTTCGAAATCCCTGAAAACGGAGGAAAAGTCATGGGCTTCGAAACCCATCCCCTCCAGCCCGGCAAAACCGAACTGGTCGTAGGCCTGGCGTTTCCTCTCGTCTGCCAGAACTTCGTAGGCTTCTGTAGCTTCCTTGAACTTCTCCTCGGCATTCTTGTCCCCGGGATTCCGGTCGGGATGGAACTGGACCGCCAGGTGCCGATAGGCTTTCTTGATCTCGTCCTTCGAGACGCCCTTTGCGACACCGAGGACCTCGTAGTAATCTCGTTTAGCCAATCCTAAAGGCTCTTATTCGTTCTTCGTATTTTCGTCGTCGACGACTTCATAATCCGCATCTTCGACGGTTTCCCCGGATTCTCCAGCCCCGCTCCCGTCGCCTGATGATTCGGCCGCTCCGGCCGCCCCCCCGGTCTGGGAGGCAGCGCCCGCGGCTTCCGCCCCGTCTGCCGCCCCCCCGGCCTGGGAGGCCGTGCTCTTGTATACCTCCTCAGCGAGTTTGTAGGCTGCCTGCTTGAGGGTTTCTATCTTGGCTTTGACCTCTTTGTTCTGATCGGATTCCATCGCTTTGCGCAGATCCGCGATCGCCGTCTCGATGCTCTTCCGGTCGTCCTCGCTGATCTTCTCCCCGTAGTCACGGAGGGATTTTTCGGTGGTGTAGATCAGATTGTCCGCCTCGTTTTGCGTCTCAGCCTTCTCCCGTTCCTGCTTGTCCTCCTCCGCGTGTGTTTCCGCCTCTTTGACCATACGCTTGATCTCATCGTCGGAAAGGCCCGAGGAGCTCTCGATACGGATCTTCTGCTCTTTGCCCGTGCCCAGATCCTTGGCAGACACGTGAACGATGCCGTTGGCGTCGATATCGAAGGTTACCTCGATCTGGGGCACCCCCCGGGGTGCCGGTGGAATGCCCACCAGATCAAACCGGCCCAGAGTTCGATTCTGGGTGGCCATCTCCCGCTCTCCCTGCAGGACGTGGATGGACACGGCGGTCTGGTTGTCAGCCGCCGTGGAAAAAATCTGGCTCTTTCGGGTCGGAATCGTGGTATTGCGTTCTATCAGCCTGGTGAAAACTGCACCGAGAGTCTCGATGCCCAGAGACAGTGGTGTGACATCCAGGAGAAGGACGTTTTTTACCTCACCCCCCAGGATACCGCCCTGGATAGCGGCTCCGACGGCTACCACCTCATCGGGATTCACTCCTTTGTGGGGTTCTTTTTGAAACAGTTCCTTCACCATCTTCTGTACGGCGGGGATTCGGGTCGAACCCCCGACCAGAATAATTTCGTCGATGTCCGCGGGTTTTGCTCCGGCGTCATTCATCGCCTGCTGACAGGGTCCCTTTGTCTTCTCTACCAGGTCTTCGATCATCTGCTCGAACTTGGCCCGAGTCAGGTTGTACTGCATATGCTTGGGTCCGGAGGAATCGGCTGTTATGAAGGGAAGGTTGATATCCGTGGACTGGGTGCTGGACAATTCGATCTTGGCCTTCTCCGCCGCGTCTCTGAGCCGCTGCAGCGCCATTCTGTCCTGGGCAAGATCGATGCCGTAATCCTTCTTGAAGTTGTCCACCAGCCAATCGATGACCCGATGGTCAAGATTGTCTCCCCCGAGATGAGTGTCTCCGTTCGTCGATTTGACCTCGAATACCCCTTCACCGAGTTCGAGAATAGAGATATCGAAGGTCCCGCCGCCCAAGTCGTATACGGCGATTCGCTGTTCCTTGTCCCCCTTGTCCAAGCCATAAGCCAGGGAAGCCGCGGTCGGCTCGTTTACGATGCGCTTCACATCCAGCCCGGCAATACGCCCTGCATCTTTGGTCGCCTGACGCTGAGCATCGTTGAAGTACGCGGGGACGGTGATCACCGCATCGGTGACAGTCTCTCCCAGATAGTCCTCCGCAGTTTTTTTCATCTTCTGCAGAATTGCCGCTGAAATCTCGGGGGGCGTATACTTCTTGCCCTGTATTTCTATGGAAACACCGTTCCCGATGTCGGAAACCGAGTAGGGCACCATCTTTATCTCTTCCGGCACCTCTTTGAAGCGGCGACCCATGAACCGTTTGATCGAATAAACGGTATTCTCAGGGTTTGTTATCATCTGATTCTTCGCCGGCTGTCCGACAAGCCGCTCGCCCTTGGAGGTAAAGGCGACGATCGAAGGGGTGGTCCGCTGCCCTTCCGCGTTTTGGATCACCGTAGGCTCTCCACCCTCCATTACGGCAACACATGAATTCGTGGTTCCAAGATCGATACCGATTATTTTGCCCATCTATGACTCCTTGTTGTGTTCACGGTTATCACCAGCTGTCCCAGGTGCTATCGGTCTGGCGACTTTTACTTTTGCCGGTCTCAAGACCCTGTCGTGGAGAAGATAGCCTTTCTGATAGTCCTCGAGCACGATCTCGCTGTCATGCTCATCTGTTTCCTCTACGGCGATCGCTTCGTGCTTCTCCGGATCGAAGGGCTCTCCGTTGGCCGAAAAGCGCTTCAACCCCCAATTGCGCTCCAGCATACTGACCATCTGCTTTTCGATCATCGATACACCCGTATGGAATGCATCAAAATCTTTCGATTCGGCTGCCGACTGGATGGCCCTCTCGAAATCATCTATGATAGGAACCACGTCACCCAGTAGGGCGGCGTTTGCGTATTTGATGCTCTCCTCTTTTTCCCGGGACAGGCGCTTGCGGGAATTTTCGAACTCAGCCGCTTTTCGCAGCAGCTGATCCTCCGACTCCTTGACCGTCTGTTCCAGCTGCCGGATGCGCTCCTTAAGATCCTCTTCCGATACGGCTCGATTGGGTTGGTCGCTGCTTTCCTGCTTTGCCGGCTTTTTGTCTGGTTTTTCGGCTTCCGCGTGATTCGTTCTCACTTCTTGATCGGACATCCTCTCCTACTCTGTTCTGCGTTAGATTGGCTGCTCAATACCAATGTCTGACTCAAGCAAATTTATACTGAGACTTGTCTACTCGCTCCTGGTAAAAATAATAACCCGGTCATCGCGCAGTCAAGTCTTTTTTGAAAGATGGCCGCCGGTGAGGGAGATCAGAAAACGTAAAATCTTACTATAGAGATAGTTATATATAGAAGGTAGATCCCGATAAGCACGAATCCTTTCCAGCGCTGCAGGGTGTAGCGCCAGCGGGCAAGGGCGAGCATGAGCACTACGACACCGAGCATCCACGGGAAGGCGAAGAATATGACCCGCTTCTCGACCTGGATCGGATTGGCAACAGAGGCGGCTCCGATGATCCAGAGTATATTGAGAATATCCGCTCCAATAATATCGCCGAGCGCCAGATCCCCGTGACCCCGGCGGCCGGCCACGATGCAGGTAACGATCTCTGGAATCGATGTGCCCATGGCAACCAGAGTAAGACCGATCACCGCTTCGGATGCCCCGAAGTATTTGGCCACAAACACCGCCGAGTCGATCAGGAACTCGCTGGCCAGGATCACCCCCGCCAGACCGATCATGAAGCGCAAGGCTTGCAGACCGGCGCCGCCCGGCTTGATATGCGCGGGCAGCTCTTCACTGACCGAAGCTGCGTTTTTCCGTTTTCGGTTCTCGGTGTGAACAACGTATCCCAGGTACAGTGCCAGGATGCCCAGGAGAATCAATCCCTCCCAGCGGCTGATGATCCCGTTGAGGCTCAGGGCAAAGGCAAGTACGTCGATTCCTATCAAGAAAAAACCGAACAGGCGCAGGGAGCGCCGTTCCACGCAGATGGCCATCGGAGCTGCTATGATCCCCAGCCCCAGGGCCATCGTGTCATCGACGATTACCGATCCCACGGCGTTTCCCAAAGCGATTTCAGGAAAACCTCGGATCGCGGACAGCACCGATACCGTGAACTCGGGAGCGGTGGTACCGAAGCCCACCAGAACCACCCCGATTACGATTTTTGGTACGTTCAGCCTATAGGCTATCCCCACCGCCCCGTCGACCAGGAAATTAGCTGCTTTGTAAATGACCAGGAAGGTCGCAGCCAGGACGAGAAGATTTACTAAGAGACTGTCGGGAATCAAATCCATAACTTACTAAAAGGAGAAAATTGCATAGAAAAGGTCGCGATTTCGCGCCGGTTTGTCAACAGGGAGTGCTATTTCTTGGGGGCCAGCTCCATGATCAACTCCACCTCACCACGGCTGAGTTTCGTGGTTCTGGCGATCTCTGTTGGTGTCCAACCCAGGTGGGCAAGCTTGATCACGGTCTCCCGCTTATCCATCGGCGGCGCTCCTTCACCCAGTTTTGACTGTTTATTGTCAGCCTTCAATATGCTTTCCAGCAGGCGGACCTGCTCCTGAGCCTGCTTGCCTACGGTTTCAAATCGAGTTTCCGTTTTCGCCAGCCATTCCCGGGCCGTTTCCAGTTTCCCCATCCGTTGCTCCAGCTCGCCCAGGATCGAATCGAGATCCTTTATTTTCTCGATCACATACTCAGATTTCTCCCGGCCCGCCGCCAGCTCCGAGCTCTGGCTTCTCAGCTCCTTTAGAGCCCCGGCGAAACCCTGAAGATCCTTGCTAATCCCTTTCAGCTGTTTCTCGAGATGATCGAGAGCTTCGAAGTTCTTGTCCACACCGGAGGTGGTAGCTTCGATTATTGCGTTTTTCTTATCCAGACGCTCAAAGCGACCTTCGGTGATCTTTTCGAGATTCTCCAACTCCCGTATCTTGGCCTGGATCTCCTGCAAGGCATCCTGGCTGGCATAGACGGTCTCGATCCTGCTGTCGAGCTCCTTGGAGATATTGAGCAGTTTCTTGAAATCCGAGTCCATGTCCTCTACGCGGCCGCGCTCGGCCAGCAGAGCTTTCAGCTTGCTTCCGATATCTTCGACTGCTTTCTTCGCGCTTCCCACCTGTGAGGACAGTTCTTCCACTTCTTTTCTCTGCAGCTGCAGTTTTTCCATATCTCGTTTCATGTCATCGATGCCTGCCTCCAGCTGCACCTTGAGCTGATCAGCTCTCTCGAAAATTTTTGTCTGGCTCACGAAGCCTTTGACCCGCTTGTCCATCTCGTTGAGATTGATCGTCAGCAGCTGATACCCCTCTTCGACCTTTGCGGACAGTGACTGCGCTTGGGACTCGGTTTTCTCCTTCATATCGGCCATACGCTGTTTGAGATCCCGCATGC
>CAZPPB010000040.1:0-26435 GCA_964588355.1 uncultured Spirochaetaceae bacterium | reverse complement strand
AATCCTCATTTATAATTATATCAAAAATTATGGAAAGATGGTAGTGTTTTCCCTTTTGAACGGCAAATTTCTTGCTGACGCTGTGATCGGCGATTTTGGCCCTGACCAGATGGTTTCCCTCGCTGATCGGAATGGGGAAGGCAATCCCGTCGGCAATTTTTTCTCCATCCAGGAACAGTTCAGCACCCAGAGGGGCATCGATCGACAACTGAGTGATCGTTTCCTCCAGTTCGATGTCCACCTGGCTCGTTTTGCCCGATTCCACGGTAAAACTCGTGTTGATTTCCTTGAACGAAGAAGAGACGATCCGCAGCTGATGGATGCCCGAAGGCAGTTCCAGCCGCTGCTGAGAAAGGCTGATCTGATCGCCGTCTATGAAAAGGTCGACCGGCTCGTCCTCCAAACCCCTGGGGAAGTGCAGAGCCAGGTGCGCGAAACCCTTTTTCTCCAACAGAGGTCTAACGGAAAAATAAAACTTCTTGTCCGCGATCGCCGCCGGGATTCCCTTGGCCAGCGGAACCATGGTCAGCAGCAGAGGAAAATCGCTGCGCTCCAGAGGGTTCTGCAGGCGATAGGTGCCTACTGGAACAGCTTCCCCGCTCGGGATTTGGACAAGAGGGATGTGGATGTATATTCGGTTCAGGTACGGCAGATACTGAAAGAATGCCCTCTCTCCCCTGTAGAAGCGCACGTCCCCCTGCGGTCGGGGCGTCAGGTTTTTGTAGATCCCCAGGGCGTAGCTGTCGAAGTGTTCCTTGAGTTCGTTTGACAGGACCAACTCTACCCGTATGCCCTCCAGGAAGGGGGTCTCCTCTTCCAAAGAAAGCACGGCGGCTTCCTCGAGTGACAGCTCTATGGTCTGCTCGAAGGCCGCATCACTGGGAATCCTTACCTCCTCCACCACGAGGCCGCGGATCTGATCGGGCCATGATATCGCTGCCGTACAGACTGTGAGAATGATGCAGATCAGCACTCTCATTGTTCCTTTTCCTTTGGTATGGGCAGTAGTGCAGCCGGGTCACGGGAGGATCCCCGGCGACGTATCTCGAAGTGAAGATGCGGTCCCGTTGAGTACCCGGTCGTTCCAACCGCGCCAATGATCATACCGGAACGCACGGCATCGTTCAACTGGACATAGATTTCCGCCAGGTGGCCGTAGATCGTCTGGTATCCCGCTTCATGATTGATGATGACCATCTTGCCCATCACCGGATCCCACCCGACCATCCCGACGGTACCGTCCCGGGCTGCAAACACTTCCGTTCCGTGAGGGGCCGCCAGATCGATGCCCTTGTGAAACTCGCTGTCCCCCGTAAAAGGGTTGTCCCGCATGCCATACCCCGAGGTGAGTCTGCCGAAGGGCAGGGGAAAGCGAAAGAGGATATTGAGGAAGTAAGCCCGCTCAATGGGGGTAAAGCTCTCCCCCCGGTAGAAACTCAAGCCTATCAGGCGGCCATCCTTCTCCAGACGTACCGGCATTGCTTCCACTCTGGTGTTTTTACTGATCGAGGCTACGATTTCCTGGAATGTACTTGCCGGAACCTCCCAAGCGAAGATTCCCGGCTGGTTTGGTATCAGGACAACCATACCGGGTTTGACGGCGGTCGGGTTGTCGAAACCGTTCAGCGTTGCGATGCAGTCGTAGGGCAGGTTGAGCCGGGCGGACAAGGAAAGCAGATCCATCCCTTTAGTCAGCTGATAGCTGAACAAACGAAGCGGCGGAAACACTGTGGAATCCTGTCCGGGAAGACGGCTTTCCGCCTGAAAATACGCCTGCAGATCGCTCTGCAGCTGTTTGAACAGCACATCCCGAGAGTTGAGATTCCGGATTTGCGGGTAGTCTCCGAAAGCCGCGGTGCAAAGCAGCAGCAGCACGAGAACCGTGCCCCGGATGCGTAGTCTATCCCTTACCTCGCCTGGCATATCTCAGGAATCCCAGAAGCAGTATCCACAACACCGCCGTTACAATAGATAGAACCGTGAAGCCCCGGCTGATGAGCAGTGCAATCGCATAGATCACTGCGGCGGTGGCTATAACCACGGCTGCTGTCTTGAGTATCGGCAGGATTCTCCGATTGAGATACAATCTCATGGCTTGCGGTTCCCGGCCCAGTCGTATGAATCTGCTGATGAGGGCGTAGAGCGCAGCGGCGCCGAGCAGGGCTATCACAAAGATCGTGTAGCCGACTGCGAAGTTGCTGGAGAAGTACCACAGGGGGATCGCAATGATCGCGGATACGGCAGCGATAACCCCGACCAGCACGACAAATGCGCCGAGTTTCCGCAATGAGTGCCCCAAACCCTTGAGTACCCGTGCAAGCATCACGATCAGCAAGGCTAAGAACCCTGGAGTTGATTTTTCAGCTCTCTGTACCGGCGCGCCTCGCCATCCTTGCCCAGACGCTCGGCGGCGGCTATCAGATAAGGCAGGACGCCTGCCGCGCTTTTGTACAGATACATCGCCTGATAGACCTGAAACGATTTTTCGAAGTTCATGTACGCCTGTTCATCATTGCCGGCCTTTTCCTCGATCATCCCGCTGGCGAAGAGATCTTTGGCGATTCCAATGGAGTTTTCCACCCGTTTGTCAAAGCTCAAAGCCAGATTGATGCTTTCCCGAGCGGCATCGTACTGTCCCCGTTTCGAGTGTATTGAGGCGATCATGTAATGGTTGCTGGCGATCTCCTCATACTGCTCCAGCTCTGTGTTTATTTCCAGGGCTCTCTGGAAGTAATCGTAAGCCTGCTCCAGCGATCCACTCTTTTTATATACCGAGCCGATGTTGTGATAGATGATCGCCAGGTCCTTGGCCGAGTCCTCGTCTTCGATCCCGAGCTTTGCTTCATCAAGCAGCGCTGCGGCCTGCGCCAAATCGTTGCGCTCCAGATGGACCTCCGCCAGATTGGTCTTGCTTCGGGCGATCAACAGCGAATCCCCCAGGATATCCGCCCGGATGGCGGCGTTGCGAAAGTGCTGTTCCGCCTCGTCTAGGTATCCGGCCGCTAAGTATACTTTGCCGATCGAGTTGTAGGATTGCACGATCCCCGCGTCGTTGTCTACGGTGATGTTGTCGTTCAAGGCCAGATTGAAGAACTGCAGGGCCTGGGTGTACTGCCCCTGGTTGAAGTAGCCGTTTCCGGCTTCGGTGTACTCCGCAGCCCGATCTTTCTTCTCCGTGCTTTCCTTTGGTTGCTCGGGGGCGGAGGAACAGGAGAGCAGCAGCCAGCAGCTGCAAACGATCAGGCCTAGGCGGCGCATTTAAAAGTCCTCGTCCCGGAAACTCTGGAAGGTTGTGGGTTGCTGGAGCCGCTGCGGAACGCCCCCGCGGATCAGGGGATTATTCTTGACCGCCTCCAGAACGTCTCGGCCCTGGTCCAGCGTAACTTTGCCCTTCTCCAGTATGCCGGATATCTGTGGTTGGGTGGTGTTTACGAAGGCTGCGAACTGTCCCAGTTCATCGATAATCGTGTTGAGATCCTCTACGGATTTCACGATTTCCTCGTACAGCCGGTTGTCGTCGTCCAGCAAGGTTGCCACCGAGCCTTTCGGATCCAGCAGTTTCTTGGCCAGACCGGTAGGATCGGTCATGCCCTCTGTGAGCCGATTGATATTGGCTGCGGCCAGCTCCAGTTCGTCGAGCACGCGGTTAATCTGGCCGGCCGTGGTTTCCAGCTCCACGATCACCCCGGTCAGCGGTCCGGGGCCGACTCCCGTGATCGAATCGTTCAGGGATTGCACCATCTCTTCGATAGACTCGAGCGTGGAGTCCAGCTGCACGAGAACCGGACCCAGGCTGGCGATCACCTCTCCGATCGGGTCTTCGCCGACGGGACGGTCGACCAGGTCATTCTTCACCAGCTGTTTTCCTTCCTCCAGATCCATGGAGGGTATGTAAGAGAACTCAGGCAGAGGCTGCGCCGGTCCCTTGCCCGGGTGGAAGAACATGCCCCCCCCCAGGCCCAGCGGATTGGAGGACAGCTCCAGAACCGAGTTCGGAAGGACCTTATCGTAATAGGTATCCATGATGAAGAATTCGATTTCGACGAGATTGTCCTTGGTCAGGGAGATGGTGCTGATTTTTCCTATTTCAAAGCCCTTGAGCCGGATCGGCATCCCTACGCTCAATCCCCCGGCGGACTTGAATACACTCCAGTAGAAGTAGTCTTTGGCGAACCAGCGCTGGTTGATGCCCAGCAGGATCAGGATCGCGGCAACCGCCAGGATAGCCAAGAGAACGAAAATCCCCACGATTTGATGGGCGAAGCGAACCCGGAATTTCATTTCTTTTTAGTCTAGCTGAGCCCCAGCAGCAGTGTCAAGTTGTGCTGCCGCGAAGCTTCGAGTATAATAACGAGATATTAGCTGCCTGATAAAACCCAAGGGGCAGCGTAGAAGCAGGAGAAGCTCATGATCTGGAATCCACACTATGAGTCGATGGACCGGGAGAAGCTGACCAAGATACAGAGTGAACGGCTCTGTGAGTTGGTGGATCGGGTCTACCGAAGGGTACCTTTTTACAGGAAACGTATGGAAGAGAAGGGGGTAAAACCCGCCGATATCAATGACATCTCGGACATCACCAAGCTGCCCTTCCTGACCAAAGATGATATGCGGGACGTATATCCGCTTGAATTGCTGGCTGTGGATCCCATCGACATCGTCGAGGTCCATACCTCTTCGGGTACAACGGGCAAGCCCGTTGTAGATGCCTACACCCGCCAGGATATCTCGATCTGGTCGGAGGCCATGGCTCGGACCCTGGCCATGGGGGATACCAGCCGCACCGACAGCGTGCACAACGCCTACGGATACGGCCTTTTTACAGGCGGGTTGGGTGTGCATTACGGCGCCCGGCTGATCGGGGCAAACGTCATCCCCATATCCGGCGGAAACACCGCCAGGCAGCTGGCGACCCTGCAGGACTTCAAATCCACGGTTCTTACCTGTACCCCCTCGTACTCTCTCTACCTGGCCGAGGCGGGAACAGAGCAGGGGATCGATTTCAAGAAGATAACCCTCCGGGTCGGTTTGTTCGGAGCCGAACCCTGGAGCGAAGGCATGCGCAAGGAGATCGAGGCCAAGCTCCATCTCAAGGCCCTGGACATCTACGGCCTTACGGAGATCATCGGTCCGGGGGTTTCCTCGGAGTGCGAGGTCCAGGACGGCCTGCATATCTGCGAGGATCTGTTCTACCCCGAGATCATCGATCCGAAAACCGGGGAGGTGCTGCCCGACGGTCAGAAGGGGGAGCTGGTGATCACGACCCTGACCAAGCAGGGCACCCCTGTACTGCGCTACCGCACCCGGGATATCACCTACCTCAACCACGAACCCTGCCGCTGCGGCCGCACCGCCGTGCGGATGCACAGGTTGTTGGGGCGGACCGACGACATGCTGATCATCCGCGGTGTCAATGTGTTTCCCTCACAGATCGAGGAGGTGCTGCTGCGCGTAGAGGGTGTCGAGCCGCATTACCAGCTGGTGATCGACCGCCGGGAACAGCTGGACATCCTGGAGGTCCTGGTGGAGATGAACGAGCGGCTGTTTTCCGACGAGATCAAGAATCTGGAGCGCTTCGAAAATGATATCAGTGAAGGCCTGTACTCCGCGCTGGGGATTCACACCCGGGTCAAATTGGTCGAGCCGAAGAGCATTCCCAGAAGCGAGGGAAAGGCCAAACGGGTTATCGATAAGCGGCAGTTGTAAGAAGTGAGGATGTAAGGAGGAACTACGATGACGCTGAAGCAGATTTCAGTATTTCTGGAGAACAAGAAGGGCAGGCTGGCCGAGGTGACCAAGCTCATCGCCACGGAGAAGATCAACATCCGCGCCCTGTCCCTGGCCGATACCACGGATTTCGGAGTTTTGCGCCTGATCGTCAACGATCCCGATCGCTGCTTTGCCGTGCTGAAGGACAACAGCTTCGTGGCTCAGCAGACCGAGGTCATCGCGGTCGAGGTGATGGATAAGCCCGGGGGACTGCAGCGGATCCTGGATGTGTTCGATGAAAATAGTATCAACATCGAATATATGTACGCCTTCGTGGAAAAAAAATCGGACAATGCGATCGTGGTCTTCCGTATCGATCAGCCCGGCCGGGCGATCGAGGTGCTGGAAAAGAACAAGATCGGCGTACTGTCCTCGGACATCATCAGCAAGCTGTAGGAGGCAGGGCGACTGACGGTCCCACTGTCGTACCCTTCCGGACGGGACGGACGGTATAAATTCACGTACCTTTATTGACAAAATACAGTCAGTATATTAATACAGACCAATCAATTTTATGAAAGGAGTGCAGCGATGAAGAAGGCTTCAATTATGGTGCTGGCTACTTGCCTGTTGGTCGGGATAGTGAGCTCCCCGCTTTTCGCAGGCGGTGAGGCAGGCGAAGCTGCTGCCAAAGGACCGGTCAAAGTGGGAGCGATCCTTGCGGTAACCGGCGGCGCTTCCTGGCTGGGTGCGCCGGAGGCGAAGACCCTGGAGATGCTGGTAGAAGAGACCAACGCGGCCGGCGGAATCGACGGCCATCCGGTGCAGCTGATCATCAAGGATTCCCAGGCCAGTGCGGAAAAGGCGATCTCTTTCGCCAAGCAGCTCATCGAAGAGGAGCAGGTTCTGGCGATCATAGGACCGTCAACCAGCGGTGAATCCATGGCTATCAAGGATATCTGCCAGGAGGGGCGGACCATCCTCCTGTCCTGTGCCGCGGCCGAGACCATCGTGGATCCGGTCGCCTCCTACGTGTTCAAGACGCCACAGAAGGACAGCTACGCGGCTATCTGGATTTTCAAGACCATGCAGGACATGGGGATCTCCAGGATCGGAGTGGTTGCGGGGAACACGGGTTTCGGAAACGGGGGTAAGGCCCAGCTGGAGAAATACGCCCCGGAGTACGGCATCGAGATCGCGATCGCCGAGGTCTACGACAGCGGCGCAACCGACCTGACCGGTGTGCTGACCAAACTCAAAGCCCGGGATGTGGAGGCCGTGGTGAACTGGTCGATCGTTCCCGCCCAGTCGATCGTCGCGAAGAACATGCGCCAGCTGGGCATGGAGGTGCCCCTGTTCCAGAGCCACGGCTTCGGCAACATCAAGTATGTGGAAGCCGCTGGAGAAGCCGCTGAAGGGATCATCTTCCCCTGCGGGCGCCTGCTGGTAGCCGACGTGCTGCCTGCGGATAATCCCCAGAAGGATCTGCTGATCAGCTACAAGAGCGAGTATGAGGCGCGCTACGGCGAGGACGTGAGCACCTTCGGGGGGCATGCTTACGATGCCTTTATCATCCTCAAGGCAGCGATCGAGAAATCGGGCACTGTCGAGATGGACGATGTTCGGGATGCCATCGAGAGCCTCCAGGGCGTGGTCGGTACCGCGGGGATTTTCAACATTTCGGCGAGCGACCACAACGGCCTCGGGTTGGATTCCTTCGAGATGCTGACGGTAAAGGACGGCAAGTTCACGCTGCTTAAACAATAAGCTGTTCGTTTGCCCACCAGTTTAGCGACCCGTGACGTGAGTTTTGAACAGTTCTTTCAATACTTTCTCTCCGGGATAACTTCGGGGAGCATGTATGCGATCATCGCGATCGGTTTTAACATCATCTACAA
Source organism: uncultured Spirochaetaceae bacterium (assembly GCA_964588355.1). Classification (GTDB taxonomy): domain Bacteria; phylum Spirochaetota; class Spirochaetia; order SZUA-6; family DRHE01; genus JAFGQJ01. The sequence continues at coordinate 18,828 of CAZPPB010000040.1, read as the reverse complement.
CACCACGGGCATCATCAACTTCGCCCAGGGGGAGTTCCTGATTCTGGGAGGGATGATAGGCATCAGCCTTTCATCCTTCCTGCCTCTTCCCCTTGCGATCGCCGGGGCTGTGATCGTCACAATGGGCGTGGGTGCGCTGATCGATTTCCTCTTCATCAGCTGGTTGAAGGGGCCGTCGGTACTGCGCCTGGTCATCATCACCATCGGAGTATCGATTCTGATTCGGGAATCCATGCTCCACATTTGGGATGAGAAGGTGCGCACCCTGCAGCATTTTACCGGAACGGAAATTTCCTCCTTGAAGATACTCGGTGCCTATATCTCTCCCCAGGTCCTCTGGGTTCTCGGGATCAGCGCTGTAATCGTCGTGGCTCTGAATCTGTTTTTTCGACTTACCCTGGTCGGCAGAGCCATGAGAGCCTGCTCGGACAACCGCACGGCCGCCCGCCTGTGCGGAATCCGAGCCAGACGGATGGTGACCTTTTCCTTCATGCTCAGCGCCGCCATCGGCGCCCTGGCAGGCTGTGCCATCTCCCCTCTGACTCAGACGCAGTACAACATGGGGGCGCCCATGGCCATCAAGGGATTCACCGTGGCCATCCTGGGGGGCCTCGGCAACAGCACTGCCGCGGTGATCGCCGGACTGGCTCTCGGACTGCTGGAGGCCTTCAGCATTGCAGTACTGCCGCTGGCCTATATCGATGCGGTCTCGATCGCGGTGCTGCTGGTGATCCTGTTTTTTCGTCCCAGCGGTCTGTTCGGTAATCGGGAGGCCAGCGCCCTCAAGGAGTTCTGATGCACCCCCGGCTGCGCAAATATATTCCCATCCTGGCCGTGCTGCTTCTGGTGGTCGTCATCCAGCTGATCATATCGGCCACCGGCGCCAACTACTATCTGACCCAGTTGACAATGTCCGCCTACTACTCCCTGGTGGTCGTCGGCCTCTGCCTTCTGATGGGCTACGCCGGTCAGATCTCTCTCGGCCATGCCGGATTCTTCGCCATCGGGGGCTACACATCGGCCGTGCTGACGACGGTGAATCTCATGCCCTATGCCGATTCTTCGGCGGTGGAGGTCCTGGAGCGTCTGGGTATGGTCTTGGAACGCCAGGATTTGTATGGCAATACTCTCCTGTCCTTCTCGCCGTGGCTGGCCTGCATCGCCGCCCTGCTCATAACAGCAGCCATAGCCCTGATCATCGGTGTGCCCGTGATCCGCCTGCGCGGTCACTATCTGGCAATGGCCACTCTGGGTTTCGGATTGATCATCTACAGGATCGTGCTGGGCACCGGGTTCCTGGGGGAGGCGGACGGGATCACCGGGGTTCCCGGATTCCCCCTTTTCGGTCTGGAGGTCAGCGGAGCCCTGTCCAAGCGCATTTCCAACTACTACATCGCCTGGGTGCTGGTGCTGCTGGGGATGCTGCTGGCCATGAACCTCATCCAGTCCCGGGTCGGTCGGGCGCTGCGTTCGATCCACGGCAGCGAGACCGCAGCCCAGGCCATGGGAATCGACACGGCCCGCTACAAACTCGGCACTTTCGTGTTGAGCGCGGTTTACGCAGCGGTGGGTGGCATCTTTCTTACCCACTACAACGGCTCTATCGGGCCCTCCGAGGTTACTACGATGAAGTCCGTCCGCTACGTGGCTATCGTGGCGGTAGGCGGCATGGACAACCTCTGGGGCGCTTTGCTGATGAGCATACTGTTGAACTTCCTTTCCCTGCGCGGATACTTCGGAAGCTATGACGACGCGGTATTTGCCGCTATCCTGCTGGTGATCATGCTGTTCTTTCCCGATGGACTCCTGCGGGCGCCGGGCTTGCGAAATCTGGCGGTCCTCCGGGAAAAAGCAGCGGCTGCGTTGCGGAGTTCGAGGTCTCGAGGCGCTGAAGATGGCTGATTTCCTGCTGGAGATCAGAGATCTCAGCCGTTCCTTCGGCGGATTGAAAGCGGTCAACGATGTTTCTTTTACGGTACGGGCGGGTTCGATCAAATCAGTGATCGGGCCGAACGGGGCGGGCAAGACCACGTTGTTCAACCTGATCTCCGGAATGCTTCCCTGCGATTCGGGAAGCATTCTGCAGAAAGGACGGGAGATTACCGGCTTTCAGCCCCACAGGATCGCCGCGTTGGGTCTCAGCCGTACCTTTCAGACAACCAAGCTTTTCTCCCGCATGACCGTTCTGGAGAACGTAATGGTCGGCCGCCATACCCGAACCCGAGCCGGTTTCTTCTCCGGAGTGCTGAGCCTTCCCTGGTCCTGGAGGGAGGAGCGGGAGATCCGGGAACGCTCCATGGAGCTCCTGGATGTCCTGGGCCTGGCCGACGCGGCAGCGGAGCTGGCCTCGAATCTGCCTTTCGGCAGGCAGCGACTGTTGGAGATCGCCCGAGCGTTGGCTACCGAACCGTCCCTCTTGCTGCTGGATGAACCGGCGGCGGGTCTGAACATCTACGAGACCAGGGAGATGGCCGACCTTGTGCTCAAGATTCGCGGGTGGGGCATTACGGTCCTCCTGGTCGAGCACGACATGTCCCTGGTAATGGATATCTCCGATGAGATCGTGGTTCTCAACTACGGCAGAAAGGTCGCCGAGGGCGAGCCGGCGGCAATTCAGCGGGACCCCGAGGTGATCCGCATCTACCTGGGGGGCGATCATGCTTAAGATACGCAACCTCGAGTCCGGGTACGGGAAGCTGAGGGTCCTCAAAGGGATCTCCCTCCACGTTTCCCCGGGAGAGATCGTTATCATCATCGGGGCCAACGGAGCCGGGAAGACGACCCTGCTCAAGACGGTTTCAGGGATCCTCAAAGCCCGGGCCGGCACCGTCCACTTCGAGGACAGGAGCATCGGCTCCGCCGACATGGAGGAGATAGTCTGCAGGGGCTGCGTGCTCGTGCCGGAGGGACGGCAGTTGTTCGGTACCCTCTCCATAAAGGACAACCTTACCTTGGGGGCGTACCTGATTGCCAGGACCGGGAAACACCGGGAGGTCAAGCAGCGGTTGGATGAGATCTACGAGCTTTTTCCCGTTCTGCACGAACGGCAGGATCAGCTGGCCGGAACGCTGTCCGGAGGAGAACAGCAGATGGTGGCCATAGGCCGGGCATTGATGACCGGTCCGAGGCTGATCATGATGGACGAACCATCGATGGGGCTGGCCCCGCTGATCGTGGAGAAGATATTCACGACGATCGCCGCCCTGCCCAAGCTGGACAAGACCGTCCTTCTTGTGGAACAAAACGCCCGTGCCTCTCTGGGTATCGCCGACCGGGGCTATGTGCTGGAAACCGGGCAGATCGTACTTTCCGGAACATCCCGGGAGCTGCTTGACAACCATGATGTGCAGAGAGCCTACCTGGGAAAGGACTACAAGAGGATCGAGGAGTAAGTGAGAAAATGATACTTGAAAATGAATTCGAAACCCTGCCGCGGGATGAGTTGGAACAGCTCCAGGTGGAGAGGCTCCAGTCGACCCTCTATCGGGTGTATCGATACGTGTCGTTCTACAAGAGCAGCTTCGATTCCCACGGAGTGAATATCGAATCGATCAAGAGCATCCAGGACCTGGCCGAGCTGCCTTTTACCACCAAGGAGGACCTGCGCAAGAGCTATCCCTATGACATGTTCGCCGTTCCGCTGCGGGACATCCTGCGCATCCACTCGACCTCCGGAACCACAGGGAAACCCATCATCGTGGGCTACACAAAAAACGATCTGCGCCACTGGACCTCCTGTACCGCGCGTCTGCTGGCCGCCGCCGGAGTGGATGAACATGACGTGGTACAGATCGCCTTTCCCTTCAATCTGTTTACAGGGGGATTCGGATTCCATCAGGGGGCGGAGCAGATCGGCGCTTCCGTGATCCCCTCCTCGACCTCACCTCCGGAGAAACAGATCATGATCATGAAGGACTTCAAGACCACGGTACTGATCTGCGCTCCCAGCTACGCGGTCAACATCGCCTCGACCCTGAGGGACCTGCAGATCCATGCCGAAAGCCTGAATCTGAAAGTAGGGCTGTTCGGCGCCGAACCGTGGGGTGAGAATCTCCGCGGCCAGCTCGAGGAGGGGTTGCACATTGCAGCACTGGACAACTACGGGCTGACAGAAGTGATCGGTCCCGGAGTGGCCGGGGAGTGCCAGCTCAAGAACGGACTGCACATCAATGAGGACCACTTTGTGGTAGAGGTGATCGACCCCAAGACCAAGGCACCTTTGCCTGCCGGCAGGGAAGGGGAGCTGGTGTTCACGACGATAACCAAGGAGGGTTTCCCGCTGATTCGCTATCGCACGGGGGACATCAGCTCTTTAATCGAAGAGCCCTGCGCCTGCGGGCGGACGACCCGCCGGATGCGCCGGGTCACCGGAAGAACCGACGATCTGATCTTCATCAAAGGTCAGAAGGTGTTTCCCTCTCAAATCGAGGAGATCCTGCTGGAGGCGGAAGGCACGGCCCCTCACTACCGGATACTCCTGGACAGGCAGGAGGGCAACGATACCATAGAGGTGCAGGTGGAGATCTCGGAGAGCTATCCCGCCTTCGACGAAATGAAGAATCTCGAGCGGCTGCGGGATACGATCACCCGCAAGATCGAGGTGGTTCTGGGCGTGGATGCCAAGGTCACCCTGGTCGAACCTCGCTCGCTGTTGAGAGACGGCGGAGCCAAGTCCCGCCGGGTGATCGACAACCGCAAGATCTGAACAGTGCGGTGATGAGCCCGGGTGATCGTGGCGAACAGCCGACGCCGCGGATGATCGGCTAAAGAGGCAGGCTTCACAGCGAGTACAGCTCGCTGTCGGAAAGCAGCCGTGTGCCCCTGCCGGCAAGCACCTTCTCCGCCTGGGGATAGGCCTCGATATCCAGCACGATGGCCGCATTGCCGCCCTCCTCGAGCACGATCCCGTAGCAGTCTTCGATGTTGATATCCTCGGAACAGAGGGTCAGCAGCAGATCATGAAGCGCGCCGGGGCGATCATCCACGATCGCCACCACCACGTTTCGCTCGGATACGGTGAAATGCTGTTTCTTCAGCACTTCGTGCGCCTTGCCGGGGTCATTCACCAATACTTTTAGAACGCCGAACTCCCCTTCGCTGGCCATGGAGATGCCTCGGATGTTGATACCGGCATCGGAGAGGATCTTGGTAATGGTCTCCAGTTTCCCCGGCTTGTTCTCGAGAAATACGGAGAGTTGAACACCCATATCAAAGCCCCCCTTCTTCACCGCCGCGGTAGTCGTATACCCGCCTGGCTTTGCCCTCGGACACGGGCAAACTCGAAGGCTCGACCAGCTTCACGTTCGGGGTGACCCCCAGCTCCGCCCGAAGCGCCGCGGCGGCCTTGCTCTGCAGTTTCTCCAGTTCCGCCAGTGTGCCGTGAAATACCTCTTCACTGATCTCCACTTTTACCGAGAGCTTGTCCATGAAGTTCTCTTTGTGGATCTCTATCAGGTAGTTGTGGCCGATCTCGGGGATGGCCATCAGGGTTTTTTCGATCTGGATCGGGAAGATATTCACTCCGTTTATGATCAGCATGTCGTCGCTTCTGCCGGTGATGCGGTCGATCCTGCGGTGGGTCCGGCCGCAGGGACACTCCCCCGGGAGAAAACGGGTCAGGTCTCGGGTCCGGTAGCGGATCAGGGGCATGGCCTCGCGGGTAAGGGTGGTCAACACCAGCTCCCCCCGTTCTCCATCCGGCAGAACCCTCCCGCTTGCCGGATCGATGATCTCCGGGTAGAAATGGTCTTCCCAGATATGCAGCCCCTCCTGACATTCACACTCGAAGGCTACCCCGGGTCCGCACATCTCGGACAGTCCGTAGGAATTGTACACTTTGATACCGTACAGTTCTTCGATTTTTTTTCGGATCTCTTCGCTGTGCGGCTCGGCTCCGATAAAGGCGATGCGCAGGTGCAGGTCCTCCCTGGGATCCAGCTCCATCTCTTCGAAAAAGCTGTAAAGGCGCAGGGCATAGCTGGGCAGGATATGGATGACTGTTGTCTTCAGGTGTTTTAAAAACCAGATCTGCCGCCTGCTGTTGCCCGGTCCGATCGGGATGGTCATTACCCCCAGCTTTTCCGCGCCGTAGTGGAAGCCCAAACCTCCGGTGAACAGGCCGTATCCCATCATATTCTGAAACACGTCCTGTTTGCGAACGCCGGTCGTGTACATGCAGCGGGCTATCAGGTTTCCCCAGTGGTCGATGTCGTCGGGGGTGTGGAAAACCACTGTCGGATTGCCCGTGGTGCCGGAAGAGGAGTGCAGTCGGATGACCTTTTCCAGGTCCACCGTCAGGAACCCGTAGGGGAAGGCGTTTCTCAGATCATCCTTTTTAGTGAAGGGAAGCTCCCTGAGCTGTTCCAGGTCGGAAAGCTCGACCGAGGCGACCGCGGGCTTTCCGCCGGCCTGGGCCGGCATACCGGCGGCTGCGCCGGCCTGGGCCGGGGTGTCGGCACCAGCGGCGAAACGTTTCCCGTAGAAGGCTGAGCGCCCAGCCTGTTTCAGAGTCTCATTCAATCGCCTGAGCTGGAGAACAGCAAGGGCGGATCGATCCATGGTTTCGACGTCTTTTTCCCAATACATCCTTATAGAGCCTATTCCTCGAGAAGATCGAGTATATCCGTATCATAGGCGGCGGCTTCACTCAAGACCTGGGACAGAATTTCGATCACCTCGCGACTTGCGCTCCTGCGGACTACCGCGGTTCCCGCAGCCTCCAGAACCCGGCCGTCTTTGAGGATAACCAGGTAGTTGGCGATCATGGCGGTGAGATGGGCGTCGTGAGTAACGGCGATGATCGTGCAGCCCCTCTCGTTCAGTGTCTTGATAAAGCGCAGCATTTTTTCCAGGAGTTGGTGGTCGATCGACGTGGTGGGCTCGTCGAGGAAGAGAATATCCGGATCCAGGACAATGGCCCGCAGGAAAGAGACGATCTTCTGTTCGCCCTCGGACAGGGCGACCGGTCTCAGGTCCAGGGAATCCAGGAGATTCATCTGTTGCAGGAGTTCCCGGATCCTCCCTTCGATCTCTTCTCTGCTTCGACGGGGATAGTGCAGCTGGATCGGCAGGGCCAGGTTTTCGAAGATCGTTTTGTTTTCCCACAGCGCCGCATCCTGAAACATGAATCCGCTGCAACGGCGGAACTCCAGCAGATCCTTCTGGCCGAGACGCTGAAGGTTTCTGCCGTGTATGAGAACCCTTCCGTTGTCGGGAGGGATGATGGCCGCCGCCACCTTCAGCAGCATGCTCTTCCCGCTTCCCGAGGGGCCCATGATCACCGTGCTCTTGTTAGCGGGAAAGGCCACGCTTACCTCGTCCAGGCTGATGTGCTCCTTGGAGTGGACCGTTACGGACTGAAGTTCGATCACGGAATCCATCAATCTTACCTTTACACGTAGTAGATCAGGGTTATCACCGCATCGGCTAGAATGCAGAGGACGAATCCCTGACCCACCGCCTTGATTGCTACCTGGGGAATCTCCGTAGAAGAAGCCCGCACCTTGAATCCCTGGTAGATGGCTGTGAAGGAGATGAGTATTCCGAACACCAGGGCTTTGATCAAAGAAGAGGCAATGTCGGCAACGGACATCGCCCCGAGGAGGTTCTGGAAGTAATCGTGCAGCTGGATGGGCGTGATGAACTGAGTGACCACGTACGATCCGAACAGGCCGAAGAAATTGAAATAGATCGTGAGCAGGACCATGGAGAGGGTGACTCCCAGAAAACGAGGTACCGCCAGATAGGAGATCGGATTGATGCCTACCGAAACATAGGCCTCGATCTCGTGGGAAATCACCATGTTGCCCAATTCGGTGGCGATGGCGGTACCGGAACGGGCTATGATGACGAAGGCGGTCAACAGGGGGCCGAGCTCCCGGGTTATCACGATCAGGAGGATCGTGTAGATGAGTTTGCCCTGGCCGAACTTCGGCAGGATAGAAATCCCCTGCACCACGATAACCGCACCCAGGGCTAAGGAGATCAGGGCGATGATTCCCATGGCTTCCACGGCCGTGAAGAGCAGCTGCATCACCAATACCCTGAACCCCACCTGCCGGCGCCTCAGGAAAAGGACGGACTCTTTGACCAGGTTGTACAGAAATCCGGTGGCGTAGAGAAAGTTGCCGAAGGCTTCGCTGACGTTTTTCCCAAGTCTGGCGATCATGGCGAATGGAGGTCGGAGCCGGCCTCGAGGATGCATCTGCATCGTCCCGGTTGTAGACCAGCCGCTACCCTATTTGCTTTATCATATTTTGCCGTCTATTTCAATAAATAATTCCTGAATGATAACCCGGAGGTTGGCGATAATAAAGCAAAGAAAGGAATCTCGAGATGCTGGCTACCTATTCGTTGAGCGGGTCGACAATCGTAACGCCCGACCGAATCATCCGCGATGGTAGAGTCAAAGTTGAAAAGAACCGCATTAAATCATTGACGGATGCCTCCAAGGTCAATATTGAGCTGGATTCCGGAACCTACTGCTATCCGGCTCTGATCAATATTCACGATCACCTGCGGGGTAACTATCTGCCCCGCATCGGACCGCAGAATGGCGATTTCTATCTGAACTGGTCCTATTGGGAAAGGGACCTGCGCAACTCACCGGTATTGGTGGAAAGAGCAAACATCTCCGTCGATCAGATGTACCTCCTGTCGGCATACAAGAACCTGTTTTCCGGTGTGGCCACGGTGAACGACCACTTCCCCCACGAGTTCAATGAACCGTTGATCCCGCTTCTGCCGATAAGGGTGGTCAACAACTATACCCTGGCCCACGAGTGCTCCTCCTTCGATCTGAACTGGGGTGACGGTATCGAGATCGAGCACCGCAGGGCTGTAGAACGGGGACACCCGTTTATCACCCACCTGGAGGAGGGGTTCGATGAGGAATCCCAATCCGGAGTGGAAATACTGGAGAGGTTGAACTGTCTGGATGATCACGACGTATTCATCCACTGCATCGGGTTCAGCGATTCTGATATCCGCAAGGTCCGGGCTGCAGGGGCCAGCGTTGCCTGGTGTCCGGCTTCGAATGTATTCATGTTCAATGTCACCTGCAAGATTCGCAAGATGATCGAAGAAGGGGTGAACGTCTGTATCGGGACCGACTCCACGGCCACCGGTTCGGTGAATCTGCTGGAGGAGATCCGTTTTGCCCGTTATATATACAAGCGCATGTACGGTGAGCGGCTGGATGCGAAAACCCTGGTGGATATGGTGACCACCCATCCGGCCAAAGCCTTCTGGATGGAGGACAAGATCGGAAGCGTTGAAGAGGGCAAGTACGCGGACCTGCTGTTTATACGGCCCCGGGAAGTCGATCCCTACGAAGCTCTGGTATCGGCGCGGATGGAAGATATCGAGTTAATGATCCAGGAGGGAACCCCCATTTATGGGGAAGAAAAATATGAAGAGCTGTTCCGCCGCAGGGATTGCGACTACTCGACGGTCGAGGTAAACGGAAGACGGATGTGCGTCAAAGGAGATCCGGCCGGATTGTTGGAGCGTGTCCGGCGGGCGGTGGGCTTCAAGAAGGTTCTTGATTATTTGCCCTTTGGTGGGTAGTCTTTTAGTGGAGGATTGAAACCCCGTGTCTCCCAAGGCCATGCAGTACAAAGCGAACTCGATCATTTTTTTCAAAGGGGATATCAGCGACAAGATCTTCATCCTCAAGACGGGCCAGGTAAGCCTCAATTACACGGACATCGAGACCGGCCAGGAGATCCACGACCTCATCAAGACGGGGGAGTTCTTCGGCGTTCGCTCCGCCCTGGGACGCTACGCCCGGGAGGAGACCGCCCAGGTTTTGACCGATTCGGTAGCGGTGGCCTTTACGGTGCCGGAGTTCGAGCAGTTGGCCCTGCAGAACACGCGGATCATCATCAAGATGCTCCGGATCTACTCCAACATGCTCAGGAGAATCCACAAGCAGGTCCAGAACCTAATCTTCAGCGAAGAACAGATCAAGCCGGAGGAGGGTCTGTATCGAATCGGGGAGTACTATCTGAAGAACAAGAGATATTCCCAGGCCCTCTACGTGTACCAGCGCTATTTGACCTACTACCCCTCGGGGCGCTACGCCTCGGATGTGAACCAGAAGATCCAGATCGCAGAGCAGTACCTGCAGAAGTATGGGCAGGGCAAGGGGCCGTCGGTCGTACCGGGTGAGGAGGGTGCGGCTCAAGCAGTACCCAAGCCCAACGAAGACCGGCAGACCCAGGAGATGTCCGAGGTTGCCAAACAGTTCTACAATGCCGTCAGCCTTCTCAGCCAGCAGAAGTACCAGGAAGCGCTGGTACAGTTCCGCAAGATCGTGGCGGAAAACCAGGACGCTGAGTATACAGCCAAGAGCCAATACGAGATGGGACGCTCCCTGTACTATCTCAAGCAGCACGACGCCTCGATCCAGGCTTTCAGCTCGATGATCCAGAAATATCCGAAACATCCGGATCTCCGGGAAGCCCTGTACTACGTCGGTAACTGCTACGCGGATAAGGGGGATGCGGAAAAGGCAAAGGGTTTCTACAACAAGATCCTTTCCCTGACAGAGGATGAGGACGCGGTAAGCCGCAAGGTCAGGAAAGCGCTACGGGATCTCGGTGGAGGTGGACAGTGAACGGTTCAGCGGGCGCTTTCAAACGATTCCGTAAAACCTTTCAGGCGGGGGATGTAATCTTCAGCGAATACGAACCGGGAGACAATTTCTATCTCATACAGGTCGGCAGGGTCCAGATCGTAAAGATCTTTGGGGATCTCGAAAAGACGATCGCCATCCTCAATCCCGGGGAGATATTCGGAGAGATGGCGATCCTGGAAGAGGCACCCCGCTCGGCAACCGCGATCGCCATGGATCAGGTAACGGCCCTGGAGTTCAACCAGGAGAACTTCGATATACTCATGCAGGGCAATCCCCAGGTGGCACTCACTCTTCTCAAGCTGTTCGCCATGAGAATCCACGACCAGAAGAGGAAGTTCCAGATCCTGACCCTGGATGACGTGGAAGCCAAAGTCGCCGATGTGTTTCTGATGCTGGCCGAGCACGAGCCGGTGGACACCACCGAGGTGGAGACGATGCAGTTCAACACTACGGTGGACGACGTGGCGCACTGGGCGGGAATCTCTCCCGAGAAATGCCGTCAGGTGATCAATCACTTCATCAACCAGCGCCGGGTCGAGCTGTTTCCCGAAAAAATCGTAGTACGCAACATCAACGATTTTGCCCGCTTCGTGAAATCCCGACGTCGCAAACAAGACTGAGTCGTATCCGGTTCATTATTTTTTCTTGACCCGTCACCACCCGGACGATATAATTCGCTGTCAGTCTCACACGATATAACGACACGAGGAGAGGAACCTTTGAACTCGAATAATGATCCAATTCTGTCGCTCCGAAATGTACGTAGGTACTTCGGCGGGATCAAAGCGGTTGACGGGGTCAGTTTCGACGTGGCTGCGAACGGCATCACCGGTTTGATCGGTCCGAACGGAGCCGGGAAAACGACACTCTTCAACCTGATCTCCGGGTTCTACAAGCCCGATCAAGGGGAGATACTCTTCCGGGGAGAGCGGATAGACGGGCTGTCCCTTCATCAGACCTTCCACAAGGGACTGTGCCGAACCTTCCAGATCAGCCGGGAGCTGAAGCTGATGACGGTTCTGGAAAACGTCATGCTCGTGCCGCCGGGTCAGCAGGGGGAAAACCTGCTGAAGAGCTGGTTTTTGCAGAAAGCCGTGCGAAAACAGGAGGTGGAACTGCGGGACAAGGCTCTCGAGAGCCTCGAATCGGTCAACCTTCTGCACCTCAAGGATGAGTACGCCGGTAATCTTTCGGGGGGGCAGAAACGGCTGCTCGAGCTGGCCCGCACCATGATGGCCTCCCCCACCATGATCATGTTCGACGAACCCGGGGCTGGTGTGAATCCTTCCGAGCGCCGGACCCTGGCAAGCCGCATACGTCAGCTCGCGCAGGAGCAGGGTATAACCGTGCTGCTGATCGGCCACGAGATGGAGCTGGTCATGGACATCTGCGATCCGATTGTCGTGTTGGATCGGGGAAAGCTGCTCACCGAGGGCACGCCGGAGCAGGTTCGCAACGACAAACGGGTGCTGGAGGTCTATCTGGGAGGAACGCTGGCATGAGCAAATTACGAATAGAAAATGTGGTCTCCGGATACGGCAGCATGGACGTCCTGCATCAGCTGTCCCTCGAGGTGGAGGAGGGAAAAATCGTGACCCTTCTGGGCCCCAACGGAGCGGGAAAGACCACGGTCCTGAGAACGATATTCGGGGTACTGTCGCCCAAGGAAGGCAAAATCTTCTACAACGGCGAGGATATCACCGGATTGCAGCCGGAGAAGGTCGCCCGCCTCGGCATGAGCTACGTTCCCCAGGAGGAAAATATCTTTGCCGCCCTCACGGTTCAGGAGAACCTGGAGATGGGCGCCTTCACTCGGGAGGACGATTTCCGGCAGCGCATGGAGGAGGTATTCGAATTTTTCCCGGACCTCACCGGCCGGCGCACGAGCAGGGCAGGGGACCTGAGCGGCGGCATGAGACAGATGCTGGCCATCGGCCGGGCCCTGATGCTGAACCCGGAGATGCTTCTCCTCGATGAACCTTCCACCGGCCTGGCCCCGTTTCTGGTGGAGCAGATATTCGAGAGAATCCAGGCTCTGAACAAGCAGGGGGTGACCGTATTCCTGGTGGAGCAGAACGCTCAAGCCCTCAGCTGCGCCGACAGCGCCTATATCCTCGAAGGCGGGGAGAAGAAGGCCGAGGGCACGGCCCAGGAACTGATGAACGACGAAGAAATCGGCAGAGTCTACTTGGGGAGGTAACATGGTTGAGCTTATCGTATACGGAATCGTACTTGGAAGCATCATCGCCCTGGGCAGCGTGGGTCTGACCCTGATCTGGGGAATCACCGATCTGTTCAACTGTGCCCACGGCGATCAAATAACAGTGGGGGCTTATCTGGCACTGTTGTTCAGCGGACTGCTTTCTCGCATCGGCCCTCTGAGCAACCCGGTTGGTCCCTTTTCCTTCAGCTGGGGATTGCTGCTCTCCTTCATTCCCGCCATCATCGTTTCGATCGGCCTGGCCGTGCTGGTGGACAGGCTGGTGTACAAGCGGATGCGCCGGACCGGAGCCCACTTCATCACCGCCTTCATCGCTTCGATAGGGGTGGCCTGGGCGCTGCGCGGGTTCATCTACATCATCTGGGGTGCGGATTTCCACTTCTACTCCGAGGGTCTGCGGGGAATGGTATTTCTGCCGGCCGGTATCAAGCTGCGGATCGATGAGATTTTCATCATGATCGTAGCCTGGGGATCCGTTGCCGCAGTGTACCTGTTTCTGGGACGGACCAAGACCGGAAAGGCGCTGAGAGCGTTGGCGGACAATCCCAATCTGGCCCGGGTGTCGGGGATAAACGTGGAACGGATGCTGATCTGGGCCTGGGGGCTGGCCGGGCTGCTGGTTGCGGTAGCCGGGATCCTCTACGGCATCGAAACCCAGCTGCGGCCGGAGATGGGCTGGATTTTCCTGCTGCCCCTGTTTGCCGCGGTCATCCTGGGGGGCAAGGGCAGCATTACCGGAGCGTTGGCTGGCGGTTTGGTGATGGGGCTGGCCCAGCAGGTGTCGACCCTGTTCCTGGTCCCGACCTACAAGCCCGCTGTGGCCTTCATCATCATGATCCTGGTGCTGATCTTCAGACCCAAGGGAATTTTCGGAAGGAGGTCCGCATAATGGGAATGCTCGATTTTCTCGCATCTTTTGCCATCATGGCTTCGATCTACGCTATCTTCAGCATGGGCCTGAACGTGCACTGGGGCTACACGGGGCTGCTGAACTTCGGTGTTGCCGGGTTCTTCGCCGTGGGTGCCTACACTTCGGCTTTGTTCACCTCCAGGATGCCCACCGGGGCTTTGGCCACCTACGTGAGGCAGGCCTTCGGGTTCAACATGCCTTTCCTGCTGGGCGTGCTGTTTGCCGCTTTGTTCGCCGGCATAGTCGCCGTCTTGATCGGGCTGCTGACCCTTCGGCTCAGCGAAGCGTACCTGGCGATTTCCGCCATCGGGGTTGCCGAGACGATCCGGATCTTCTTCAACAATGAGCGCTGGCTGGCCAATGGGTCGCAAGGGCTGATCGGTCTCAAGAGACCGCTAGGCAATGTGATCCCTCCTGCCTACTACAATTACGTATACCTACTGATCGTTGTCATATTTCTGTTGCTGATATACTTCGCCCTGGAGCGGGGCATCCGCTCACCCTGGGGCCGTGTCCTGCGGGCGATCCGTGAGGACGAGGTCATGGCCGCGGCGGATGGAAAGAACGTGTTTTTCTTCAAACTCCAGTCCCTGGTCCTAGGCGCCATGATCATGGGCATCGGCGGGGCTTTGTACGCCCACTACTCAGCGGCGATTCAACCCAGCGTGTTCGAGCCTCTGTTCGGCACCTTCATCATCTGGACCATGCTCACCGTCGGCGGCACGGGAAACAACAGGGGGGCGATCCTGGGCGCCTTCATCGTCTGGGCCCTCTGGTCCTGGACCACATTCTTGATTTTGAAGGTGGTGCCTCCGAGCTTCGCAACTCGGGCGCCCTACATTCGCTACGTGATCATCGGCGTCCTGCTTGTGGTATTCACCTCAGCCCGTCCCAGGGGCATCATCGGCGAGGAGCGGCAGGTTTCGCGTTTCTAGTTTTCAGAAGCAGGAATCAAGGACGCACAAAAGAAAAAAAATTGCTTGAAAATACGGGCGCCATGGTACACATTAATAACAGCAGGAGGAGGTTTCCTACATGATTACGATCGTCTGTAATTCTTGTGGTAAAAAGATAGAGAGTCCGTCTTTGGATCGGAATTTCTTCAACGTACTGGGCAACGACGTCTGCAGGTCCTGTTGGGACAAGATGAAGGCCAAGGCGGAGTCCCTGGCTGTGGTGAAGGGGAATTACTCCTGGCCTGCCTATCGTTCCGGCCTGGAGACGACGGCCCGCAAGATGTGCAAATAGGGGCTGTAAACTCGAGAAACCCATTTCAACCGGGGTTCCCATAGTCAACTCGTTCTCGTCTGATCCACGTTGATTCTTGTCCGCTCGCCTGGGGAGGAATCTTGGAGCCAAAGGTAACCAAGCTCGTTGAAGCGCCGGATGTCTACTACACGGTGTTCTGGTCCCGACTGCAGAAAGCGGATCGATATGAGATCATCAAGAAAGTCCCGTCTGTCTCCGGTATATTCGAGCTGTACTATCAGGACGAGCACAAGCAGCTGAACCTCTTTCACATTGCCAAGGCCTGGTACGGGGGCTTGCGAGCCCGCCTGAGGAAAGAAACGGATCCGGAGCTGGAAGAGGACAAGACCAAGAAGGAAATCCTGGAAAAGAACGACTGCTTCTATCGCTACACGGTCATCTCCTCCTACGCCGATATGAGCGACATCCTCTTCTTCTTTGCCGCTACCTACCGGCCCCATATGCACAAGGTCGTGGCCTCGGGACGCTATGAGAACATCTACGTGAACGAGGTATCGGAGGACAAGATCGTCACAGTAGACTGAGCTCACCGCAGGCGAGCAGGCGGCGCGTTCGGGGTTGAGTCGTTCGAGTTTCTGGTATGAAAGGAAGATTGCGATCTCCTCTTTCACCTGAAAATCTCGCCAAAGACAAGATCTTCGTCTGTAGTCGCAATAGAAAAAGCCGGTTACCCGCATAGGGCACCGGCTTTGCTGATCTGGCTTTCAAGCCCGCAGCGTGATTTACGGAGTCTCGAAGCGAACCGTCTCGATGTAGGGTGGCTCTTCGATGAACTGCCAGACCTCGATCGGGGTGATGACATCACCGTTCTCATCGAAGTCCTGGGAGCCTGCGACACCTTCGTAGTTGATGTCCTTGCCCGCCTTGAGCGCTTCGAGGGCTTTCTTGAAGCCCGCCACGCCGGCAACGACGACCTCTCCCGGCGGGTTGGATACCTTGCGGAGCATATCCCGCACATTGGGGCCGTTGACGGGTTTTCCCGAATACTGAGCAGCGGCGGCCGCTAGGCCGGCGACCACGATCGCGTCGTAGAAGCTGTCCATGTAGGGCAGAGGCGGCAACTCGCCGTGTTTGGCTGTGTAGTCCCGCTGAAAGTTCGCCAGAGAATCTCCGGAAACGCTGCCTGCGGCGGTCCCGAAATAGCCGGCCAGATTTTTAGGGCCGAGAGCCTCGGGCATCTCCACGGATTTCGTGCCGTCGCAGAACAGCAGGAAGGTGTTTTTTTGGTAGCCGGCTTCGAAGAACTCCTTGAGATACACGGTGGCCTGGCCGGGGTACCCGAGAGCCAGCATAACGTCCGGTTTGGACTGCATAACCTGACGAAGCTCAGATACATAGGTGGGTGCAGGCTTTTGGTCGTGCGGAACAGAAGCGACTACTTTACCTCCGGCGGCTTCGAAGGCCTTGGTGAACTCATCCAGAAGGCCCTGGCCGTAGGGATTGTTGATGTAGAAGACGGCGGCTCTCTTGAAACCGGCGTCCGCAGCGCCCTGGCCGAGCACGACCCCCTGCAGGGCGTCGGATGCTGTGGTGCGGAAGAGGAAGTCCTTACCTTGATCTGCGGGCAGATAGGTGATCAGCGGCGAGGTCGAGGCATTGGAAATTTGCGGGATCTGGTTGGGAATCGCAACGGATTCCGCAACGGGAATAGTAACCCCGCTGGATGCCGCGCCGACCAGTGCCACGACTCTCTCGATGTTCACCAAAGTTCGGGCCGCTTCCACCCCCGGGATGGCCGAGGTCTCGGTGTCTCCGTACCTGATGTCGATCGGGAAGCCGGCTTCTGCCAGCTGCTCAGCGGCAAGGTCGCCGGCGAGCCTGAAACCCTGACCGAACTCGGAAAGAGCCCCGGTCAGAGGAACCAAAGCACCGATCTTGACGGCTTTGCCTTCCGTTTTTCCCCCAGCCCACAGGATGGAGGAGATGAGTAGGCCTACCACGATAAGTAATAGGAATAGCTTTTTACCTCGAAGCATTTTCTGCCTCCTTTGTATTGTAGTGTTACAGAATTCTTATAGGTGAAAGTGTACGCTGTCAAGTCGCCGTATCAAAAACTTGTCCGACTGGCTTCTACACCAGCAGTCGTTTCATCCCTTGTTCCCGGGCATAATCTACAACCTCCTCGACCTCCCGGCGGAACACCCGACGGTGCAATCCGTCGTGTTCGGAGGCGTGGAAAGCCGGGTGGTACTGATCCATGATGTTGAGATAGGTGGCTCGAGAAACCGAGGTTGCCAGGAAATCGATCGCCTTCTGCGAGTCGGCGATGCGGTCGGGAAGGACCAGGTGGCGCACCAGAAGGCCCCTGGTGGCCACTCCCCGGTGATCGGTCTGCAGGTCCCCGACCTGGCGGTGCATCTCCAGGAGCGCCTTCCGGCACCAGCTGTAATACCCGCTCACCCCGGAGTACTTCTGACCCGCTTCGTCGTTTCCGTACTTGAAATCGGGCATGTAGATCTGAACCAGTCCGTCCAGCTCGCGAAGGAACTCGGGGTTCTCGTAGCCCCCGCAGTTGTAGACGATAGGCAGGTGCAGACCCCGCTGCCGGGCTTGCTTAACAGACTCGAAGATCTGTGCGGCCTGGTGGGTCGGGGTGACCAGGTTGATGTTCTCAGCTCCCCGCTCCTGCAGGGTGAGCATGATCCGCACCAGTTCGTCTTGATCGACCCGGCGGCCGTAGTCCAGCTGGCTGATGTCGTAGTTCTGGCAGAACACGCACTTGAGATTGCAGCAGGTGAAGAAGATCGTCCCCGAACCGCCGCTGCCCACCAGCACCGGCTCCTCGCCGTAGTGGAGGTTGGCTGAAGATACCATCAGCTCGGGTCCCAGGCGGCAGCGCCCCTTGTCCCCCTCGAGCCGATCAACCCGGCAGAAATTGGGGCAGAGTTCGCAGCTTTCCAGCCAGTCAAGCAGATCGGGCATGATCGGGATCGGTACCACCGCAGGTGAATATCTGTGCGGACCAGCCTGTGCGGCTCAGCCTATACAGGCCAGCTTGTGCGGCAGCGCGGATAGCCAGAACTCGGACTTGAACCGAGGACCTGCTCATTACGAGTGAGCTGCTCTACCACTGAGCTATTCTGGCAAATATTTCTTTGTATAACAAGAAAATAAAATATGCAATCATGAAATTGCCTCTATAATTTACTGTATTTTCAGCGGTTTTGTCTACACCCGTCGGCAGATCATGACAAGCTGCGAAAGCTCAGGCGGGAAAGTGAGCACGACCGGCCGACTAGGTCTACCAGATTTCCCAAATCTCGTACGGCTCGTGGAACACATGATAGTGCCCGTCAGCCCATACACCCCTCCCTAGTACAACGGAAATCACGCCCATTTGCCCGGGCGCTATACTGGTCCCCCACCAGAACATACACTCCGGAAACGACACTTCAATCTCCTCTGAGGATGAGTTTTTGATATAGACGGTGACGCAGTTTTCGTCGTATTCAGAGCAGGAGAAAAGGGCGGTGAACAGGAAACCGCTGAACATTAGGTAGGAAATGAAACGGACTGGATGCATATCAGCACCCCCTCACTTAAAATATAGTGCAAAAAAAAGAAAACGCAATAATCACAGACTCATACGTTGCAACGGTCGGAGATTCTCTTCCTCATCCCGTGTGGAGAGGGTGATGCTGATACGGCGCAAGATCACGGGGCGATTGTGCCGTGGAAATGTCGTCCGGCGGTTTTCCTTGCCTCAAGTGTCTCATCAAGGAATTTTTTCCCGAACCGATAATCTCATTGATATCCGTATCCTCTGCAGGAGGATTACGGAATAGAGGA
>CAZPPB010000039.1:22842-26438 GCA_964588355.1 uncultured Spirochaetaceae bacterium | reverse complement strand
GTCGTCGGTGTGTATACCTGGGACATCGCCCAGACCAAGGTGGTCCAGGTGCGCCAGATGGCCAAGGCGAGGGAGTTTCCCTTGAAATGCACTGTAGAGCCGGCCTAAGCTGGAAGTCTGGATAAGCTGAAACCGGTACGAGTTAGAAAGGGTTTTTATGAAAGTCAGCGACGATGTTCAGGGAGTGCTGCAGGCTGCCTATCTCCACGCCAAGGAGAGGGAGCATGAGTACCTGACCCCTGAGCACATTCTATTTTCTTCTCTGTTCTTCGAGGTGACCCAGGAGATCGTGAAAGCCTGCGGCGCGGACCCGGAGGAGATCAAGGAAGACCTGGATAAACATCTCAGAGATTCGGTGCCCGTGTTGGAGGATGCGGAACCCGTTCAGTCCCTCGGGTTCCAGTCGGTCATAGCCCGGGCTCTGTTTCATTCGGAAGCCTCTTCCAAAGAGATCGTGGATATCGGGGATATACTGGTTTCGATCATCGACGAGACCAAGAGCTTCGGCGCCTTCTATCTGAAGAAGGCCGGTATTACCCGCTACAACCTGCTTCAGGTGATCTCCCACGGAGGAATGCTGGCAACCGACCCGGACAGCCGCGGGGGCCAGGAAGAGGCCGAAAACGAAGAGGCGGAAGAGGAGGACGGCGGCGGAGCCGGGGACAAGCGCCGAAGGCGGCGCAGCGCCCTGGAGAACTTCACCCGGGAGCTCACCAGGGCAGCCCGGGAGGGGCAGCTGGAGCCGCTGATCGGAAGAGAGGATATCCTGGAGCGGACGGTTCAGGTCCTCTGCCGGCGGTTGAAGAACAATCCCGTACTGGTCGGGGATGCGGGTGTGGGAAAGACGGCGATCGCCGAAGGACTTGCTCAGCGGATCGCCGAGGGGGATGTGCCGGACCTGCTGAAGGAGTACGAGGTTTACGCGCTGGACATGGGAAGCGTCGTGGCCGGTACCCGCTACAGGGGGGATTTTGAAGAACGCCTCAAGCAGGTGATCAAAGAGCTGGAGAAGAAGGAGCGGGTGATCCTTTTCATTGACGAGATCCACACGATCGTCGGCGCGGGGGCCGTATCTGGCGGATCCCTCGATGCCTCAAACATTCTCAAGCCCGCCATTGCCTCGGGACGTATCCGCTGCCTCGGCTCGACGACCTACGACGAGTACAAGAAGTACTTCGAGCGGGATCGGGCTCTGTCCCGGAGATTCCAGAAGATCGAAGTGACCGAGACGACCCCGGAGGAGACCTTCCAGATTCTCCAGGGCTTGAGGGACCGCTACGAGGAGTACCACCAGGTCAAGTACACCGACGAGGCGCTGCAGGCCGCGGTGGATCTGTCCGATCAGTACATCAACGACCGCTTCCTTCCGGACAAGGCCATCGACGTGATCGATGAGGCGGGAGCGTATACCCGGATCCTGGCATTTCGGGGAGGGGGGCTGGTAAGCGAAGAGACGGTGCTGACCCAAACGGATATCGAAAAGGTCGTGTCCAAGATCGCCAAGATTCCCGAGAAAACGGTTTCCGCCTCCGAGGTGGATCGCCTGAAGACCCTGGAGGAGGAGCTCAAGAGCGTGATCTTCGGCCAGGATTCGGCCATCGAATCCGTGGTCCGGGCTGTCAAGAACTCCAGAGCGGGCTTTCGTGAGCCGAACAAACCGGTGGCCAACTTCCTGTTCGTAGGCCCGACCGGGGTGGGTAAAACCGAACTGGCCCGCCAGCTGGCGGATCATCTGGGAATAGCCATGCACCGCTTCGATATGAGCGAGTACCAGGAGCGGCATACGGTGAGCCGGCTGATCGGTTCTCCTCCGGGATACGTCGGCTATGATGAAGGGGGGCTGTTGACCGATGCCATACGCAAAACCCCTCATGCCGTGCTTCTTCTGGATGAAGTGGAGAAGGCCCACCCGGACGTTTTCAACGTTCTTCTTCAGATCATGGACTACGCCACCCTTACCGACAACGCGGGGCGCAAGGCGGACTTCCGCAACGTGATCCTGATCATGACCTCCAATGCCGGCGCCCGGGAGCTGGGCAAGCCCTCGATTGGTTTTGGACAGCGGGTGATCGGAGCCGACGCCATCGATGAGGCGGTGGACCGGGTCTTCAATCCGGAGTTCCGCAACCGTCTGGACAAGGTCGTGACCTTCAACCGCTTGGATGAGCCGGTGATTCTTCAGATCGTGGACAAGGAGATCCGGCTGTTCGAAGAACAGCTTCAGGAGAAGGGAATCGCCATCGAGGTCAGCGAGGAGTGCCGCAAGTACCTGGCGGATACCGGATACAGCCCCGAGTTCGGCGCCCGCAACATTGCCCGGCTGGTTCAGCAGAAAGTCAAGGATTTCTTCGTGGACTCGGTGCTCTTCGGAGCCCTGAAAAAGGGAGGAAAGGCCTACGTAGAGCTGGATCCGAAAAGCGGCGAGGTAACGATCAAGACCAGGAAGCCGAGGAAATCAAATAGCAAAAAGGCGACTGTAAAAGAAACCGGCCCGGGCAGGGGCAGGGGCGGCGAGCAGAAAAACGACGGCCAGGGCGAATCAGAGGCCGGGGATCATTCTTGAATCTGTTCAGCCCTCAGAGGGATTTGGGCCGGTTCTCCCGCCTCTGCTCCTCGTGTTCCTTCAGGGCATTGGTTATCAGTAGCTCCTCATAGATAATCGAGTAGCCTTCCCGCAGCTCATCATCTGCGCCCGCCCTGGCCAGCTGACTGCCCACGACCAGAAGCAGCGCCTGGGCTTCCGCCAGTCTGTTCCGGGACATGTAGTAGCGGCTGAGAATCAGCTCGGAGTGGCTGCGCTCCAGCTCGCTGTCGGCCCCCCGTATCGAACCGATGAGCAGTCCCTCGGCCACGGCGTCGTTGCTGATGTTCCCGTCAAAGATATAGAACCGTGCCAAACTATCGGCACAGTTCTCTTCGATGAGCGCCGATTCTCTCTGCTCGGAATACAGATCCGGCAGGGCGATCAATTGATCCTCCACGATCATGTAAGAGCGTTTGTAAATCTTGGTCAGGTTTTCCACCCCGACGTAGATCTTCGCACCCTCCCGGTCCGTGTTGGTGGCCAGCAGGACACTGCGCCGCTGCCCGATCCGGATCAACTGGAGGGAAACCACCAGGGACCCCTCTTCGCTGTAGTCGTCGATGATCAGGTTCACCGGCGTCTGGAAATCCAGGTTGTACAGAATCCCGGCAGAAATCCTGATCTTGTCCTCCAGGCTGAAGATTTTGTGCAGACCGAAGCGGTGAAAGATGTCGGAGTACAAATAGTGGATGAGGAAATACTCGTTCAGCTGCAGCCAGTTGTCGTGTTTTTGCCGTCCCTCTTTGAGGATTCTGTAGTTCGGGGAGGGCTTCGGCTGCTGCTCCGGCTTCTGCGCCTCTTCGGTCCGGAGTACCGGCTGGTCCGGGCTCACCACCGCTGTCGGTTCGCCGGAGGTCGGTTCGACCGGAGGGGAAGGCGCAGAGGCGCAGGCCAGCAGGCTCAAGAGGATGAGCCAGGAGATAATAATCTTCATGAGCTTTCCAGATTCCACTAATTTGATAATACAGCGGACGCGCTTGGTCAAGAATGGGACGCCCGCCGCCGTGACGCC
>CAZPPB010000039.1:0-22742 GCA_964588355.1 uncultured Spirochaetaceae bacterium | reverse complement strand
GACGCCCGCCGCCGTGACGCCGGCCGCCGTGACGCCGGCCGCCGGGACAATCTGTTCTCGGCGAAGGGCACGGCCTGGTTCAGGGAATCGATCCGTTCCTGCTCCATACGGTTGATCTGATCGATGTGCTGGGTCATGATGCGGGCCAGATTCGGATCGTAGAAGCGATGCAGGCTCCAGTTGGCAACAGCCCGGAAGCCCCGGCGCACTTTGTGGGACGAGCCGATACCCGGATCGAAGCGCCGCACGCCGTTGGCGATCGCCCACTCGATCGGACTGTAGTAGCAGGCGTTGAAGTGCAGGCTGTCGTAATGACCTGTGCTGCCCCAGTAGCGCCCGTACATCTGCTGCCCTTTGTGAAGCAAAAAGGACATCCCCACCGGATCTGCGCTGTTCTCACGATCGTAGGCTCCCAGCAGCAGGATTCGGTGGCGGTAGTCGTCGAACAGCCCCCTGAAGAACTCCCGATTCAGATACTTGGCCGCCCAGGGGCCGAACTGCGCGTTTGTCAGCTCGTAGAAGCGGTACATTTTTTCCAGAAGCTCGGTGGTGATCTGATCGCCGCTGAAGGCTTTAATCGTCAGATCCTGCTCGGAGAGTTTTTTCCGCTCCCGGCGGATGTTTCGGCGCTGATTCTTGTCGAAGCTCCAGAGATAGTCATCGAAGCTTTTGAATCCTGGATTTTCCCAGACGTAGCTCTGGTGCTTCCAGGCGACGAACCCCAACTGCTCCATCACCGTCAGCCACTGCGGATCCACGTAGTTGAAGCTGAGGCCCGCCATGTTGTTCTGGCGGCACAGCCGGTCTATGGCCTGGACCATGACCCGGCTGAGCAGGTGTTCGTCCTCTCCCGGGGCGATGAGGAATCTGTACCCCGATACGGGAGTGGCCGGGCTCATTCCCACCATCTTGGGATAGTAGGGGATTCCCAGGCGGCCGGCCACGTCCGCCCACATGTAGTCCCAGACGAACTCCCCTTCGCTGTGTCCCTTGACGTACAGGGCAGCGGCGGCTACCAGATCGGCACCGTCCCATACGGTCAGGTGGATGGGCAGCCAGCCGGTTTCCGGGCGCATGCTCCCGGAGGATTCCATCCGGTGCAGCCACTCCCACTCGAGGATCGGCGCTTCCAGGGTGAGCGCCAGGGCGTTCCAAGCCTTCTTGGGGATTTCGGAGATGTCTTGGATCCACTCTAGGCGGTAGCGATTTTGTTTTTCCTCGGGCATCCTTCGACTCTGGCCCCGGCTCGGGTCGCGCGGACCGCTTCGCGGCCTCTGCTTCCGCCCCTGCTGGGGATAGATCTAATATAAGAAAATCCGGCCCGGGAGAAAGGCTTCATGGTCTCTTTTATCCCTGCTCGGCGAACGAGATCGTCAGTTCCGAGCGGCCCACCTCGAGCCGCCGGCAATTCACTCCCGCGGCCTGGAACATCCGTCGGGAGGCTTTGACCGCTTCGGTCTCGGCGTACTTGTCGGACAGGTAGATCACCTCTGTGATTCCCGCCTGAATGATCACCTTGGCGCACTCGTTGCAGGGAAACAGAGCCACGTACAGCCGACAGTCGTACAGCTCGGCTGAGATCTTGTTGATCACAGCGTTGAGCTCCGCATGGCAGATGTAGGGATACTTGGTATCCAGGAAATCCCCCTCCCTATCCCAAGGAAACTCGTCGTCCGAACAACCCGTGGGGAAACCGTTGTAGCCGACTCCCACGATCTTGTTTTTCGGATTCACGATACAGGCGCCGACCTGAGTATTGGGGTCCTTGCTCCGCCGAGCGGAGAGCAGAGCTACTCCCATGAAGTACTCGTCCCAGCTGAGATAGTCGGTTCGTTTTTTCGTTTGGCTCTCTGTTTTCATTTTCATCCTCCCTCGTAAGGTTCAGGGCAGGCGGAGGTTCAATCCCCCGCCCAACTCAGCCGGATTGGCCAGCTTGGCATAGGCGGTCAGGATGCCGTCGCGCACCCGGGGAGCCGGTGGTTTCCAGGCTGCAATGCGGCGCCTTATTTCCTCTTCCGGCAGGACGAGGTCGATTCGGCGATTCGGGATGTCGATCCGGATCGGATCCCCCTCCTGAACTATCGCCAGAGGCCCTCCTTCGGCAGCCTCCGGAGAGACCTGGCAGATGTACGGCCCTTTGGCGAAGCCGGAGATGCGGCCGTCCGTGACCAGGGCGCATCTGGTCTCCAGGCCCAGAGCGTTCAAGAACCCGATCACCTTGAACACCTCGTTGAAACCCGGCCCGCCCCTGGGCCCTTCGTAGCGCAGGACCAGCACGTCCCCGGCGCGAATCTGCCGATCCCGCAGTGCGGCCAGAGCCTGCTCCTGGCTGTCGAACACCCGGGCCGGTCCCCTGTGCCGGAACATCTGCCTGGGGATCACCGGGGTACGCACGACGGCCGAACGGGCCAGGGTGCCCCGGAGGATAACCAGGCTCTCCCGGGCGATGGGGCGCGAGACCGGACGGATCACGTCGGAATCCTCGCAGGGGTTCACCCCTGCCAGGTTTTCCCCCACGCTTTTTCCGGTGACTGTCAGGGTTTTTCGGTCCAGCTTGCCCTCGATGCGCTTCATCACCGCCTGGATGCCTCCGGCCTCTTCGAAGTCCTTCATCGTGTATACTCCGCCGGGCACCACGTTGGTGATGCATGGGATCTCGTTGCTGAGGCGCTCGAATACGTCTAGATCGATCTCCTCTTCCCAGTGCATCTCGTAAACCAGGGCCAGGAGATGAACGATCGCATTGGTGGAACCCCCCAGGGCGTGCAGCACCTTGATGGCGTTGGCCACGGCCTGTTTGGTGATGATCTGCGAAGAGGTGATGCCCCTGTTCACCAGATCGACGATCCGGCGTCCCGATTCCCGGGCCAGCCAGAGGCGGCGGGCGGAGGTCGCCGATGCGGTTGCCGCACCGGGGAGGGTGAGACCCAAGGCTTCGACCAAACCCTGCATAGTGTTGGCCGTTCCCAGCAAAGCGCAGGAGCCCGCACCGGGACAGACCAGGTCTTCCATCTTTTCGATCTCCTCCACCGATATCCCGGGCGTGCCGACGCCGAAGGCATTGCATTCGACATCCAAAGTGCTCGTTACCGAATCCTTGCCGTGGTAGTGTCCGGAGTCCATCGGTCCTCCGGGAACGAAGATCACCGGGATATCCAGACGCGCCGCTGCCAGAAGATGGGCCGGCACGTTCTTGTCGCAGGAGGACACAAGCACCAGGGCGTCGAACATCGATATATGGGTGATCGCTTCCACTTCCGCGGCGATGATGTCACGGGTCGGAAGATCGTAGCGCATCCCGTGCTCCCCCACCGCCATCGGGCACTGGGCTGCGCTGTTGAACTCGAAAGGCGTGCCCCCGGCCTGCCAGATCCCTGCTTTCACCGCATCGGCTACGCCCCGAAGATGCACGTGCCCGGGGGAGGTCTCTCCCCAGGTATTGGCGACTCCGATGCGGGGCCGCTTCAAGTCCTGGCTGTCATAACCCATGGATTTCAACAGGCTTCGGGCCCTGGCGTTTTCGGGAAGCTGAAGAAAGGCGTTGTTCTCCGTGAATTGGTTCATCCTGCTCCTCCTGTACCCGAGAGCCTATAGTAACGGTACTTTCGCCCTGTGATCAATTGAAGTGATCCCGATTGTACCATAAGATGCAGATAATGAACTCCAGAGAACGCTTCGATCTGACTTGCCGACATCAGAATCCTGACCGGTTCCCCCTCGACTATCTGGCCAAACGGGATGCGGATCAGATGCTGAAACGGTATTTCGGAGTGAGCACGGAGCGGGAGCTGCTGGATCTGCTGGGTTGCGATCTGTATCATCTGTCGGCTCGGGACATCAGCCAGAACGAGGCCTTCCTTCCCATTTACCGGGGGCCGGCCCTGCCGGCCAGTGAGACCGAACGCATCTGCCCCTTCGGGATCCGCTACCAGCGCGCCGCCTATGACTGGAAGCTGGGGGCCGATGAGGCCCTGGCCGGTCCGCTGGAGAACGCCGAATCACCGGCGGATGTGTTGCGCCATCCCTGGCCGAAGCCCGAGCACTTCGATGTGCAAGCCCTGATCCCCGAATGCGAGCAGAATGGCGGGCGGGTGATCGTGGGGGGCTTCTGGACGGCGATCTTCGGGAATGCCTACAGGATGCACGGATTCGAGAACTTCCTGATGAACATGGCGATGAAACCTGAGCTGATCAGGACTCTCGTCGACCGGCTCACCGAGTTCTACCTGGAGCTCAACGAACGGCTGTTCTCGGCGCTGGGGGGCAGAATCGATCTCTACTACTTCGGCAACGACTTCGGCTCGCAGAACGGGCTGCTGTTCAGCCGCGATATGTGGCGGCAGTTCTTCTTCGAGAACTATCGCCGGCTGATCGATCTGGCTCACGGTCACGGGCTGAAGGTGATGGTTCATTCCTGCGGAGCGATCCGGCAGATCATGGCTGATCTGATCGAGGTGGGAGTGGATATCATCGATCCGGTTCAAACCACCGCCGACGGCATGGAGCCCATCGGGCTAAAGGAGGATTTCGGCGACCGGATCGTGTTCCACGGCGCCGTGGACACACAGGGGGTGCTTCCGACTGCCTCGCAGGAGGGTGTAGAGCAGCACGTACTGGAGATCATGAGGGTGCTCGGCCGCGACGGCGGCTATATCTTCGCCCCCTGTAATGCAATCCAGGCGGACACCCCGCCTGAAAACGTCGAGTCCATGTACCGGACGGCCCGGGAGTACAAGCCGGGAAGGGGCATGTGAGTGTGAAAGCCCCGATGTGGGAGCAGCGAAACAGCACACCCCTGGTCGAGGGTGCCGAATGGTTCAGGCGGATGTATCGTGGTGGAGGCGGCTTGATGAAGGTTGTACTGGCGCCGCAGGAGGTTCAATGAACAAGCTGCGCACGGGGATCGTCGGCTGCGGCAAAGTCAGCCATACCCACGCCCGGGCGCTCTCGGAGCTGCGGGAATCCGAGTTCGTCGCCGCCTACAGCCGCAGCGCGGACAAGGCCGCTGCCTTCGCCGGGCAGTACGGGGCTGTCGGATACGACGATCTGGATGCGATGCTCAAAGAGCTCGAGGCTGTTGTGATCTGCACCCCCCATCCCTTTCACGCCGCGCCTGCGGTCCGAGCTCTGGAGGCGGGGGTGCACGTGCTGGTGGAGAAACCGCTGGCCGCCACCCTGCAGGACTGCGACGCGATGGTAGCCGCCGCCGCGAAAAGCGGCTGCACTCTGGCCACCGTAAGCCAGCGCCGCTGGTACACCCCGGTCATACGGGTCAAACGGGCTATCGAGGAGGGGAAGATCGGCGCGCCGATCCTGGGCATGGTTACAATGCTCGGCTGGCGGGATCAGCCCTACTACCGCAGCGATCCCTGGCGGGGCAGTTGGCGGATGGAGGGCGGCGGAGTGCTGGTGAACCAGGCGCCTCATCAACTAGATCTGCTGATCTGGTTCATGGGTCCGGTCGCGGAGTTGTTCGGGTATTGGGAGAACCTGAATCACCCTTACATCGAGGTGGAGGATACGGCGATCGCAGTGATCCGCTTCGCCAATGGGGCGCTCGGGAACATTGTGGTCTCCAACTCCCAGAAGCCGGGTCTGTACGGCAAGGTACACGTACACGGAAACAACGGGGCTTCGGTGGGCGTGCAGACCGACGGCGGGGCTATGTTTGTCTCCGGCATGACCCCGGTTCTGGAACCCCCCGTGAACGATCTGTGGAACGTTCCCGGAGAGCAGTCCCTGCTGAAGCGGTGGGAGCGGGAAGACACGGAGTTCTTTCGGACCATCGATGCTACCAACTACTATCACCGGCTGCAGGTCGAGGATTTTCTCCGGGCTGTTCTGGAACACAGGCAGCCTTTGGTTACCGGCCGGGAAGGGCGTAAAACCGTAGAGTTATTCACCGCCATATACCGATCCAATCGGGACCGGCAGCCCGTGCAGTTCCCGCTGGAGCCGGAGAGCGGCAGGGAGGATTTCGACGGGCGCCTGACTTGATCCGCCGGCGGTATTGCCGCTGGAGGTTGCCATTGCTCGAAATTTGTGTTATCATTTCAATTGAGAATATTCTCAAAAGTTTATGCTCGTATACGGACCGATATCCTCTAGAAGGCTCGGGCGGAGCCTCGGGCTGAACAATATACCGTACAAGTACTGCAGCTACTCCTGCATCTATTGTCACGTGGGAGCAACAACGAAGATGCAGGTGGAGCCGGCTGTTTTTTACCGGCCGGAGTCACTTCTGGGGGAGGCAAAGGCCCGGATCGAAAAGCTGGGAGCGGGCAGCAACACTGTCGATTATATGAGCTTCGTTCCCGACGGCGAACCTACCCTGGATCGGAACCTCGGAACCCTGATCTCTATGCTCAAACAGGAACTGCGTTATCCCGTGGCTGTAATTACAAGCGGTGCCCTGCTTTGGCGGGAGGAAGTAGCAGAGGCGGTGAGCCTGGCGGATTGGGTTTCGGTGAAGGTGGACAGTGTTGTCGAATCGGTCTGGAAGCGCATCAACAGACCGGACCCGCGCCTCGGGTTCGGCGAGGTGCTCGACGGAATCCGGACCTTTGCTTCTGGGTATCGGGGCGAGCTGGCCAGCGAAACGATGCTGGTGGATGGAGAGAACACGGCAGCCGGCGAACTGTCAGAACTGGCTGTCTACCTGAAGGAAATCTCTCCGAGCAAGACCTATCTCTCCATACCTTACTGGCCTCCTACGGAAACCGGCGTCCGTGTTCCCGATGAGGAGCAGCTGACCCGGGCCCGGCGAGCCTTCGAGGAAGCCGGATTGAACGTGTACGAACTGAAGGCCGTTTGATTCTCATTTGTTGATTTGATTCCCCGCCCGATTTGGAATAGAGTGGAGTCGGGGGAGGTTTGCCCGAGTCCACCATGAAAGAGCATTCGAATGAAATCGAATCCCTGATCGACCAGGCGATCCGGCAGAAGATCATTCCCGGGATCGTCCTTGTGGTTTCGAATCAGGGGTCGATCGTATTCTCCCAGGCAAAGGGATCCCTCCAGCTCGATCCTCGAGGGGATGGAATGGCGGAGGATACGATTTTCGATCTGTCAGAGATCACCCAACCATTGGCAACGGCTCTCCTGACTGTGATGGTCATGGGCCGGGAAAAGATCGGTGTGGGTGAGCCCATCGGGTTTTTCATTCCGGAGATCGCGAAGGAGAGCAGGGAGATTACTCTGGGACAGCTGCTGCTTCACACCGGTGGGCTGCCGCCAAGCCCGAAACTGTGCAAGGATTTTCCGGATTCCAAGAGTGTCGATTACAGCAGGGCAGTCCAACAGTTGCTGGCGGTGAAGCCTCTGCAACCGCCGGGAAAAGGGGTGCTCTACAGCCGGACCGGCTATCTGCTGCTGGGACAGTTTCTCAGGAGGGTGACCGGAGCCCGTCTGCAGGAGCTGTTCGCCCGGCTGGTAGCCGCCCCCTGCGGTTTGGCCGATACCTTTTTCAATCCCCCGGTGGTTCTCTGGGCGCGGGTTGCGCCTACCGGGCGCTGTCCCTGGCGCAAGCGCCTGGTCCGCGGCCAGGTTTACGACAGAGACTCCTACTGCCTGGGAGGTGAAGGAGGAAACGCAGGACTGTTCGCCACGGCGCCGAGCGTCCTGCAGTTGCTTTCTCTTTTTGAAAACCAGGGGGTGGTAAACGGTTTCCGACTGCTCTCGGCGAACCAGGTTAAGCTGATGCGGACTTGCCTCACAACCGGTCTGAACGGCAGGCGTTCCTTCGGTTTTCTGCTTCAGGACGAGGGTTCTCCTGTCGGCCCGCTTTTCAGTGGCCAGTCTTACGGACATACAGGAGATACGGGAACCAGTGTTTGGATAGAGCCTGAGGGTCAACTGATGATCGTGATGTTCACCAACCGCATTCAATTAGAGGGGGAACAAACCCAATCGGCGTTCATTGATTTCCGCAGACAACTGCACACACTCATTCACCGCCGCTGGATTTCGTAAACCTTATTGTATTTGCTGATCCATTGAGCACAATGCCCCTTCATCAGAGAGGCGGAGTATTCGGAATGTAGTCCCTTCAGATCGGGTCGCCTATCGTCCGTTCACCGAAGGGGGGGATGGGGGCTATTGCCCCGAGTGCATGAATCGTTACTGTGATTTCAGAAACAGGTTCATCTTTGTGCCGCAAACCGGGCAGATCCCTTTTGCCTGGCGGCGACCCTGCGCGTTGGTGACGACCTGAGCTTCCTTCATCATGCGTTTCGCTTTGCACTTGACGCAGTAGGCTTCGTATTCAGCCATGTATCCCTCCCCGAATTTTTGATGTTGCTCCAATTCTACCCCACTCCGGGTAAATTTTCAAACGTATTTTAACGTAGTTCTCGCCTCGAAGCACATCGCTGCGGCTCGCGGAATTTGTTGCTGGCGGGCTTCGGCCGCCCGCAGCAGCAGATAGAGGTTGTATCTAGGCACGGAAATCGTTCACTGTTTCCCCGGCCAGGACGGGTTCAGCTTCCAGCTGCCCGGAATCCATCATGGAGGCGATTCTCTGCAGGGAAGATAGAAGCAGCGTCTGTTCCCAATCCTTGAGATGAGCGAAGCGGTCGATGAAATCGGCCTGCAGCAGGCTCGGCTTGCTGGCCAGGATGTCTTTCGTCTTTTGTGAGGCTTCGATGTAGACCTTCCGTTTGTCGCTCTGTCCCCGTTTTCGAACGATGAAACCCTGCAGCTCCAGGCGATTGAGAATCGTGGTCACGGTTGCCTGGCTGAGACTAATGTGTTTGGCGATTTCGGTTACGATCAGCTCATTGGATTTCCCGATCTCGTTTAGGATCATCAGCTGGGGGCCGGTAAGACCGTACTTTTTCCACAGAACCTTGGAGTGGAGGTCTACCGCCCTGATGATTTTTCGAATACTGGTGAGCAGTTCACCGCTTCTGTCCGATTCCATTGTAACAGCAATTGTATTGGATAATCCCCGGAGTGTAAACTACAAAGCCGAGATTTTTCATTCAGGTCAATTGAATTGCAATACAATTAACTGAATATTTTTTCTCGCCCCTTTGCTCGTTTTGCACGAATGATATGCTAGAATCGCTGAAGAAATTAATTTGTTGTCTATGTATTTTATTAATGGTGTTCCAAAAATTGTATAGTGTACGAATAAATTCTACAGGAAGGAGTATCTATGAAGAAACTATGTGCCGTACTGACGGCTGCGCTTTTGCTTCTCAGTGTCATGAACCTGGGCGCAGGGGGGCAGGCACCTGCGGAAGACAAGATGATCATCCGCGAAGCGAGCCAGGTGCCCGGGCTGATCTTCCCGCCGGTGTGGGACGGCCAGACTCTGTCGCTCAATGCCTCGATCTATGATTTCCTGGTCGAGCTCGAGCACGGAACGGGAGAACTCGTTCCCTCACTGGCCAAGGAATGGAGCACGCCGGACGGCAAGGTCTGGACTCTCAAGCTGCGCGAAGGGGTGAAATTCCACGACGGCAGCGACTTCACTTCCGAGGACGTGCGCTATACCCTCGAACTCACCCAGGATCCCGATGTCGGGCACCTGAAGAAGGCGGACTTCGAGGTGGTGGAACGGATCGAGATTCCGGACGACTACACCGTGGTTCTGCATCTCTCCGAGGTGCGTCCCATCTTCATCTACCAGTTGACCGACTACCACGTGTGCGTGCTGTCCTCCGAATACGACTACGCGTCGAAGGGAGAGACCGCGCCCATGGGGACCGGACCCTTCGTGCTGAAGCAGATGATACCCAAGGAATCGGCCCTCCTGGTGAAGAACGAGGAGTACTGGAACGAGGGATATCCCAAGGCCGACGAGCTGCGGATCTACTTCGTACCGGACATCGACGCCAGCGTGTCCATGCTGGAGGCCGGTAAGGTGGACGTCTGCCCCTTTGTCAACACGATTCACAAGAAGAACCTGGAGGCCAAGGGTTTCAAGGTCGTGTCTCCCTATCAGGAGTACCGCTTTGTGGCCATGGCGGCGGACCGGGAGCCCTTCGACGACAACCGCGTGCGCCTGGCAATGAAGTACACGATGGATCCGGAAGTGTTGGCCAAAGCCTGCCAGGGCGAGCTGGGCTCGGACGTGTACTACAACGAAACGCCGATCCTCAACGTGCTGCCCCAGTACCACGAAATTCCCTTCCGCGGTCGTGACATCAACAAGGCCAAGCAACTGCTTGCCGAGGCCGGATATCCAAACGGTCTCAGCGTGGAGCTGTACTACGGCTCGGACCACCCCTACGGCCAGGAACTGGCCAAGGCCGTCAAGGAGCTGGCCGCACCGGCCGGATTCGATATCCAGCTGAAGGGCTACACCCGGGATGTGTACCTGTCTCAGTACTGGATGAACGGCCCGATGCTGCTGACCGGCTGGGGACCCCGGGTCGATCCGTCCATGATTCTTGCACTGGCCTACCATTCGGAGGGACCCTGGAACGAGTCCCACATGGCCGACGCCGAGGTGGACGAGCTGATCGGTAAGATCAGCACCGAGGTGAACGATGCCAAGCGTCAACAGTACTACGACCGCCTGCAGGAGGTTTTTCATGAGCGGGGAACGGTGATGAACGTGCAGGTGCCTTACTTCGTGGCCATGCGCCAGGAAGTGATGGATTACCGG
Source organism: uncultured Spirochaetaceae bacterium (assembly GCA_964588355.1). Classification (GTDB taxonomy): domain Bacteria; phylum Spirochaetota; class Spirochaetia; order SZUA-6; family DRHE01; genus JAFGQJ01. Next base: position 12,127 of record CAZPPB010000039.1, on the reverse strand, counting down.
CAGCCGCCGACGTTCATGACGCAGTACGAATCCGGGGTGGCCTATATCTTCATCTCCCACGACCTGCACGTGATCAACTATATCAGCGACTACATCATGGTCATGTATCTGGGCCGTATCTGTGAATACGGCAAGCGGGACGAGGTGATTTTTCCTCCTTATCATCCCTATACCGAAGCATTGCTCTCTGCGGTCCCTGAGGTCGATCCGACCCTGGAAAAACGGATGATCAGGCTGGAAGGCTCCCCCCCCAACCCGACGGAAAAGATAATAGGCTGTCCCTTTGCCGGGCGCTGCCACCGGAAAGTCGGAAGCATCTGCGATACCAATGCTCCGCCGAGACTCGATTTTTCAGAAAGCCATTTTCTCTTCTGCCACATCCCGGCGGAGGAACTTACCGCCAACGGAAGCACGTAATCCCGCGCAGCCGCCGAAAGCTGTTGACTATACGGCGGTACACTTCGTAGTGTTTGCAGAATGGATGAGCTGCTGCTGTACAATGGTACAATCCGCACGGTCGACCCGGATCTGCCTTCAGCCGAAGCGGTGCATATCCGGGGGGATCGCATAGCTTTTGTGGGCACCGAAGCGCAAGCCAGGCACCTGAGCTCAGCCTCGGTTCGGCTGGTCGATCTCCAGGGCCGTACCCTGATTCCCGGATTCAACGATAATCACATACACCTGATCGCCATGGGGGATAACCTGGCCCGCCCCAACCTGCGGGGAATGGATGAGGCGAGGATCGTGGATTTTCTCGGAGAGGTGTTCCGGGACGCCGAAGCCGGGCAGACCCTCTACGCCTGGGGCTGGGACTATCCGAGCTGTCCGAACCCGCACCGCCGCATTCTGGACAAGGCTTTTCCGGACAACCCGGTGGTTCTGATCCAGTTTTCCGGACACGGCATCTGGGTGAACTCCAAGGTGCTGCACAAGTATCGGATCGGTCCTGCAACCCCCGACCCGGCGGGCGGGGAGATACTCAGGGATGAGCAGGGTAACCCCACGGGGGTTCTGAGGGACAATGCGGCGATTCCCATCCACAGGGCCCGCTTCTTGAGAATGCACATGAACAGGACTCTTCAGCGGGAGATGCTGGACCGCGCGCTGGGGGAGCTGGCCAAAGTCGGGGTCACCTCGGTTCAGGACAACACCTGGTTCCCAAGGACGGTAGGATTGCTCAAACACTACCGAAGGCGGGGAATGCTCACGGTTAGAGTATCCTGCTGGTTTTACGGCATGAGGCCAGCCGCCGCCGCGGTTATGGGACTGAAACGCTTCGACAGGCGGTGGGTCAGACGGGGTCTCTGGAAGTATCTGCTGGACGGGACCTTCTCCACCCGAACCGCCTGGCTGTTCGAGGAATATGCCGGAGAACCCGGGAACTACGGAACTGCCTCCGGGGTTTTGCAGAATATCGAACGGTACGTGGGTTTGTCGATTAGAAGGCGCCGCCAGGCCGCCTTTCATGCCATCGGGGACCGTACGGTCCACGAGCTTGTCAACACTGTCGAAAGGCTCAAGCTGCGGCATCCGGGTGCGCCGGACCTGCGGCTGCGCATCGAGCACGCCCAACTGATCGATCCGGAGGATATCCCTCGCCTCGGGCGTTTGGGAATCCTGGTGGCGGCCCAACCCTCGGCCCTGGGCACGCCGGAGAAAGACGTGGAGCTGTTGGGGGCGCAGCGGGCTTCCCGAGCCTATCCCTACAGATCCCTCCTGGATGCGGGAGTGCATCTGTCCTTCGGGTCGGATATGCCGGGAGAGGCGAGCTTTGACCCGCTTCTCGGCATACACTATACTGTCAATCGACCCGGGCCCCAACGGATCGGACCGGCTGAAGCTCTGCGGGCGTACACCCTGGGCAGCGCCTACGCGGAGTTCCAGGAGTCACAGAAAGGCTCGATCACCGCCGGGAAGCTGGCGGACCTGGCCGTGCTTTCAGGAGATCCGCTGTCGGTGCGGCCGGAGTCGATAAAGGATATCGAGGTGGAGATGACTATCCTGGGCGGGCGAGTCGTCTACCAGACGGATAAAACCAAGAAGGAAGATACTGAGAAGAATGATCCTTACTAAGGAGGGGATATGGCCTTTTACAAACAGGGGCAGCTGAAAGCCGAGGCGGTCGGCCCGGCGCGGAAACGGTTTGCCGTTCATACCGACAGTCTCATGATGGTGATCTTCGATTTCGAAGACGGACCGGCGGAGGCGCCGGACCCCCTGCACTCACATCCACATGAGCAGATCTCCTACATCGTCAGCGGCAAGGTCATCTACTTCCTGGGATCAGAGCAGCGTAGCCTGGAGGCGGGGGACATGGTGACCATCCCGCCGAACGTACCCCACGCAATACAGGCCCTGACCCCGAAAGTGAGGCTGGCAGACGCCTTTACTCCCGTTCGGGAAGATTTCCTCTCTTAATTTTCGAAGCGAACGTATCGGCAGCGAACAGGATCAGCGGACAGCAGCCAATCATGGAAAAACGGCCCAAACGCCCGGTCGTCCTTATCAGCACCTACTTCCTCGCCTATATTATGCTGGGGATGACAACCGCCACCCTGGGCCCCTCCCTTCCCTATCTGGCCGCCAATGTGGGCACGTCTCTCAAGGGGATCAGTTCTCTGTTTATCGCCCATCGGTTGGGCTACATGGCCGGTTCCTTCGGAGGGGGGCGGCTGTACGACCGGGTCAGCGGCAACAGGCTCATGGCGGGGATGCTGCTGATCATGGTAGCCGGTATGTTGGCCGTTCCGGTCGTTCCGATTCTCGGCATTCTGATTGCCATTCTATTCCTGCTGGGAGCCGCCGAAGGCACGGTGGATGTGGGAGGGAACATCCTCCTGGTTTGGACCCGGCCGCCCAGGATCGGTTCCCTGATGAACGCCCTTCATCTGTTCTTTGGGCTCGGCGCCTTGATTTCTCCTCTGATCCTCGCGCGGATGATTCGCCGAACCGCAGGGATTCGTTGGGGGTACTGGCTGATCGCGGCGCTGATCGTTCCGATTGCCCTGCTTCTGCTGCCCCAGGAAAGTCCGCAGCCCGCGCCTGCTCCGGGAGCGGGCAGTGCCCGCAGGGGCCGGCTCCTGCTGCCCCTGCTGATCGCGGCGTTCTTCTTTTTCCACGTGGCCGCGGAAAGCTCCTACGGGGCCTGGATCTACACCTACTCTCTCACCAAGAAGCTGGCCGGCCAGGTATCGGCGGGCTACCTCACATCCGCCTTCTGGGGAGCCTTCACCTTCGGGCGGCTGGCCACGATCTTCCTGGCTCTCAGGGTGAACGCCAAGATCCAGCTGGGAGGCAGCGTGGCTGGGGCGCTGTTGAGCATGCTGGTACTGATGATCTGGCCCGACTCCGTGTCTGCGATCTGGATCGCTACCTTTGCCTACGGGATCTCCCTGGCCGGGCTCTTTCCCGGAAGCATCACCCTGGCCAGCGAGAATCTACACATGACCGGGGGGGTCACCGGATTCTTCCTGGTCGGCTCCTCCCTCGGTGCGATGGCCGTGCCCTGGCTGATCGGCCAGTTCTTCGAGTCGGTGGGTCCCCAGGTTTTCCCCGCTTTCCTTACGGCCGCCATCGCCTCCAGCATGGTCATTCTGGCGGTGATCCTGATTATTCTGAGGAGGCGGAGCGCAGCCGGAGCCGCCGCCTGATTTTTCCCATGACCTTTTCCCGATCCACTTTCCCCAGAGGTGCAAAAAAACGGGTTGATAATCTGATCGATCCGTGCCACGGTGGTAACTGAAACTATGCGGTTCACCGGGGGCCAATATCAGCCCCTCACCAGTGAGCAGGTGAGGCGGATTCATGAGGCTTCACTGTCCATCTTGGAGGATGTCGGCTGTGCTTTCGAGGAGCAGCTGCGGGAGACTGCGGAAATGCTCGGCGGGGCCGGAGCCCGGGTTGACAGCGATCGGCGGCGGATCACTTTCCCCCGGGATCTGGTAAGCGAGCAGGCGCAGAGGGCTCCGGATCAGGTGCTGCTGTGCGGGCGGGAGGCCGAACACGATCTGAAGCTCAGCGGCGACCGGGTTCATATGGGAACCGGCGGTGCGGCCATCAAGATCCTGGATCTGCAGAGCGGTGAAGCCAGACCCAGCACCTTGAGGGACCTTTATCTCCTGGGCCGGCTTGTCGATCGGCTGGAGAACATCCACTTTTTCCTGCGTCCCTGCCTGCCTCTGGATATCCCCGAACACAACTACGATGAGAACATCTTCTATGCCTGCTTCCGAGCAACGGGCAAGCACGTGATGGGCGGAGTAAACGACACCGAGGGTTTCAACCAAGTACTCAGGATGGCCCGCCTTCTGGCAGGAGGAGAGCAGCAGCTGGCCGCCCGACCCTTTTTTTCGGTTATCACCTCCTTCATGATCAGTCCTCTCAAGCTGAGCACGGTACCGGTAAGGATCATGCAGGAAGCCTGCCGCCACTCGGTACCTGTAGCCCTGTCCAGCGCGCCGGCAGCCGGCTCCACATCTCCCATAACCATGGCCGGGACCCTGGCCCAGCTTCATGCCGAGGAGCTGATCGGAATCGCGATCGCTCAGCTGACCAATCCGGGAGCACCCGTGCTCTACGGCGGGATACCAGGTGCTGCCAACCTCCGGACTATGGGATACATGGGGGGAGCGGTGGAATGCGCCATGATGAACGCCGCAATACACCAGTTGGCCAGACATGTCGGTGTGCCGAACTACAACTCCTCCGGGCTCACGGATTCCAAAGTTCCGGATGCCCAAGCCGCTTGGGAGAAAGCCGTCAGCTCAGCCTTGACGGCGATGGCCGGTTCGAATTACGTGCATCACGCAGCGGGGATGCTGGAGTCGATGCTGGCCGTTTCCTACGAGCAGTTTGTGATAGACGATGAGATACTCGGCATGTGCTACAGGATTCTCGAGGGAATAGACGTTGACGTGGACCAGCTTGCTCTGGGGCCCATCGCCGAGGTCGGTCCGGGAGGTACCTACATGATGTGCGAACACACACTGCAGCATATGCATAGCGCCTTCTTCGAGGGAAACGGCGTTAGTGATCGGAGCATTCGTGATGTGTGGCAAAAGGAAGGCCAAGAAGATGCCAGGCAGCGGGCCCGGAAAATTGCCCGCTCGCTGATAGAGGGGAATGAAAAGGTGTATATAACGCCGGAAGATGACCAGCTGCTCAGGAAGAGCTTCCATATCCTCCTGGGTGAAGATCCGTAGCCGGGGCTCGCGTCGATGTGCGGTATCATAGGCTACTTCGGCGACAGGGCAAACGGTCTGTCCCGCGTCCTTACCGCCATGGCCTCCATCCTCTATAGAGCTCCCGACAGTACCGGTGTAGCCTGGTTCGGCGATCAAGAGGAGCCAATTCGCGTCCGGAAGACCGTCGGAGCGCTCTCCCGATTCGTGGAAACCCAGCTCAGCGGTGAGACCCAGCGCGAAGAGATGGAGATCCTCGTTTCACTCTTGAAAGATGCCAAGGTCGATGTGGACCACAGGGAGCTGCAGAAAGCTCTGCTTCGCCGGCAGGGCCTGCCGGAAGACCAGAGGGAATTCCCGGAGCAAGCGGATTATCATGAGTTGATAGACGCGGGGTTGCCGCCCTGGCTGGCAGTCCTTCCAGGCAGCTGCGGGACCCCGAAGCGACCGTGTTATCCAATCGGATCCGTCCAGGATTTCAACAATCTTATCACCGACGGAGTCCAAAAATTCGATTTACCTCCTCTGGTTCTCAGGACTTTGGCCACAGCAGCCCTTCGGCAAACACTTCGAGGTGCTGAACCTGAAGCTTATCAGCATATCGATGAAAAAACGGCCGTGCATCTGCTGGACGACCTGTACCGGCAGTCTCTGAGCCAGCTAAACATCGTAGTACCCACACCGGAGCCGGAGTGGGTGCGAACTTCCTCAGCTCTGCAGGAGACTGAATTGCCCGACCGCGACGAGAGCTTCCGGGCCCAGTTTCACAGTTTGCTGCGGGACTCTCCGGTCGTAATACCGTTTGAGTGCGGCTCTGATGCGGTAGGATGGTTTTATCGACTGCTCGATGGGGCCTTGCTTTCCCGGCTGTCGTTTTTTCCGGAAATCCGGGAGGGTGTACAGAAGATCTTTGTAGAGAACCGGACGGAAGGTGCGAAGGATGCACAGCTGCCGTGGACCACCGTCTATAAAGCTGAGAAACAACTCAACGTGTTCGGTTTGGCTGCCGCCGCGGCCTGGATGTACCTGCGCAACACCGAACTGCCGTTAGAACAGAACAAGGCAGAACAGAACAGAGAAGAGCCCCGGAAGGAGGCAGCCGCTTTCTGGAAGGATACAAACCCCGCCGCTTTCCAGTACTTCTGCTCCCCGGTGATCGCCCACGGACGTTGGGCTCTTCAATCCCCCGTTTCCGATGAGAATGCCCATCCCTTTCTCGATGCCGAAGGCAGGCGGGCGATCGTTCTCAACGGCCAATTCAGCCCGGAGGTAGAGGAGGAGCTGCAGACGTTCCTCACACAGATCGGGTATCGTTTCCGGAGCCAAAACTCCACCGAGTATCTGTCCATTCTCTGGGGGCATTACTTCGACCTTTTGCGCTACGAAAGCACACGCGGGAAGGCGATCCACGCGCAGGTGGAAAGCGGTATGGATCGGTACAATCTGGGGAGTCAATCAATCGACTACCGGATTTTTTCCATGATCCAGGATAAGTCCCGCTCCGAGCTCGATGCCCTGGCTTTCCGGGAGGCGATAGGAAAGATGGCGGCCCGGGGCGGTCAGATTGCAGTGGCGGGCATAAGTCTGTTTTCTCCCCGCTGTCTGTTCGTTGCCAGTCACGACCGTCCGGTCTTCCTCGTGCGTCGTGTCGGCACGGAGGAGATCATGGTCGTTTCCGATATCAATGCAAGTTTAGGGCTGTTCAGTCAGAAGACGATCCAAGCAACAATCCGGAAACTCAAGGCGCTTCGCAGCGACGGTAATCGGCAGTTGGCGGCGCTTCGAAGCGCAGGAGCCGGCTCGGAAGCGATCCAGGGCAAGCGGAGAGAACTGAAGGAAGAAGAGGACGGGGTGTTGGAAGCGTTGCGGGTCTCGATCCTGCCTCTGGAGGGAGAACAAAAGTTCGCCCTGGTTGAAACCGTGCTCGAGAACAATCAGGTGCGCCGGCGGATCGTAGTTACGGATTTTGATGGTCATCCGATTGAGGATATCGAAAGTTTCGAGACGACCCTGGATCCCTTTCAGGGGGAGATGGCCTACGCCTCATTTTTTGAAACGCATCTGAAAGAAATACCGGAACGTCTTCGAGATATGCTTGGTGCCTATCTGCCTGAAGGGAAGGGACCGCCCCAGCTGAGACTAAGGCGCCGGCTCCTGGTACGGAGGTTCGGTCACCAACTCGCCGGTTTGGAACGGGTTGTGCTGATCGGGATGGGCAGCTCATACCACGCGGGGCTTATGGTGCGAACCCTGTGTCGAGATCTGCTTCCGGATATCGAGATCCTCCTGCTCAGACCGGTGGAGGTGGAACATGCCCTGCGCCTGATGGAACCGGAGAAGGATCTGGTGATCCTGATGAGCTGGTCCGGTACCACTGCCGATATGGTGGAATTTGCCAGGGAGCTGGAGACGAGCAAGATCTCCTTTATCGTGGTCACGAACAAACCGTTCTCGGAACTGGGACTTTTTGCCTGGAGAAGTCTGGGAGTGGTGAATCTGGTCAGCGGGGAGGAGGTGACCTTCTCCGCGGTGAAGAGTACCTGCAGCATGTTGTTCGGGATTCAGCTGCTGATCGTGTGGCTCGCCCAACTGTGCGGACGCGATGAAGCAGCGGCGGAGAAACTGGAGAAGTTCGTTTCTCTGCCCGATACGATCGAGCCTCTGCTGGAGGCGCCGGATCTGATGCAAACCCTTTCCCGCTGGGCCGGGGAAAACTCCGGCTGTTGCAGAGGATTTGTGTTCGACGATCTGCTTTATGCAAACACGGGCAGAGAGGTGGCCTGGAAGCTGGAAGAAAACGGCAGAAGAATCGTATGTCGGGCTCTTGATTACCGCGATCCCCTTCCCCAGTGTCTCAATCGTAAAGGGGTGGACGATCTGGTGATAGTCAACGCTACGGGCAAGGCGCGTTTGGGGGAGGCGATCGAATTGATGAAGCGTCTGTTTCTGGGGGATGTTCGATTCCACTGTGTGAGCTTTGAGCATCCCCTTCTGGAACAGATCAGGTTCTACAGCTGCGACCGGGTCCTGAGCATGCCCAAGGTGGATGATGCGTTTCAGCCTCTGGTTGATCTAACGATATTTTATCGCTTCATCCAGCGTCTGATCGAGGAATCTGGAAGGGGTATCCCCGGATTCCCCAGAAACCGGGTGAAATCGGTGACCACGACGCGAAGCCGCCAGAAACGGTTTCCCACCCCGGCAAGTGAGCAGGCGGTGATGAAAGGGGACCTGAAAAAGATCGCAGAGGTTGCCGATCCGGATCTCAGCAGGTCCGGCCGGTGGGAAAAACTGGCGCATACGCAGTGGGAGAGGGAGATCTACGAACACATCCGCAGCACCGCAGCACTGCTCTCCCGGGAAGAACCCATCGATGCTCTGTTTCAGAAGCACGAGGGAGATCCCAATCGGCTGTATTCGAGCCTGTTCGATGAGTTGGGCGAGGGGGGAGAGGTTATTTTTGTTTGCTGTGATCCTACCAGTTGGGCTGCAGGCTACGAAGCCGCCTCTGCCTGGGGGCGGTTGCTTCAGATTCCGCTGCGGATTTTCTACCGGCTGGAGGAAGTGAACAAGAAAGATGATCAATTGCCGATTCTAGTGGTTGCCTCCGGGACCCCGGATCGGCAAGAGATGGATTCGTTTCACGGTGATCCTGACCTGCCGGTTTGTTGGGTAGGTCCGGAGTTGGAGGAGAAGCAGGCCGAACGCTTCAGGGGGTCTTTAGGCTACTACGTGTTTGCGGACGATTTACCTGCTTCCGCCTACGTGCGTTTGTACACCGGTATTCTTCTGCTGTTGGATGCCGCCTGGCAGCGGGCTTCCCCCGAAAAAGGCCGGATTTTGCACGCCCTGCTATGTTCGGCCGGAAAGGCTGTTTCGTCGGTCCTGGAAGATGAGCCTTTGAAACAGTCGATCGACGGGTTCTGGCGGCGGAACAAACAGTGGGATGCCGCTTTCTACATCAGTCCTCCTTCGGGGATCGGATACGTTTGGGAACAACTGTTTGATGCAACCGGCGCTTTGAGCCTGGAGCATCATATATACGGGGACAGTGCCCACGGACCTATCGCTACGATAGATCCGAAATCGGCGGAGGGGGGGCTCCGGTCCTCTGCACAAGATGAGTCGGAACAGATGTACCGCACAGACAATCTGATTATCCTGGATGCGACCAGAGCCAGGTATTTCGAGCAAGCCAGGGATGAAGTGGAGATCTACTCCTGTCGCGGAGCCAGGCTGCTGCTGATTTCCCAGAGGGCCTTCCGCGCCGTCAATGGCGAAGCGGGGCTTTCCGCCGGCAGCGTCGCCGGCGAGCTCCTGCTACTGTCCGGGCCGGCCTCCGGAGATATTCCAATTCCGGATCTTCACCTTCCGGTAGTCAGTTCCCTGATGGCCACGGCTTTCGTTGCCGCCTGCGCAGCCGCCAAGGGGATGGACGCTGCCGTTCCGACCTTTGCCGCCAGCGAGGAGAAAAAGCAGCTGCTTCACCGAAAGCTTGGGTTGCTCGGAGACGCAGTATTCGACAGCGGAATTAATTTGGCCGGCCTGGATCACAGGCATCTTGCAGCCCTGCAGCGACTGGCTTCTCTGGTAAGAAGGGTGGAGGAAGCGGTCAAATTCGAGGTGAGGCGTTTTACTTCCGAGAAGAAATTGGCCGGCTTTTTGAACAAGCAGGATGCAGCACAGCACGTGATGGAGCATTTCCGCATTGTCAAGAATCAAGGGCTGTCTTTCTATCTGATGAAGGAGCAGTCATCAGCACTGGAATCCGGCCCGGAGGGCTGGCAGGAAGTGTTCGGATTGTCCTGGGAAGCCCTGAATACCGGCATGGTGCAGATCGGCGAAAGCAACAACGGTCGAGCTCTCATCGAAATTCCACTCCTGGTCGCCCCCAAGCGGGAGGGATGGTTGTTGCGGTTTTTTGTCCGTTATCTGGAGTGGGATCACACGAAAAATCTCGGTTCACAGCTGGAGGATACTCTGGACGCGATGCAGAGGGGGATGATGTCCTTCAACGAGAGAAGTCCCGGATATCTGACCATGGTGACCCACTTCAATGAGTTGATGCGTTCAAACGCGGAGACCTGGGCGGACTGGCTGATAGCCCTCGTGCCGCGTTCCTGGCTGCTGTACAAGCCGAGTTTGGAGATAGCCGAGCTGTTGGCCGAACGCTGCAATGAGTTGTTGGAGGTGATCCCCGGAAGGGGATCCCGACTCGATACGATCAGCGGGGCGCTGGATTTAGTATGGACGGGCCTTACGGCAACCGTAGAGGAGCCTGCGCGCTGGCGGCGACTGGGCGGGAAGTTGAAAAGACAACTCAGAGGAGGAAGAAAATGAAAAAACAACGAGCCGACCAACCGGGCATTGCCGCTTGCCTGTACAAGCCCCTGAGAAAGGGGGATGTGGATCGAATCGTCGGGGAGGCCTTTCGGGTCCTCGAGAAATCGGGGATGCTCGTGTATTCCGAAACCGCCCGAAACGCGTTCGCAAAAGCCGGCGCGGTGGTTGACGGGGAGCACCCCCTGGTGCGATTGCCCCGAAGCCTGGTGGAGGATTGTATAGCATCCAATCCCTCCAGCACCACCCTCTGCTCCCGGGATGGCCTCTGTGACGCAATGCTGGAGGACAGCAAGGTCCACTTCGGCACGGGCGGCACGGCGATCTACGTTCTGGACCCCGATTCGGGGCAGCGCCGTCCCTCCGCCACGGAGGACGTGGCCCTCTGTGCCAGGCTGACTCAGGACTTGGAGAATGTGCATGTGTTCACGATCAATGTGTTTCCCAATGAGATCCAGGGCAACGACGACATCGACGTCAATCGCTTCTTTCACGCTTTCGATAATACGACCAAGCATGTTATGGGTGGGCTGTATTCTCTCAAGGGCTGCCGGCAGGTAGTGGAGATGGCCGAGATGATCGCCGGTTCTAGAGGCGAATTGCAGGCCAGGCCCTTTGCTTCCTTCATTACCCTGATTATCAGTCCTTTCAAGATCGATGACCTGTACGGGGAGATGACCTGCTACCTGGCGGAGAACAAACTGCCGGTGGTCGTTCCCACCGAGCCGATCTGCGGCACCACCTCTCCGGTGACCCTGGCGGCAAATGTCCTGACCCACGTGGCGGAGACCCTGGGAGGGGTGTGCCTGGTGCAATGCGTGCGGAAAGGTGCGCCGGCGATCTGTGGAAGCGTGGGTTCCATCACCAACCTGCGGACCATGGACCATGTAGGCGGGGCCGTCGAGAGGGCCATGATAAACGCCGGTGTCTCACAGGTGGCCCAGGCGCTCGAGATTCCTCTCTATTCGACCGGCGGTACCACCGATTCCAAGAGTGTCGATATCCAGGCTGCCTACGAGAGCGCCATGAGCAGTCTGCTGGTCGCCATGAGTGGAGCCAACTACATCCACGACATTGCGGGTCTGATGGAAGCGGATCTCACGGTTTCCTACGAGAAGATGGTTATGGACAACGAGATCCTCGGCATGTGCCGTCGGGTTCTCAAGGGCATCGAGGTCAACGACGAGACCCTGGCCGCAGACCTGATCATCGAGAAAGGGCCGGGGAAGGACTACCTGGATTCCGAGCACACGGTGCGGCATATGCGTGGAGAGTTCTACGAACCCACTATATCCAACCGGGAGAAGCGGGACGGCGCTTACCGGGGACGGGATGCTCTGGTGAGGGCCAAAGAACGGGTGGCGGAGATGCGCTCGAGGGATTGGGAATCCCGGTTGCCGCTGGACATCCGGCAGAGGATCGTAGACGCCTATCCCGGCATTCGGCTCTTGTAGTCCTTCTGCGTTCAGGGGCTGCTGAAGGGCATGCAAGAAATCTTTCGAAGTGGCTTCGCTGTTTCGGATCAAGGCCAGGCTGCCCAATTCTTTATCGGGGGGTGGCAATGCCATAACCGGCAATCCCCCTTGACTTTTCATGCTGCGAGTGTC
>CAZPPB010000038.1:0-26505 GCA_964588355.1 uncultured Spirochaetaceae bacterium | reverse complement strand
ACGGTGCGGCAGCCCACCTCTTCGGCGATCTTGCAGGCATGGATCGAGCAGGCCCCGCCGGCGCTCACCAGGGCGTACTCCCGGGGATCGTGGCCCCGCTGCACGGACACGACCTTGGTGGCGTCGGCCATATTCTGGTTGATGATCCGGAAGATCCCGGCGGCCGCGCCGGTCTCATCCATCCCCAGGGGATCGGCGATTTCCCGTTTGATCGCCGCCCCGGCTTTTAGCGGATCGACGGCCATCTCCCCGCCGAGAAAATAGTCCTTGTTCAAATACCCCAGGATCAGATTGGCATCGGTGACCGTGGGTTTTTCTCCGCCCAGGTCGTAGCACACCGGCCCCGGATCCGACCCGGCAGAGGCGGGTCCCACCTTGAGCATTCCCCCCTTGTCCAGCCAGGCAATGGAACCCCCTCCCGCTCCGATGGTGTTGATGTCGATCATCGGTTTGGCGATCCTGTAGCCGGCGATCTCCCCCTCCGTGCTCAGGGTCACCCGGCCGGCGGAAACCAGGGTCACGTCGAAGGAGGTGCCCCCCATGTCCATGAGGATCAGATTCTCCCGCTTCAACAGTCCGGCGAAGAACACCGCCCCGACCGCGCCGGCGGCCGGTCCGGAGAGCAGGGTTGCCGAGGCCTGCCGGATCGCCGTCTCTGCGGTCATCACGCCCCCGTTCGAAGCGGTCACGTAAAAGGCCCTGCCCAACCCGTCGGTTCTCAAGCTTTTCTCCAAGTTGGAAAGATACACGGTGAGCTTGGGTCCCACGTAGGCGTTGGCCACGGTGGTGGACATGCGTTCGTACTCCCGGATCTGGGGAATCACCTCCGAGGAGATGGAAATAAAGGCGCCGGGCAGCTGCCGGGCCAGGATGTCCCGGATCTGCTTCTCGTGGCTGTCATTGAGGAAGGAGAACAGGGTGCAGACCGCCACAGCCTCCACGCCCTCGCTCCGGAACAGGCGGCAGGCTTCCAGGACGTCTTCGGCTTCCAGGCTCTGCACGACCTCTCCCCGGTAATCGATGCGCTCCCGGACCGGACGGCGCAGATAGCGGGGAACCAGGGGCTGGGGCACGGGCAGGTACAGATCCCAGATGTTCTCCTTGTGGGCCCGGCGCATCTCCAGGGTATCCCGGAAGCCCGCGGTCAGGATCAGTCCGGTCGTAGCCCCGGCGGCGGTGAGCAGAGTGTTCGTAGCCACCGTGGTGCCGTGGGCGAAGAAATCGAGCCGAGGCAGGAACTCCCGGAGACTCATCTTGAAGCTCCTGGCGGCTTTCTCTACGACGTTGTACAGCCCCACCGACGGATCTTTGGGGGTGGACAGCTCCTTGAAAGTGCGGATCCCACCGTTTTCATCGATCACCACACAGTCTGTGAATGTGCCGCCGGTGTCTACGCCGACCCTGTAGTTCATCTCGAGCCTCCCTGTCTGTCGTTTATGCGGCAATCACAACAGTATCCTGGCGTCGAGGATCATCGCTCCCTTTTCAAATACGACGATGGGATTGATGTCGATCTCCTCGATTGCCGGATTGTCGCCGACCAGCGCAGCTGTCTTCATCAGGCAATCGATTACCGCCCCGATGTCTCGGCCTGCTTGTCCACGAATCCCGCTGAGCAGCTTGTAACTCTTCGTTTCCTTCACCAGATCACCGGCGTCGGCCTCGGTTATAGGCAGCACCCTGAAGGCCACATCCTTGATCAGCTCTACGAAGATCCCGCCCAATCCGAACATGATCGCGTGACCGAACTGAGGATCCTTGACGATCCCAACGATGCACTCCAGACCCGGGGATGCCTGCTCGCAGACCAGAAATCCTTTCAGGGAAGAACGCGCCCCTACGGAATCGACGGCCCGGGATATCTGGACCCAGGCATTCTTCAGCGCCTCTTCACTGTCCAACCCGGTCCTCACCCCCCCGACCTCCGATTTATGTATGATGGACCCCGATACGACCTTCAATACCACCGGATATCCGATCCTCTGCGCGGCCGCCGTCGCCTGCTCGGGGGTTGTAACCAGCTCGTGCCTCGGCACGGGCAGGCCGTAGTCCGACAACAGGGCGAGGGCTTCCGGTTCGAGGAGGTTTCTCCCCTCGCCGATCCCGCGTTCTACGATCTCATGCATGCTATGACTCTCTGCCCAGCTTGAAGGCTTCCAGGTTCGCATCCAGGAACCTCTGAGGCACCCTCCGCTTGATCGCCTCCAGCAGGATCTCTTCGCCGAAGGGAAGAATACCGCTGCCGAATGCAGCGCCCAGCATGACGATGTTCACAGCCTTGGCCGTTCCCGCCTGTTCGGCCAGCCGGCTGCCGGCTACCACCCGGACCGAGGCGCCCAGCTGCTCCAACGCCGCCTTGATCTCCGGAATTTCCGGATACCTCACCGCTCCGATCTTCACATCCACCGGGGGTATCCGCTCTTCGTTGAGGAGCACGACACCCCCCTCTTTGATGTATTCAACGGCGATCCGCAGTCCCTCCAGAGGCTCCAGGGCGATGACCATGTCCGCCTGCCCCCTGCCTACGAGGGGACCGTACACCCCCCGTCCGAATCTAACGTGGGAAGCCACCGCACCACCTCTCATGGCCGCTCCGAAGGTCTCCCCTACCCGCACGTTCACCTTTTCCCCGCCGGGGTATTCGCTTTCGGCCAAAATAGCGGCTTCAGCGAGGATATGGGAGGCGAGGATGCTCCCCTGTCCCCCGACCCCGGTCACGATTACGTTTACACTCATTTCCCGGCTCCTTCCACCGCTATCGCCTCATGGGGGCACACCTGGACACAGAGGTTGCAGTCGACACAGTTGATTTCATCGATCTTCGCCTTTTTCCTGTCTTTGTCGAACATGACCGCGGGACAGCCCAGCTGAACGCAGAGGGTGCAGCCGGTACAGGCCTGCTCATCGACCCGGGTCGCCCCTCCCGTCCTCTTGGTCCTGCGCACCACCTGCAGCATGCACTCTCCCTGCAGGATCACCACCGCGGGTCCTTTGAACTCGAGGGCTTCGACGATCGCCTGCTTCGATTCCTCCAACTGATAGGCCTCGGCTGTCCGGACCATCTTGACCCCCAGGGATCTGACCACCGCCGGTATGTCGAAGCCCTCGGTTTCGTTTCCCAGGGTGTCCACGCCGGTGTTCGGATTGACCTGATGCCCGGTCATGGCCGTCCAGCGGTTGTCCAGAACGAGGAAGGTGATGTCCGCCCGGGAGTATACGGCGTTCGCCACCGCCGGGAGGGTCGCATGGATGAAGGTCGAGTCCCCGGCCACGGCCACGACCTTTCCGTCCTTATAACCGGCCTGGGCCTGTCCCTGAGCCATGCCGATCCCGGAGCCCATCACGTAGATCGTGTCGAGGATCTCGTAGGCGGAACGGATCGGGTGCCGTTTGCTCTGCTCATCGCTCACGTTGATCTTAGAGGCGAACAACCCGTACCCCCCCTGCTCGTAGCAGCCGATGTCGCCGTTGATGATGTGCACCCCCTTGTGCTTCTTCAGCGCCTCTCTCAGGGCCCAGTACGAACCCAGGTGGGAACAGCCTGCACAGAGGGTCGAGGAGCGGGGCGCAACCAGGGATCTCAGTTTTTCCCGTCTGCCTTCCCGTTTG
Organism: uncultured Spirochaetaceae bacterium; assembly: GCA_964588355.1. GTDB lineage: Bacteria > Spirochaetota > Spirochaetia > SZUA-6 > DRHE01 > JAFGQJ01. The sequence goes on along the minus strand of CAZPPB010000038.1, from coordinate 22,896 downwards.
TCCGGCCCGACAGGCAGCTGCAGGAGCCCGGCAATCGCGTCGGCGGTTTTGTCGGCGTTGATCTCCCCGAAAGGCGGCAGGATCGAGTCGTAGCTCTTGCCGCGGATCGCGACCCGATAGCCTTTCTCCTGAGCATAAGCGCGGACCATGTTTTCCAACACCGGATCCCCCTCCTCGATCACGATGAGAGTGGTGATGCCGGCCAGCAGCCGGGCAACCAGCCGGTCGGGAAGGGGATGGATCATGCCGAGCTTCAGGAAGCTGACTTTGCCGCTCAAGCCCAGCCGCTCCAGGGCTTCGACCGTGTAGGCGGCGGCGACACCGCTGGAGAGGACGCCGACATCCGCCCCCTCGGCCAGATCGAGGCGGTTGTAGGGACTCGAGTTGGCCGCCTCGCGAGCCTTGGTCAGCACCTCGTGGAGCCACCGGTGCTTGGATACCGGCCCCGGAGCGCCGTAAACGTTCCAGCGGTAGGGCAGCTTGTAGTGTTTGTTGAAACCGAGGCTGTTTCGCTTGTCCCGGGCGGGAGCGAAGGTCACATCCCCGCTGGCGTGGGATATCCGGCTCACCGAGCGGACGAACACGGGAAGCTCCAGCTGCTCCGAGAGCCCGAAGGCGTCCCGGGTCATATCCTTGGCCTCCTGCTGGTCCGTGGGCTCGTAGCAGGGGATCTCGGCGTAGGCGGCCAGCAGGCGGGTGTCCTGTTCGGTGGAGGAGTAGTGGGCATCCGGGTCGTCCGCCACTACGATCACCATCCCGCCCTTGACGCCCCCGTAGGGAAGGGTCATGTAGGTGTCCATGGCAACGTTCAACCCGGCATTCTTCATCGCAGTGAGCGAGCGCGCCCCGACCTGGGCGGCGCCCGCGGCGACCTCGAAGGCTACCTTCTCATTCGTGCTCCACTCTATATAGTAGTCCCCCTCTCGGTGGGCCTCGATCAGGGCTTCACCCACTTCGGAGGAGGGGGTCCCCGGGTAAGCGGCCATGAGCTGCAGCCCCGCTTCGATCGCCCCGCGGGCGATGGCCTCGTTGCCCATTAGAAGAGCTGTGCATCCGGCCGGCTGATTGAGTTTTGAGTTTGCCATTACGATTCCTCGCTGGTTATGATAGTAGCACCCTGAGAGCCGCCACGGCTCTTTCCGGTGTGGGGAACACGGGTGTTCCGCTTCTGTGCAACTTCAGTTTCTCCTGCTCCTCTGTCTGCCCGCCGCCGAGATAGGCGACGACGATCCGCTTGTCGGTTTTCTCCTTGAGATCGTTCACCACCTCGCAGGCGCCCGGAATGGGATCGCCGAAGATGAGGAGAATCGAATCGACGGCATCATACTGCACCGCGATATCAGCGGCGACCCGGTAACGCTCGGCCTTGGCATCCCCGGTTAGATCCAGGGGATTGGCGACCACGCACTGGGGTGGAAGGGCTTGTTTCAACTCCGCAGCCAGCTGCCCCGGCAGATCGACGACCCGGATTCCGTTCTGTTCGGCCGCGTCGGTAGCGATGATCCCGCTGCCGCCACTGGAGGTAACGATCAGGAGCCTGTTGCCCTTCGGTTTGTCCATGAAGCCGAGGGCCAGGGAATAGTCGAACAGCTCGGTAATGGTCCGCGCCCTGACGATGCCCAGCTGCCGGGTGACGGCCTCGAAGATCTCGTCCCGGCCGGCGATCGAGCGTGTGTGGGACTGTATAGCCCTGGCGCCCTTCTGCGTCGTTCCCGGCTTGAGCACGACCACGGGTTTCTTTTCCCGGGCCGAGCGCACGCTCTCCATGAAGCGCCGCCCGTCTTGAACCCCCTCGATGTACAGGGAGATGACCCTGGTGTTCGGGTCCTCTTTGAACAGGTCGATCAGATCCGTCTCATTTACATCCGCTGCGTTGCCCAGGGCTACGAAGCCGGAGATGCCGATCCCGGCCTGCTCGGCCCACATCTCGATAGCCGCCCCAACGGTCCCGCTCTGCGAGATGACCGCTATCGGCCCGCTTTTGGTAACGAGCGGCCAGGAGGCGCAGAGGCGGTTCGGCGTGTAGTTGAAACCCTGGCAGTTCGGCCCGATGATTCTGGTGCCGTATCGCTCGGCGATAGCAACGATCCGCCTCTCCAGCTCCTCGTTTCCTGTTTCACCGAAGCCCCCGGAGATCACCACGGCCCCGCTCACCTGCTTTCCCCCGGCCTCCTCCATCACGTCGGGCACGAACTTGGAAGGCACCACGATCACCACGACGTCAACGGGTCCGTCGATTGCACTCAGGGAGGCATGACAGGGCAATCCAAGGATTTCCTCGGCTTTGGGATTGACCGGATAGATCCTGCCGGCAAATCCGCCCTCTATTATGTTTTTAAGAATTATATGCCCCGTCTTTTCCGGATTTGCCGACGCTCCTACTACCGCGACGCAGCGGGCGTTGAATACCGACTCGAGAGGTTTCAATCATAGTCTCCATGAATCTAAGATGGACTTGTCGGCCTGACGGCTCAGCCTCATGCAAATTATAAGTCATCCTGGTCAGTGTCAATACCGGAGAAAGGGGAGAAAAAACTGCGAATTCGGCTGGATCCGGGAAATCAGCTGTCCTCTTTTCGGCCCTCGTTTCGGGAGATCCGTTTGCGGAGCAGCGCCGCCCATACCAGCGAGAACACCAGACAGCCGGCAGCCACGGGCAGTCCGATGGAAAAGATCTTCGGATCGTCCATCGCGTTGCCGATCAAAATTGCCAGAATCAGCACAAAACCGATGATTGACAGCACCGGAGTCTTTTTTGCTCCACCCGCGTAAAAGGGTCGGGCCTGATCCGGTTTTTTTACCCGCAGGATCCACAGGTCGATGAAGACGATCAGATAGATCAGGAAAAAGACCAGAGAGGCGATACTGATCAGCACGAAGGGTGCTCCGACGAACATGGCGATCAGCACCGCGGCGTAGATCGCAAACAGAGCGACCCAGGGCGTCTGAAAGCGCGGATGAAGCCAGGCGAAAGGCCTGGGAAGCATCCGATCCCGGGCCAAACCGAAGATCAGACGGGAAATGCCGAACATCACCCCGCCTATTGTCGTGAACTCCAAGGCCAGCTGCAGAATCAGGATCCAGTAGAACCCCGGCTGACCGAACAGCTTTGTGGCGAAGGCGATGTGGGGGGTATAACCCATCAGATCTTCCTCCCCCAGGATCCCGAACATCGCCGGGCCCAGAAGCAGCTGGATCAGAAAGATCACGGCCAGCCCGGCGATCATAGCCCGGGGCAGGGTCTTTTCAGGCTTCTTCACCTCTTCGGCCAGGGGCGTGGCCATCTCGATGCCGACGAAGAACCAGATCGCCACCATGGACAGGCTGACCAGACTGCCGAACTTCAGGCCTGAAAACTCGGCCAGCTTGGCATAGTCCACCTGCACCTTTCCGGCTCCGACGAGTGCCAGGATACCCATCAGGACGTAGGAGAAGATCACCAGGATCGTGAAGAAACCCTGGCCGAAGCCGATCACCTTGGCGCCCAGCAGATTGAAGATCAGGTATACGGTAACCAGGATCACCGACCACAGCAGCGGCGGAATCGCCGGTACCAGCATACCCAGCATCTGCCCGTCGACCATGGCATTGACGGCCAGGGAAAAGGTGGCGATGAAGTACAGCAGGGTTACCGTGGCGGCGGGCCCCAGTCCGAGAGCCGCCTTGGTATAGGCCTCGATACCCCCGGCTACAGGCATCATCGTGCTCAACTCCGAGAATGCCAGCACCACCAGGATCATCACCCCCAGGGCTATGAGTTGGGAAAAGATGATCGGCATCCCCGCCATCCCGAAGATGTTGCCCAGAAGCATAATGGTGCTGCCGCTGATGGCGATACCGAAACAGGCGCCGAACACCGGCCAGAATCCCAGGACCTTGCGCAGCTTTGTTTCCATTTTTCCCCCCTGCAGTTTGGATATTAGGGAGAATTGTAGACGGGCTTTTACAGGATCGTCAAGAAAATTTCAACCGCTTTTTTTCGCTACTGCTTCTCTACCACGCACAGGATGTCGCCCCTAGCCACCGAATCCCCCTGCTTGCAGCGCAGCTCCTTGATCTGTCCGTCACAGGGAGTCTCCATGTTGTTGTTCATCTTCATCGCCTCGAGGATGCACACAGTATCTCCCGCTTTGACAGCTTCCCCGGGCTGTTTGAGGATCTCCACGATAATGCCGGGCATGGGCGCGACCACGGCCTGCTCTCCCGCATCCAGGCCTGATTCTCCCGGCGGTACCGACGGCTTTCTCGCTACCCCGACAGCCGCCTGTTCCGAAGCCGGAGGAGTGGGGGCGGCCGGGGCCGTGGTACCCGCGGTAGGGGCGGGGGCGGCCGGGGAGGTCATCGGAACCGCCGTTGCGCTCGGAGAGCCCGTAACCGATTCCCTCACTTCCACCTGGAAGAGCTCTCCGTTTACCGTTACCGCGAATGCCCGGACCGAACCGGTCGCAGCCGGCTGGGCGGACCCTGCCTTCTCCACCAGTTCACCCGCCAGAGCCTTCTTCACGAGCTCCTGCTCCTGCTTGACCTCATCCATGGTCTTGGCCCGGGTCTCCTCGGGGGGCTCCTCCAGTCCGTACTTCCACCTCAGAAAGCGCTTGCCCGTAAGCGGGAACAGGGCGTAGATCAGCAGATCGTCCAGATCCTTGGCCAGCTCCCCGACGTGCTTGCGCGCGGTTTCCAGCTCCGGCTCCAGGATCTCGCCGGGACGGACGGTTATGGGTTTGTCGCCCCGGGGATGATCGGCAATGGCCTTCTTCTGGACCTGTCTATCGATCGGCCGGGGGGTCTGCCCGTACAACCCGAAGCAGAGGTCCTTGACCTGCTGGGTGATCCTGGTGAAAGCTTCCCCCTCTTTGTCAAAGAGCACATTGTTGACAGTCTGGGTGCCCACGATCTGGCTGGTCGGGGTGACCAGCGGCACCTGTCCCAGAACTTTGCGCACTTTGGGCAGATTGTGGAACACCTCTTCCAGCTTGTCCAGCTCGCCCATATCCCTCAGCTGGTTGACCAGGTTCGAGAGCATACCCCCAGGGGTCTGATGGAGGATCACATTGCTGTCGATGATGGCGAAGCGGGTCTGATTGGCGTACTGCAGGTACTTGGGGATGTGCTTCTCCATCTCCGCTGCGATCCCCGCCAGAAGCTCGATATCAAGGCCGGTATCTCTGTTGGTGCCCAGCAGCGTCACCACCAACGGCTCTACGGCCGGATGAGAGGTACGGTAGGCGTAGGGGGACAGGCAGGTATCGATGATATCCACCCCCGCCTCGATCGCCTTGAGCATGGCCAGGTCGGCCATTCCCGAGGTGAAATGGGAGTGCAGATGAATCGGTACCTTGTTCTGCCGCTTCAAAGCGCTTACCAGATTGTAGGCGTCGTAGGGGGAGATCAGACCGGCCATATCCTTGATGCAGATCGAATCCGCTCCCATCTCCTCCAGATCCCTGGCCTTTTCCAGGTAGTACTCGAGGTTGTAGACCTCCCCGCCCAAACGCGGCTCGGTCAGGGTGTAACAGATCGCTCCCTGGAAATGCTTCCCGTTCTTCTGGATGATTTTCACGGCGGTCTGGAAGTTGCGGAAATCGTTCAGGGCGTCGAAAACCCGGAAGATGTCGATACCGTTGTCGCAGGCCCGCTGAACGAAGGCCTCCACCACGTCATCGGGGTAGTTACGGTAGCCGACCAGATTCTGACCACGGAGCAGCATGGAGAAGGGAGTACGCTTTATATGATCCTTGAGCGTGCGCAGTCGCTGCCAGGGATCCTCGTTAAGGTAGCGGTGGGTTGTGTCGAAGGTGGCCCCGCCCCAGACTTCCATCGAGTGAAAACCCACCTTGTCCAGACTCTCGGCAACGGCCAGCATATCCTCGACTCGGCCGCGGGTGGCGAACAGAGATTGATGCCCGTCGCGAAGTGAAAGATCCTGGATCTTTACGGGATTCGAGGCTTTGGGCCGCTTGCCCCCATAGCCGATTTCGGTCATTTCCAGAACACCGTGTTTGTCGCTACCCATCATACCCTCCTCGCCGATGATCGTCTTTGCATCGCAGCGCGCATATTCATGATCCGCTGACGCCCGTACAGAGCCCAGGGGCTCGGCGCGGACCCGCCCCCGGTGGAGAGTCGCTGCGCAATCCCCGGCTGCCCGGCCTCCGCTGCAGCTGTTCCGGCCCTCTGCGCTTCGATAGTGGCCAGGACCGCGGCGATGGCAGCTATTCGCTTGTTATCGTCCAATTATCTACCTCGCCTGTGCCCCCTACAGGGGTATGTTGCCATGTTTTCTCGGAGGAACCGCCTCGCTCTTGCCGCTCAGCACTTCCAGGGCTGCGATCAGCCGCAGGCGGGTCTGGGACGGCCGGATGACCGCATCGATATACCCGCGCCTGGCCGCGATGTAGGGATTGTAGAGCAGCTGCTCATACTCCTCTATTTTTTCCCGCCGCTTGTTCTCCTTCTCCTCCGCTGCGCTGATATCCCGCCGATAGATGATGTTCACCGCTCCCTCGGCACCCATCACGGCTATCTCAGCTGATGGCCAGGCGAACACCATGTCCGCCCCCAGATGCCTCGAGCACATGGCTATGTATGCGCCGCCGTAAGCCTTGCGCAGGATGACTGTCAGCTTCGGGACCGTTGCCTCGGAGTAGCTCCACAGCAGCTTGGCGCCGTGGCGGATGATTCCGCCCCACTCCTGGTCCGTGCCCGGCAGATACCCGGGTACGTCGGCCAGGGTCACCAGGGGAATGTTGAAGGCATCGCAGAAACGCACGAAGCGGCTGGCCTTGTCCGAGGCGTTGATATCCAGACAGCCGGCCAAAACCTGGGGCTGATTGGCGATGACACCTACGGTGCGGCCGTTCAGACGGATGAAGCCGACCACGATATTCTCTGCGAACCGCTCGTGCACCTCGAGAAAGTCCCCCCCATCGGCGATCAGGCGGATCACCGTCTTGACATCGTAGGGCTGTTTGGCGGTGGGGGGAATGATCGCGTCGAGCTGGCCGCAGAGCCGATCGGGGCGGTCAGTGGGCTCGACAAGGGGAGGATCCTCCATGTTGTTCGCCGGCAGATAGGAGAGCAGCCGGCGGATACCGGCGAAGGCCTCCGCTTCATCCTGGCAGGCGAAATGGGCGTTGCCGCTTTTCAAATTGTGGGCCAGCGCCCCGCCCAGATCCTCATGACTTGTCTGCTCTCCGGTGACGGCGCGGATCACCTCGGGTCCGGTGATGTACATGTAACTGGTTTTGCGGACCATGAAGACCCAATCGGTCATGGCCGGGGAATACACAGCTCCGCCGGCGCAGGGTCCCATGATGGCAGATATTTGGGGGATTACGCCGGAACAACGGGCGTTTCGGAAAAAGATATCCCCGTATCCGCACAGGGCGTCGATGCCCTCCTGAATGCGGGCGCCCCCGGAGTCGTTGAATCCCACCAAGGGACTTCCGGCCTTGAGGGCAAGATCCTGGATCTTGCTGATCTTGCGGGCATGCATCTCCCCCAGGGAACCGCCCCGGCTGGTGAAATCCTGGAAGAAGGAGAAAACGGGTCGCCCCTCCACCAGCCCGTGGCCGGTTACCACCCCGTCTGCGGGAATGGCCAGCTTGTCCATGCCGAAGTTGACACTGCGGTGTTCCACGAAGGCATCGATTTCCCGGAAGCTGCCGGGATCGAAGAAACCGTAGATTCGCTCTCTGGCGGTAAGCTTTCCCCTCTGGTGCTGCCTGTCGATCTGCTCGGCACCCCCCAAAGAGGCGATCTTCTCCAGGCGCCGTTGAAGATCCTCGATCTTGCCCCACGTACCTGCCATGCTCACTCCTATAGTCGCACCCTCTGTGTGTATGTTCCTATGGCGAATGGATTCCATCCACCCTATAGTTCGATCCTGAAAGAGTCAAGGTTCATCCTTCTCTCGATACCCCCTTGATAAACTTCGATTTACAGGTACAATAGGCTCCTGGTACGTGCAGGAAGAAATTCAAAAATCGCGAGGAATTTAAATTGATCTGGATTGCAGCTGCCAGGCTGCAATAGACATATCATATTTAAACCCTTTCCCAAATAGTAAATGAGGGAACAACCATGAAGACGAAAAAAGCACTGATTCCTGTCCTGATTATCGTTGTCGTCGCGGCGGTGGCCGTAGTGGTCTACTTGACTATGAATCCCGTGGACACGACCTTTGAGTTCGAGGTCCGCGACGCGGTAAGCAGGAACTGGGTCTGGGACGCCACCTTCAGCCTCCAGGGGCGGGTGATCCGATCCCACTTTCAATCCGACCGGGGACCGCTGCCCCAGGTGTTCACCAATCTCGAACCGGGAGAGGCGACCCTGGAGATAAGCGCCCCCTCCTACGTGTCTCAAAGTATAGCAGTGACCCTTAAACGCGGGGAGAACCGCCGGGGTGAACCGATCGATCTGGTCGGTTATGAAATCCCCGATCTGGTCAAGTGGATCATCTTCGAGGATCGGCTTGGCAACGACATCGTGCAGGAGATCCGCCCGGTAAGCTCGGAAGGACCGGCGGTGCTGAATCACCCCTGCCTGGATCTGTGGATCGGAGCGCGGATCTCCGTACAGATCTATGACGGCCTGCCCGCTCAGGAGGAGACCGAAGAGGGTTCGGTGCGGGGGGAGGAGCTGTACAAAGGAATCCTGGATTGGGAGTGGGATGCCACCCCGGAAACCACCTTCCGCTACAGTTCTTTCATCCCGGGCTCGCAGATCAAGGCTAACTCCGATCCCTACTGGGTGATCGACTACCTGATCGTCGTGCCGGATCCCAGAAAGATCAGCCGGGAGGAGGTCGAACAGATCATGGATGAGGCCTGGGAACTGCCTCCTGAGCTCATCGAAGACTACCTGGAGCCCTACAAGAATGAGGGGAAGTTGACGCCCTACGTGTTCACCTCATGGAACGTGGAAGGAGCAAGCTCATGATCCAGACCAAGAACCTGACGAAACGCTACGGCAAGTTTACAGCCGTGGATACGGTGAATCTGAACATCCCCGCCGGAGAGATCTACGGCTTTCTCGGGCCCAACGGCGCGGGGAAGACCTCGACGATCATGATGCTCCTGGGAATCGTGAAGCCGACGGCCGGGGAGATCCGCCTGTTCGATGAGCCCTACAGCCCGAAGAGGCTCGATCTGCGGCGGCGCATCGGCGTGGTTCCGGAGAAGCATCCCGTGGGGATGTGGACCTGGATGACCGCCCGGGAGTATCTGCAGATGTTCGCGGAGCTGTTCAGCCTGCAAGAGGCGAACAAGCGCATCGACCATCTAATGGAGCGTGTCGGGCTGGCCGATGTGAAGGACAAGAAATTTTCCGAGTTCTCCCGGGGCATGCTGCAGAAGCTGTCCATCGTCCGGGCACTGCTGCACGACCCGGATATCCTCTTTCTGGACGAACCCATCAGTGGGCTGGATCCCTTCGGGGTCAAACAGGTCCGGGACCTGATCCTGGAGGAGAACAGGGAAGGACGGACGATCTTCATCTCCTCCCATATCCTCTCGGAGATGGAGAAGGTGTGTCAGCGGGTGGCGATCATCTTCGGCGGCAAACTGATGGCCGAAGATGCGATGGGCAGCCTGCTCAACACCCTGGCCAAGGACAGGGAGATCCACGTGGATCTGGAGGAACTTCCAGCTGACCTTGCCGCCAAGGTCAAGAGCCTGGACTTCGTGCAGGATGCGGCGGGAGAAGAGAAGACGCTGATCGTCAAAGTTCCCAAGACCGGAGACTACCGCAAAGCCCTCAGCAAATACCTGATCGATCAGGACCTGGTCCCCCTGAGCATCCACGAGAAGAGCCTCAGTCTGGAGGAGGCCTTCGTCACCATCAACAAGGAAAACATCAATCTGTTCGCAGGTATAGGAGGCGAGAAATGAATCAGAGAGCCCACGCCACGACCGTTCTCGCTAAACGGCGCATCTTCGAGACCCTGATCAGTCCGGGTTATTATATCGCACAGACGATCGGCCTGGTGCTCGCCTACCTGCTGGTGGCCGGTTTCGTGCGGGCGATCGATTCGAGCGGATTCAACTACTCCCTCAATCCCGCCTACGAGCTGATCGGCAGAAGCCTGGTCGGTGCTTTCGGGGCAACCTTCGTGGAGAAGCTTTTTTCCGAGGGGCCCTTCCTGTTCACCCTCTACATCGCTTTTCTGCCGGTGCTGCTGTACCTGGCGGTCAGTTCGGTGTTCCGCTTCGGCCTGGAGAAGAAGGTCGGCGCCCTCGAGCTGCTCACCTACGGACCGGCGGACGGCACCTCCTACTTCCTGGCCGCGCTGATCAAAGACATCCTGATGACCGCCATCTATCTGGTGGTGCTGCTGGTATTTCTGCTCATCGCGGGCATTGCGAACAACCTGATCCTGGGACCGTCTTTCTACTACAGCCTGATCATCCTCTTCTTCCTGTCCATCACGATCTACGCCTACGGTATCTTCGCCTCCTCTCTGACCGACAACTCAGCCTCGGCGATCGCCGTATTCCTGGGGCTGCTCCTGTTCTTCATCATCATCGTGATGGGCTCCTTCACCGTGGTCAGCGGGTACGTACGGAATCTGACCAGCGTGTTCGCCTGGATCATCAAGTGGATTTCCCCGCTGTTCTACTGGGACCTGGCTCTGCGGGTTGTCGAGGTGGGCAACTGGGGGATGTACTTCACAGGCATTGCCCTGCTGCTGGTACTGTCCGCCGTGGTTCTGTTTATCAGTCATCTGACGATTAAAGCGAGGGGTGTACGATCATGAAAGTTCAACGACTTGCTGCTGCCCTGCTGCTCCTGCTCTGCGCCGGGGTGCTGTTTGCCGATGTGCCGGTGCGGACCGAACAGTTCATCTATTCGATTCTGGCCTTCAATGGCAAAGACTACGCCGGGACCTTCGCCCGGGAGGAGGCGGACACGATCTACCTGGTGGCGGATGTGGACAACTTCATAACGGTGCGCAACGTCTTCGTCTATTTTTGGCCGATCACCCAGGACTGGAAGACCGACACCTCGACCCTCAATGTCCCCTTCCAGGGTACCCTGGAGCTTGGCGGCAGGGAAGCCGAGCCGCAGAGGCTGGGCATGACCCCCTATACCTACTACAACATCCGGGGTGAGTACGAGCTGAACTGGAAGGTCGCCAAGGAGCAGGAGGCCGAAGCGGCCTGGCAGCACTACCAGGAGCTGATGGATGCCTATTGGAAGTCGGTCTCCGCGTACTACGAAAAGCGCGCCATGTACGAGGCGATGCTCAACGAACTGACCGTCACCATCACCCGGATGCGGGACCAGGGCCAGGAGGTAACCCCCCTCATCGACACCTTGAAGGAGCTGAAGGCTCCGCCGGAGCCCCAATATCCCAGCGAATACATCGTGCCTCCCGTACCGATACAGAAGGCCTTCATCCTCAATCTCCCGGTAGGGGAGTATAAGATCCGCTTTTTTACCGAAGACGGCCGGATCATGGAAGGATCCGAGCGAAGGATCGTTGCCTTCGAAAAGCGCCGGGCCGAAGCGATCGGTTTGGAGGTCATCCCGGGGGACAAGTGGACCAGACCCGTTGAGTCCAAGACCCCCGCCTCGGTGCTGTACATCGACGGCTCCACCGACCTGTATCTGCGTCCCTTCTTTCAGCAGGAGTACAACGACCTGTTCTACGAAAAAATGCGCAAGAACGACGCCAAGGGCAATCCGACGCTGATGAAATGGGTGCGGATCCAGCAGGTACCCCAGGCCCGGGTGGAGGTCAGCCGACCTTCTTCAGAATCTCAGATGATCCTGGAGGAACCTTTTTATGTCGAGCAGGTCAAGGGTGCAGCTTTGGGCTATCAGATCGTGCCTTTCGATCCGGAGGGCAAGCACAAGGATCGGGAGCCTTCGCTGCAGGCCTTTCACGTTTCCATATCCGAGGATCAGCGGGTAATCCGCCTGCGCGTCCAGGACAAGGAGGGACAGTATCTGCCCACCAGTGAACGGCAGATCCGGGTAGTAAAACCCTCCCGAATCGGCATCATTTCCCTGATCCTGGCCGCTTTGCCCCTGGTGGTGATGATTATCGTCATGGCCCGCCGCTCCCGCAGATATACCAGCTAAGGAGTGAGACCACATGTCGCAGAAGCCCAAGGTCCTGGTGATCGATGACGACGCCGATCCGGCCTTGAGTGCCGTACCGATCATCGTGCTGACCAGCGTTTCCCAAAAACTCAGCATCGGTTTTTCCGAAGAGGAGTTCAAAACCCACTACGGCCACGGCCCCGAGGCGTTTTTAGAGAAGCCCTTCGAGCCGAAGAAGTTCCTGGACACGGTGAAGCGGCTGCATAAACCGCCCTCAGCCGGTTAAGGCGCGGCGCAGCTGCACCAGCCACTTCTCATAGGCCTCCCGGTAGGCAGCGGCAAGTGGCTCAGTCGGTGTAACCACCCGCACGCGCTTCAGCCCGGCAAAGGCACTGTCCATATCGTATAACCCCGCACCAATCCCGGCCCCGCGGGCCGCACCCTGGGAGCCGTCGGTGTCGTACAGCTGGACAGCGGCGCCGGAAACCGTGGCAAAGGCTTCGGCAAACAGAGGACTGAGGAACATGTTGGCCGCCCCGGCCCGCACCAGCTCGATGCGCAGACCCATGCCCTCCATGATCTCCAGGCCGTACTTAAGGGCGAAGACGATCCCCTCCTGGGCAGCCCGCAGCAGATGCGCCCGGGTGTGCCGGTTCAGATCGAGGCCCCGGATCGAGGCACCCGGATACCGGTTCTCCAGGGTCCGCTCCGCGCCGTTTCCGTAGGGAAGGACCACCAGGCCCCCGGCACCCACCGGCACCGAAGCGGCCAGCTCGTTCATGCGATCGTAGGAATCCGCCGCCGCCTCGCTGCGCAGGCCCGGCATCAGGTTGTGCTTGAGCCAGCTGTTGAGGATCCCCGTTGCGTTGACGCAGAGCAGTGTTCCGTATCGAGGCGCGACCTGCGCGTGGTTGACGTGCACGAACGTGTTCACCCGGGAGGCGGGGTCGTAAACCGCTCGATCCCCCACCCCGTACACCACGCCGGAGGTCCCGGCCGTGGCCGCTACCTCGCCGGGATGCAGCACATTGAGGGACAGGGCGTTGTTTGGCTGATCCCCGCCGCGGTAGGAGACCGGAACCCCCGCTTTCAGCCCGAGACGATCCGCGGGTCCTTGGGCGACCTCCCCCTGCAGCGCAAAGTTACCCACCCTCGGAGGGATCATGGTCCGGGGAATCCCGTAGTATTCGAGAAGGAACTCCGCCACTTGCCCTTTCGGGAAATCCCAGAGGATTCCCTCCGAGAGCCCCGAAGGGGTGGTATTCAGGGTCCCGGTCAGGCGGTAGGCGATGTAGTCTCCGGGAAGAAGGATTCGGTCGATCTTGGCAAAGGTCTCCGGTTCGTTTTCCCGCACCCAGGCCAGTTTGGAGGCCGTGAAGTTGCCCGGCGAGTTCAGAAGGCTTTCCAGACAGCGCTCGGGACCCAGGTCCGTGAAAGCCCTGTCCCCGATCTCCACCGCCCGGCTGTCGCACCAGATGATCGCCGGGCGCAGCACCCGCCCGTTTCGGTCCAGACAAACCAGCCCGTGCATCTGGTAGGAGATGCCGATGGCCTGGACATCCCTGAGATCGGCCCCGGCGGAGGCGATCTGCGCGGTCGCCTTCTCCAGATGCCGCCACCACACCTCCGGATCCTGCTCGGCCCAGCCGGATCTGGGAGCCTGGATCTCCAACTCCCGTTCGGGGGAGGTCGCCGACGCCTCGACCCTTCCCGATTCTATCGCCAGCAGGGTCGCCTTGATCGAAGAGCTGCCTACGTCGTAGCCCATCAGATATCCGCCCATCTTCCACCTCCTTGCTTTCTGGAAACCTGGCCGCACCGAGGCCCTTGTTCGAGAAATACCTGTTCGCTCAGGCGGCGTCCCGCTTTCCCCTACGGTCGCGCACTCGATACGTCTCTGCGGATCGGCCGGTGTAGCGGGCCATAAAGGTGATCAGGACCAGGGACAGGAGGAGGATGATGGTGGAAATGGCGTAGACCTTCGGCGACAGGCCGAAGCGCAGCATACCGTAGATATACACCGGCAGGGTCATCCATGTTCCGGTCAGGAAGTAGGAGATAACGATCTCGTCGAAGGATACGGTAAAGGCCAGCAGACCCGCGCCTATTAGAGCCGTGCGGATCATGGGCAGGGTTACGTGCCAGAAGGTCTGAACCGGATTGGCCCCCAGGTCCATCGCCGCCCAGCGGTAAGTCGGTCCCATACGCAGCAGCCGGCTGGAAACCTGGAACATCACCAGCGGAGTAGTGAAGGAAACGTGCCCCATCAGGATCGTGAACATCGAAAGGGGAACGTTCAGATTTCGGAAGAAGATCAGCAGGGTCAGCCCCATGATGATGCCGGGCAGCAGAAAGGGCAGCATCACAAGAGCCCGGAAGACCCCCTTTCCGGGAAACTCAACCCTGGTGACGAAGAAAGCCCCGGCTGTCCCGAACACGGTGGCAATGGCCACCGCACAGAGCCCTACCAGCACCGTGTGCCAGAACGCGGTTAGCAGGCCGGTATCCTGAAAGAGTTCCTGGTACCATTTGAGGGTCAGGCCGGACAGGCCTACGATGGTGCGGGTGGGACTGAAACTGAACAGCAGCACAATGATCATGGGGAAGTAGAGAAACACGAAGATCAGGGTCCCGTAGATCTTGAGCCAGGTGCCGCGTCCCCCGCCGGCTGCTCGGGATTTGCTACTCACTGAGAAACCCTCCTTCGGTCGTTCCGAATTTGGAGGTAAGGCCCAGAATGGTTACCGCAATGGCGAAGAGGATGAAGCCCAGGGCCGCTCCCAAAGGCCAGTTGAAGGCGAAACCGAACTGGCTCCAAACGAGATTCCCGAACATAATTCCCTGGGTTCCCCCCAGCTGCAGGGGGATAATGTAATCCCCCAAGGCGATGATGAAAGAGAAGATGAAGCCGGTGATCAGTCCCGGGAGCCCCAGGGGGAGGACCACGTTAACGAAGGCTCGCAGCTCATTGGCTCCGAGATCACTGGAGGCATCCAGAAGGTTTCTGGGGATTTTCTCGAGTGCCGTGTACACGGGAATGAACACGAAGGGGATGCAGATATAGGTGAGGGTGATGGCGATGGCGAACTGGTTGTATAAAAAGAAGGTCAGCGGCTCCTTGATCACGCCGATGGCCATCAGGGCGGAGTTGATCACGCCGCGATTTCCCAGGATGGTCCGCCAGGCGATGATGCGCACGAGGTAGCTAACCCATAGAGGGATGATGCAGAGCATGAACAGCATATTCCTGCCCCGCCTGATCTTGAAGCTGACCATGTAGGCCAGGGGAAAGGCGGCCGCGATGGAGAGAACGGAGATGACCAGAGCCAGGCGGATGCTCTTGAAGAGGATGCGGGCGTACAGGGGGTCGGTGAAGAACAGCCTGTAGTTCTCCAGCGTCAGGGTCGTGTCGATCATCAGACCGCTGGAGGAGTAAAAGCTCATGAGGAAGGTGAACATCAGGGGGACGACCACCAGAGCGAGCATCCAGACGGCGATGGGAATGCCCTTGATGAACTGCCTCGGCTTGGAGGTGCGGCGCTTCATCAGACCGCCTCGGCGCTGTACTTGATCACGTCTGCCTCCTCCTCCCGAGGAAAGACGATCACGTCCTCGGCGCTCCAGGCCACGTCCACCGTGTCGCCGAGGCGCAGCTCGGTCGGCCAGGCCACGGCCTGCACTACGGCCCGGATCTCCGACTGCCCGATCCGGCAGGTGGCCTCGTAGTCCGTTCCCCGGTAGACGATGCGGGAAAGCGTGGCGGAACCCCGGTTTTCGACACTCCGCTGCGGATTGATCTGCACCCTCTCGGTCCTGATGCACACCAGGGCTTCGGCACCCTTGCCGAGATCCACCGCCCGATTGGCCGTGACCTTCCTGCCCTCAACGTCGAGGAGGCAGGTTTTGCCGTCATTGTCCCGCACCGTCCCGTGCACGAAGTTCATGTCCCCGATAAAGGAGGCCACAAATGCAGTGGCGGGGTTGTTGTAAATCTCGTCGGGAGAGGCGATCTGGTGAGCCAGGCCATCCTTCATCACCGCAATGCGGTCGCTCATGGTCATGGCTTCCGACTGATCGTGGGTCACGTAGATGAAGGTGATGCCCACGTTCCGCTGGATGTCCTTGAGCACCTTCTGCATGGCCACCCGGAGCTTGAAGTCCAGAGCTCCCAGCGGCTCATCCAGAAGCAGGGCCGCCGGTTCGTTGACCAGGGAGCGGGCCAGGGCGATTCGCTGCCGCTGCCCCCCGGACAGCTGCTGGGGAAGGCGGTTTGCGAACCCCTCCATGTTCACCAGCCGGAGCACTCGTTCGATTCGCGGCTCCGCCTCGGAGCGGGAGATCCTCTTCATCTTGAGGGGAAAGTAGATGTTCTTTCGCACCGACATGTGGGGAAACAGGGCGTAGTCCTGGAACACGGTATTGACATTTCGCCGGTAAGCCGGGGTGCTGCTGACGTCACTACCTTCCAGCAGGATGCGACCTTCGGTGGGGACCTCCAGCCCGGCGATCATGCGCAGGGTCGTGGTCTTTCCGCATCCCGAGGGTCCGAGCAGGGAAAAGAACTCTCCCTTCTTGATCTCCGTGCTGAACTCTCGAACCGCCGTCACCTCATCGAATTTCTTGGTCACCCCTACGAGGTCGATTGCGTTGTCTGGTTTCATTTTCCCTTCCTGAGGACCGATGTGCCGCGCGTGGGGCATGATAACAGAAAACAGGCGGGCTCCGCACCCCCCGGTGAACAAAGCTGTAGGGAGACAGAACCCGCCGATCGATTACGCTCCGCGTGGCCTGCTACGGTCTGGCCTTGACCTTGTTCCAAAGTTCGACCCGCTTGCCGGGGTCTTCCTCGGGAACCATGATGTACAGTGGAGCGGGGAAATTTCCGATGTCCTCGCCGTACCAGAAGGTCGAGTCGAGAACAACCGGGTTGAAGCCCGATGAGCCGGCGGGGTTGACGATGCCGAACCCGACCAGCTCGGCCAGCTCTTTCTGACCCTGGTCGCCGATCATGTAGTCCATGTATTTCAACGCCAGGTCGAGGGAGGCGCCCTTGGTGGGCTTGGTCAAGGCCCAGCCGTCGATCCAGCAGATCGTTCCCTCGGTCATAGCGTACTGGGTGAAGTTGTCCCGTACCCCGGCCTCCTCCAGGCGCAGGTTGAGCAGGGCGTCGTTGCCGCCCAGCACGACGTAGGCGTCCTCGGCGGTCAAAACACCGAACTCCGAGTCCAGGCCGGAGGTGAATGTACGGGCGTTCTGCTTCCAGGCATAGAGACGATCGGCCACCCGATCCCAGTCTCCCGCTGCGAAGTTGAAGGGGGTCTTGATGCCCACGTGTATGGCGGCGATGCTCACCACGTTGGAGGATTCGTCGAAGAAGGCGGTGTAGCCCTTGGATTCAGGAGCGGTGAGGATGTCGAGGGACACGGTTTGGTGCTTGCCGTCCGCTGTCTTTGTGAGGAACTTGGCCAGTATATTCGCGGGCACCTTGCCGGTGTTGACCGTGATGGTCTGGGTACCCCAGACGATCGGCACGTGCAGCTTGCTTCCGTCGGGCATCTTTCCGTAAGGATGCTCCCGGAAGTACTCACCGATCTTGTTGTAGTTGGCGAGCCTGGAGGTGTCGATGGGCTGGATCAACCCGGCGTCCCTGTACATAAGCACGCGTCCTGAGTCGATGGATACGATATTGTACTCAGAGGGAGCGGCCTTGACCTTGGTGAAGTGCTCCTCCACCGTGCCTGCGTAGGTGACCTTGACGTCGCAGTCGTACTTCGCCTCGAACGGCAGGACCCAGCTGTCCTCGGCATAGCCCTGGAAACAGATGATGCTTAAGGTGGGTTTAGCCGCCGTCCTTGCACCCCCGGCCCACGCGGTTGCGGCCAGGACGAAAAAGAGCACCAACAGTAACAGAGAACCTTTTTTGAGCATTTGCTCCTCCTTAATTCTCCGGCCGCTTTCTACCGGCCGGCTTTTGATTGGATCTATTGGCAACTAAACAAGGATTATACGATGCAATGAGCATCTTGTCAAATAATTCATTACCCCCCCGATTTTCCCGGTGATTTTCCCATGGTTATGTTAATTTTTTATCTAAGTCCCGGGCTGATGATGGGAAAGTCCCGCGGTACGACGAAATATCTACGAAATTCCGCTGGAACCGGCAGGTCAACCAAGCCGGATCAGGCGGATATCGAGCTGCTCGCAGAGTTCGGAAAGGACCCTGCCGTGAGTCCCGGAGATCACGATCCAATGCTGACTGACTCCGCTGTCCACGGATTGTCGGAAGAACTCTTTGACTGGAACGCCGAGCCGGCAGAACAGGTGGGAGTTTCCGTCCATCTTGGCCGGACCGGGAAGGGACTCGCCCTGGACCACGACCCACTTGAGCTTCTCCCCGTCCCACACCGAGTTCACCACGGTAACCGGTCCGCTGCGGTATTTGAAGAAGCTCACCGCGCCGCTGAAGCGGTCCGAGTTCTCGTACTCCACGTCGCTCACGATCTGGACAGGGAAATCGGGGTCGGCGTTCACCGTGTCGTGGTACCCCGCATGGCCGAGCAGCAGGGCGTTGGCCGCGTAGTCTACGCTGAAGGTCTCCGTGTAGAAGGGGGCCTGAGCGCCGCGGCATCGGAGGATGTACATGCACAAACCGGCGGCGATATCCGCTTCCATGGAGACAACAGCGCCGGAAGCGGACAGGCGGGGATTGGTCAGGCATGGTCGAAGCCCGAAGCTGGCATGCATCTCCTCGATCACGTCGTTCATCGCCAGAACCTCCAGGTGCTCCTCCTCCATCACCCGTTCCAACGCCAGGGCGTATTTGATGCCCTCGGTCAGATTCCGCTCATCCACGCCGATCTTCTGCCCGGAGGATTCGATCTGCCGGCGCAGGCTCTCGATCGCCTCCCGGGGAAGCTCCTGGGCCGTCCTGCGGACACGCTCCAGCTCGAGGTAGCGCAGCTCCACACCGTAGCGGGCGCGCAGAGCGAACTCGTCCACGTAGGTGGTGGACATCTGATCGCAGGGAAAGGGCAGCACCCCTACGCGCAGGCCCCGCAGTCTGCGGGCAATGGCCATCGCGCAGGTCCTGTTTTCCAGCTCCCTCCACAGCTCCGCCTCCCCGGCGTGCCCCACCACCGAGCGGTAGCGGTAGCCCCCGCGCCGGAGCATCCCGGAGAGCTGAAGCGTGCACACCGCTCCGCTTCCCTGAATCATTCGCTGAAAAGGCACGAAATCCGGCAGCGATTCGGACGGGGAGAAGGTCCACATGAGCAGGGGAAGCTCCCGCAGGCCGTCCAGGGCGGCCCGCACGATCTGGTCCTCGCACCACATCAGCGGCGAGAGCAGCAGTCCATCCACGTCGGCCTGCCGGATCTCCGCCGCAGCCCGGCGGGCCTCCTCAGCGGAATACAGGAGCCCTGGATAGACCGGCTCCAGGAAATCGGCCAGCCGGTCGACCGTGCTGCGGGCCACCTCCTCCACCCGGGCGGAGGTTTCCCCTGAAGGATCCTGGAGACCCACTTCCCGGAACCACCCGGAGGTCACGAAGAGGATGCCTATCCTCGGTTTTAGGATCGGTTGCCCCGTCACACCTTGCCCATGATGGTCTTGATGATGAACAGCTCGAGATCCTCATAATTGCGGTTCTTGCGGTACTCCTCGAGTTTGCCCCGATCCAACTGCTTCACCACCTCCAGAAGCAGCAGGAAGATCTCCCGACTATTGGAGAGGTGATGGGTGGCCACCGAATCCTCCTGGGTACGCAGGGCTTTGACGTCCAGGCCCACGAACTCGCCCCTGGCACCGAAGTCATTATCGTAGAGGACGAGCACCTGGTCGAAGGCCCGCTTGAGGTTTATCGCACCAAAGGCGCGATCCTCGTCGAACTTCAGGCCATTCTGATCGTTGAGGTGCACGCTCCACAGCTTGTTGTGGTACAGGGCGTAGCTCATCTCGATCGCCGGATCCAGGCCCGCCAGGATGGCATGGGCGCTCTCGATCAGGATTCCGCAGCGCTGCGGATCCACAGTCTTGTAGCACAGCGCCAGGAAATGCCCGGTGGTGGGCAGATAGGCATGGTCCATCGGCTCGTTGGGCTTCATCTCTCCCAGAATGCGGATATGAGGATCATACTCCAGCATGGCGTTGACCGCTTCTACAAAACGTTGGGAGGCAAGGACGTGATCCTTGGATTCGTTCACGTAGATCCCCTCCCGGGCGGGCCAGAGTACGATGTTCTTCGTTTCCAGCACATTGGCGATGTCGACCGTCTTTTTGCATCTGTCATTGGCATACCGGCGGGCTTTGGGATCGTTGGCGGTAAATCCGCCGTCCACGGTCATGGGATGCTCCCACAATCGGGGCGCCACGAACTCCGCCACCAGACCTTCTCCGGAGAGCATCTTCTTCGTCTCCCGGGCTTCTTTGATCATCTGGTCGTGGGGGACGTCCACACTGGGCACCGCGTCGTCGTCGTGGAACTGCACGCCGTCGAATCCCATCGTCTTGTACCCTTTCAGCTTCTCTGCGAACTCCACGCTCTTTCGTACCGCTGGGCCGAATACGTCGGCGCCTTCATGGATGTTCCAGGGACCGAAGGAAAATCGGAATTGAGCTTTTCCCGCCATCACTATCCTCCTGCAATTATTTTTATGTTGTCGAATATCGAGATCTCCACACGGAGCGCCAAAAGTGCTTTCCCCTGGGCAGAGTCTCTCCCACGGTATTGTCAGAAAATCCCTTTGTCAATAGTATGGAAATCATGAACTCGAAGGAACGGCTGCTGGCGGCCTGGAACGGCAAACCGATCGATCACATTCCCCTTACCTTCCAGTGCTTCGGCAATCCGGTACCCAAGCACCTGCGCTGGGACAGCGGTGATCAACACAGCGAGGTTTGCCGCTGGTACACAAAACGGCTGGAGCATATCCACACCCTGCCCGTATCCTGGACCCTGGAGGATGACTTCAAACGGGTGCAGGCCTGGATGTCTCTGGGCGTGGACGACCTGGTCGATGTGTCCATTCCCTGGAGCGTGCACCCCGAGGTCCGCTGGACCAACTCCCGGCACGCACCGGAGGACGCCGAACCCTATCCGGTGCTTATGCGGAAATACCAGACGCCTATGGGGACGCTTCGTCACCGGGTACAGCAAACCGGAGAGGAGATAGGGGAAGGCTGGGTGAT
Source organism: uncultured Spirochaetaceae bacterium (assembly GCA_964588355.1). Classification (GTDB taxonomy): domain Bacteria; phylum Spirochaetota; class Spirochaetia; order SZUA-6; family DRHE01; genus JAFGQJ01. The sequence goes on along the minus strand of CAZPPB010000038.1, from coordinate 1,662 downwards.
CCAGCCGAGCCATGTCTCCCTGATGGAGGACTTCAACATCCCCCGCGGCGTGGAGCATGCGGTGAGTTCCCCCGAAGACGTGCCCCGCATCCGCTTCCTCTACGCTCCGCCGGATCCGGAGGCGGCGCAGTGGCTGGAGCGGCGGATGGAGAGAGTCGCAGGCTTTGCGCGGGAGCAGGGGGTGGCTGTCCAGGCCTGGGCGGCTTTCGGCATGGATGCGGTGGTCTGGCTCTGCGGCGCCGAAGGAGCCATCATGCTCGCCATGGATCACCCGCAATCCTTTACCGAACTGATGGAGATCGTCACGGAAACCGACCTGGCCCGCGTGGAGATGGCCGCCCGCCAACCGGGGATCGACTTGATCGTGGAGCGGGGATGGTACTCGTCCACGGATTTCTGGTCCCCCAGCCTGTTCGAACAGTACCTGGTTGATCATGTCCGGCGCCTGGCCGATCTCAGCCATCGCCACGGCAAACTGTTCTGTTACACCGTCACAACCGGCGTCGAGATCCTGGGTCCCAGGCTGGCCGATGCCGGGGTGGATGTGCTGTACTTCGTCGATCCCCTGCTCGACGGCATCTCAATGGAGAAAGCCAGAGACCTCCTTGGCTCCCGGATTTGTCTGGTGGGCGGTGCCAATGCCATTACCCTGGCCACCAGGGATCGCAGGATGATCGAGGCGGAGGTAAACCGGGCCGTATCGACCCTTGGCCCCTGCGGGCGATTCATCCTCCATCCCATCGACGCCCTGTTTCCCGACACCCCTTGGGAGGGTGTCGAGATGCTGATCCAGGGGTGGGAGAAAGTCCGGGGCTGAGGCGAATCCGTGCGGGTCCCTTCAAACAAATCGGTATTGTCTAATTCTCGAGGGAGGACGAAATGAAACGCGTGCTGGCCTTCGGCTGCCACCCCGACGACATCGAGTTTATGGCCGCAGGAACCCTCGCTGTTCTGGCCGACAAGGGGTGGGAAATCCACCTGGCCACGATGACCGGCGGAGAGGTTGGCTCTCCCGATCTGAAAAGCCAGCAGATCCGTGAAAAGCGCCTCCGGGAGGCGGAGAACGCGGCAAAGGTGATTGGTGCGCTCTACCACTACGCCGGAGGACAGGACCTGGAGGTGGAGTACAACCACCACTATCGGCAGCTGGCCGTCCGGGTGGTACGGGCGGTGAATCCGGACATCCTACTGACCCATGCTCCTTCAGACTACCTGATCGATCACGAGGAAACCTCGCGCCTGGTGCGCAACGCCGCCTTTATCGCCTCGGTGCCCCTCTACGACTGCGGGCTGCCCCTGGCTCCGGCTGACAAGATCCCCCACCTCTACTACTGGGACGCCTTCGGCGGGACCGACAACTTCGGCCGGCCTCTGCCGATACACTTCGCCGTCGACGTCACCCAGACCATGGAAACAAAAGAGCGGATGCTGGCCTGCCACGAGAGCCAGCGGGAATGGCTGCGCTATATCAACAAGTTCGACGCCTACCTCGAGGAGATGAAAGAGAAGACCCGGACCCAGGGGCAACGGATCGGCCGGCCTTTCGCCGAGTGCTTTACCCAGCATCTGGGCAACGGCCACCCTACGGACAACATCCTCAAACAGATCCTCGGGGACCTGTGCGTGGAGCTGCCCCGGGAGAGTTGATCGGCCGGTTGATCG
>CAZPPB010000037.1:0-26614 GCA_964588355.1 uncultured Spirochaetaceae bacterium | reverse complement strand
CGGAAGGAGGAGAGTATGGCTCTGCGAGGTTTCTTGAGGGGGTTCAAACCCTTCGAGCTCATCAGCGAGAATCAGGTTGAGCAGATTCACGAGGGTACCCTGGATGTGCTCGCGAAGGCGGGAGTGAAGATATACAACGAGGAGGCGCTGAAAGTATTCAAACAGCACGGCTGCGCCGTGGATTTTGACACCAACCTCGTGCGTTTCCCCCCTGCGCTGGTGGAGGATTGCCTGCGTCGCTGCCCGAGCAGCTTCCGGGTGAAATCCAGGAACCCCGATCACGACCTGGTTTTGGGATTGGACCATACTGTCTTCTTCAACTTTCCCGGAAGGGACATCGTGGATCTGTCTACCGGGGATTCCCGTGCCCCTACCAGGCAAGAGCACGTCGATCTGGTCAGAGTGCTGGATGCGCTGCCCACCGTTCACTTCCTCAACAACTATCCGTACTTCGGCTACCGGGGGATCCCGGAAAACATGAAAGAGATGGAGGGGGCTGCGATCAGGCTCGAGCATTCGACCAAAGTGACCATGGAGATCGCCAACAACGATATAGACAGGTTCACCTTCCGGATGGCCAAGGCGATCGGCACGGAGATCTTCGCCAATCCGAACACCTCCTCTCCCCTGACCTGCTACACCGATCAGACCAATGCCTGTTTTCTGGCTGCAGAGTACGACCTGCCCAGCATGATATGGGACGGGGCGACAGCGGGGAGCACCGCACCGGCCAGTGTTGCCGGAGCGGTCATCTCGGCAAATGCGGAGGTCATCCCCTACATCGTGCTCCTGCAGCTTCTCAAACCTGGGGCGCGGGTCGCGGTGGCAAACCTGGTGCTCCCTCAAAACATGAAAACCGGAGCCCCGGCTTTCGGCGATATCAGCGTAGCCCTTCATCTTGCAGCCTACAATCAAGTGTGGCGAAGGTACGCAATACCCATGGTGGCCTCTTCCTCCGGGGTGAGCAACGCCAAGGTCATAGGATTTCAGCTTGCCTATGAGAAAACCATCCCGAGTCTCATTGCCGCTCTATCCGGATCCAGCGCGGTGCAGATCCACAGCAGCGTATACGGGGAGATTTCCGCTCACCCGGTCCAGGCGATCCTGGATGATGATATAGCCAACATGATCGGGAGGTTCCTGGAAGGTATCGAGGTCAGCGGGGACTCAGCGGCCGTTGACATGATCAATGAGGTCGGGCCGATACCGGGGCACTTTCTCGGTCAGGCGCACACCCGGCGGTGGTGGAACAGGGAACAGTATATGACCAAGAGCGCGGACCGGTTGACCTTTCCGGAGTGGAAAAACGGGGGCAAGAAAAACGACGTGGATTACGCGCGGGAGCGCATGGAGGAGATTCTCTCCAGCCACCAGGTCGAGCCGCCTCTGACCGCCGGAGAAAAACGAGAGATCGAATCTATCCTGAAGGAGGCCCGTGAGCACTTCAGAAAAAACGACCTCATTTCATCTTCGGAATGGAAGCAATACATGCAAACCCTGCAGGATGAGGGAAGAGCTTGAGTGCGGGAAGAACGCGAGATCGTATAACAATAATACATGGAGGAAGAAATAGATGGCAGAGTTCAAAATGAATCCGCCGGAAAACAGGCTGAACACCGGCACGCCTAAAGTCGGGATCCGTCCGACAATCGACGGCAGGCTTGGAGGAGTGCGGGAGAGCCTGGAAGAGCAGACCATGGCCATGGCCAGGACTGCGGCCGATATCATCACCAAGAATCTGAAGCACGCCAACGGACTGCCGGTGCAATGCGTGATCGCCGACAGGTGTATAGGCGGGGTGGCGGAGGCGGCCAGAACGGCCGAAAAATTCGCCCGGGAAGGGGTGGGGGTATCCCTGACCGTGACCCCCTGCTGGTGCTACGGCTCGGAAACCATGGATATGGATCCCCTGATTCCCAAGGCGGTCTGGGGCTTCAACGGCACCGAACGGCCCGGCGCGGTCTACCTGGCCGCGGTTCTGGCGGCCCACAACCAGAAGGGACTGCCCGCCTTCGGGATCTACGGCAGGGACGTACAGGACGGCGGGGACAATAGCGTTCCGGAGGATGTGCGGGACAATATCCTGCGTTTCGTACGCTCCGGACTGGCCGTGGCCGGGATGAAGGGAAGCAGTTATCTGTCTATGGGTTCGGTATCCATGGGCATAGGAGGATCCATCGTTCAGGAAGATTTTTTTCAAAGCTATTTGGGCATGCGCAACGAGTACGTGGACATGAGCGAGTTCGTTCGCCGTTTCGAAGAACAGATCTACGATCCTGAGGAGTACAAGCTGGCCTTGAGCTGGGTCAAGGAACATTGCAGGGAGGGGGGGGATGACAATCCGCCGGAGAAGCAGCGGTCCCGGGAGCTGAAAGACAGGGACTGGGAGCAGGTGGTCCAGATGACCATGATCGCCCGGGACCTGATGGTTGGCAATCCCCGTCTGGAAGCGCTGGGTTTCGGGGAAGAGGCGCTTGGACACAACGCCCTGGCTGCCGGGTTCCAGGGTCAGCGGCAGTGGACCGATCACTTCCCCAACGGCGATTTCATGGAAGCGATGCTGAACTCCTCCTTCGACTGGAACGGCATCCGTGCCCCCTACATCCTGGCCACGGAAAACGACAGCCTCAACGGCGTATCGATGCTCTTCGGCTACCTGCTGACCGGCACGGCGCAAATTTTTGCCGATGTGCGCACCTACTGGAGCGCGGAGGCGATCGAGCGGGTTACCGGGACAGCCCCCAAGGGGTTGGCCGAGGGAGGGATCATCCACCTGATCAACTCCGGGCCCGCCGCCCTGGACGGAACGGGCCAGATGAGCCGGGATGGAAAGCCTGCGATCAAGCCCTTCTGGGAGGTGACCCCGGAGGAGGCGGGCAGGTGTCTGGAGGTCACCGAGTTCCGGCCTGCCGACCTGGGCTACTTCCGCGGCGGCGGCTACTCCACCGACTTTCTGACCCGAGGGGGGATGCCGGTAACCATGTCCAGGCTGAACCTGGTGCGCGGCCTGGGGCCGGTCCTGCAGATCGCCGAAGGACATACCGCCGAGCTGCCGGAGAAGGTCCACGACGCTCTGGATGCCCGCACCAACCCAACCTGGCCGACCACCTGGTTCGTGCCCAGGGTGACGGGCAAAGGGCCCTTCCGCGACGTGTACTCGGTGATGGCCAACTGGGGGGCGAACCATGGGGCCATAAGCTACGGCCATATCGGGGCGGATCTGATCACCCTGGCATCGATGCTGCGGATCCCGGTGTGCATGCACAACGTGGAAACGATCTACCGGCCCAGCGCCTGGGCGGCCTTCGGCATGGATCCGGAGGGTGCCGACTACCGGGCCTGCAGTACCTTCGGGCCGGTTTACGGTTAAACGGCCCCGGGCTCGGCAAACTACGATTGGGAGGTGGACGATGTTGAACGGAGTTCCTGCGATTCTCAGCCCGGAGCTGCTGAAAGTGATGATGGAGATGGGCCATGGCGACGAGCTGGTCATCGGGGATGGTAACTTTCCCGCAGCCAGCATGGCCCGGCGCCTGCTTCGGGCCGACGGGCACGGGGTGCCCGAGCTGCTGCAGGCTGTCATGAAGTTCTTTCCCCTGGACGGATTTGTGGAACATCCGGCAGCTCTCATGGCGGTGGTTCCCGGTGACCCCACCAAGCCGGCAATCTGGGAAAAGTACCGAGGCATCCTCAAAGCCGCCGACGCGAACTTTAAAGACTTCGAGTTGGTCGAACGGTTCGACTTCTACGAGCGGGCCAGGCAGGCCTACGCCATCCTGGCGACCGGGGAGGCGGCGCTGTACGCCAACATCATCCTGAAGAAGGGAGTGGTGGTCGAATAGCAGGGAAGGGGGATTTACGGTGGAATTCGAGAAGTTGATATCCGCACGCTACAGCGTGCGCCGTTACAAGAGCGATCCGATACCGGATCGAGTATTGGCCGAGGTTCTGGATGCCGCACGTCTGGCACCCACGGCGGCCAACCGTCAGGCCTTTCGCATCCTGGCGGTTCACACCGCCGGGCGGCAGGAGGAGCTGAAACGCATCTATCCGCGGGACTGGTTCGTGCGGGCACCGGTTGTGATCGGGGTTTGCGCACTCACCGACCTCTGTTGGGTGCGAGCCGACGGAAAGAGCTACTGCGACGTGGATGCCGCTATAGTCATGGATCATCTGATCCTGGCTGCGACCGACCACGGGCTGGGCAGCTGCTGGATCGGGGCTTTCGATGCTCAGGCGGCGCGGGAGATCTTCAAATTGCCGAAAACCGTCGAACCTGTAGTTTTTACTCCCCTCGGTTATCCCGATGACCCCCCCCGGGGAAAGAAGCGGCGGCCCATAGATGATCTGGTGCGCTTCGAAACCTGGAGCTGAAGCGCAGACGGAGGGCATCCGATGTACGGCCTGGGCGTAGCCCTGGCGGTGGCCTCGGGCATCGCTCACAACATCGGGGTGCTGCTTCAGAAGAAGGTGGTCAATCAGATCTCCAAGGAGCGGCAGGGATTTTTTGCCAGGTTGGTTCGCCACCCGCTCTGGCTGGCGGGGTTCATCCTCCATATGGGCTTGGGAAGCACCCTGTTCCTCCTGGCCCAGGTGCGGCTCGGTCCAGCCCTGATTCCCGGCCTCATGGCGGCCGGGCTACTCGTCCTGGTATTGGGTTCGATCTGGATCCTCAAAGAACGGCTGGGCGCAGCGGAGGTCACGGGGATCCTCCTGCTGATCGCAGCCATTACCCTGCTGGGACTGAGTCATCTGGTCATCGACGTGGAGGAGTTCGACGTGCTGGCCCGCAGCTTTGTCCTTCGCTCCGCTGTGTTCTCCGTGGTCATCACCGGAATGATTCTGGTTTTGGGAAGCCTGGCGAAGCGGATGACCTGCTGCCGCGGTTCGGCTCTAGCCGTCAGCTCCGGACTATTCTACGTGCTCTCCAACTTTTGGGTGGGTCCGTTTATGGGTGCGGTGTTGCGGATCTTCAAAGGGATCTTCACCCTTCCTGTGATTGCAATGTTCGTGGCCGGTTCGGCGATCCTGGTGATCACGAACCTGTACGGCATCGCCAAGCTACAGCTTGCCTTCAGGGTTGCCAATGCCAGTCTGGCGATCCCCATCCAGCAGATCCCGATCCAATCCGCCCCGGCTTTCGTCTATCTGGCGGTTTTCCTCCTGCATCCCCCCTCCGCTGCTTCGCTGCTGATGTTTTGCCTGGCTATCGTGCTGATCATCGGCAGTACCTTTGTTCTGGCTCGCCGTCAGAGGGTGATGGAGGCGAGCGAGGCAGCTCGGATGGACTCCCCGGAATAGGAACCTGAGCCGTGGGTCAATCTCGAAGATTTCCCCGCTGCGGACGGCCGGTGGCCGCCGGCGGTTTCAGAAATCCAGCAGCTCGACCTCGAAGATAAGAAACTCATTCGGGGGAATGACTCCGGGATATCCCCTCTGACCGTAGGCCAGCTCCGGGGGTACGATCAGGATCCGCTTCTCTGCCCGCCTCATGCCGGTCAGCGCCTCGTTCCATCCCTGAATCACCCTCCCGATCTCGAAGGTCGCCGGCTGCCCCCGTTGGTAGGAGCTGTCGAAGACCATGCCGTTGAGACGCTGTCCGCTGTAGTGGACGGTGACCGTGGTTCCGTACCCCGGATGCGACTGGCCGGATCCCGGCTGCAGCACGAGATATCGCAGGCCGGAGTCGGACACCCGAGCCTCGGGCCAGCGCCGCTCGATCTCAGCCAGGGCCAGCTGGCGGGCCCGAGCGGCGTATTCCTTCTTCCGTTCCGGGGCTTCCCTGAGCAGGCGGTCGAACAGGGCCTGATCGACCCGAAAGCTTCGGGCCTCAGCTCCTATGCGCAGGATCTCCACGGAATCGATCCTATCGCCCTGGCGGATGGCGTCCACCACCTCCTGTCCTTCCCGCACCCGGCCGAACACGGCGTGAAAGCCGTCCAGCCAGGGAGTAGCCTTGTGGGTGATGAAGAACTGGCTGCCGTTGGTATCGGGGCCGCTGTTGGCCATGGATAGTACTCCCGCACCGTCATGCGCCAGCTCGGGAGCGATCTCGTCGGGGAAGCGATATCCGGGCCCTCCCGTGCCGTTTTCCAAAGGGTCCCCACCCTGGATCATGAAATCCTCGATGACCCGGTGGAAGGCCAGACCGTCGAAGAACGGTTTGCCCGGAGGCCGGTTCTCGAAGGCGATCGTGCCCTCGGCCAAACCGACGAAGTTGGCCACGGTTAACGGTGCTTTCCGGTATTCTAGGGCGATGAGGATCCTTCCCCGGCTGGTGTTCATCTGGGCGTACAGCCCGTCCTGCAGGGATTGGGCCGATAGCGGTTGCAGACAGAGAACGCCGAGGAAGAGGACAACCGCGATCTTGAGCGCAATGTTTTTCATCTGTGTCCCCATTGGAGTTGGTGAATCGGGTATCCGCTGTTTTCCAGGTCACCTACGATCTCGTGGGCGAGCTTGTCCGTCACGCCCTTGTGGAACAGCCGGATCGTGATGGTGATCACCATCTGATTCGTTTTATAGTCACGGTCGAAATCGAGGAAGAGAATTTTCAGGTGTTTGCGCTTGACTACCTCGATCAGCTTGGAGATGTCCGTATCATTCGCAGCCGTGATTTTCAGGATTCGGTAGGAGTCTTTGGCAAAGACTCTTTCAAATCTGTTTACCACCACCAGAGTGAACAGTCCGATCAGGGTAACCAGGATGGCCATCTCGAACAAACCCGCCCCGGCGGCCATGCCCACGCCGGCGGATACCCAGAGGCAGGCGGCGGTGGTGAGTCCGCGAATGTTGAATCCGTCTTTTATTATGGCCCCGGCGCCGAGGAAGCCGATGCCGGTAACGATCTGAGCGGCGATCCGGCTCGGATCCACCCGCAGACCCGTGCTCTCCGGACCACGCGAGTAGATTTGAGCCATCGCTATGGAGACCAGCATAAACAAAGCCGCGCCTGCGCTGACCAGCATGTTGGTGCGAAGGCCTGCGGCGCGCCCATGGATATCCCGTTCGAAGCCGATAGTCCCGCCCAGCAGGCAGGCCACCAGCAGTCGGATCAGAAAACTGCCGCTGACAGCTTCCGGAATCAAAGAAAGGTTTTGGAACATCTCCTGAAGAGGATAGCCGATTACACGCGAAAGCAGAAGCCCCTTCAGGCAGGAGGAAGAGTAACTTGTTGTCGATCTCCTGCATCAGGGGGCTCAAAAAACGGAAGTAAATTTTTGTTAGTCAGTCATACTAAAAAAATTCGTATTCTAATACTTTTTTGTTAGAAAACCGTTGGGAGATACTTGCGTATCTTGTGGTTTCGGGTATAATAGGGGCACAATATCTTGTGGGCAGGGTATGAAGTGCCCGTTCTGTCGGAATACCAAGACGCGGGTAGTGGATAAGCGAAACCTCGAGGAACTCGATACCATCAGGCGCAGACGAGAATGCCTTTCCTGCGGGCGGCGCTTCACCACCTACGAACGGATCGAGTGGACCGGGGTGTCGGTCATCAAGAAGGATGGTCGGCGGGAGAGCTTTGCTCGAGACAAGCTTCTGGCGGGTCTGCTCAAAGCTTGTGAGAAAAGACCTATCCCCCGGGAAGAGGTCGAGAAGCTTGTTAGTGCAATCGAGGCGGAACTGTACAACTACGGAAACCGAGAGGTTCCGGCGCAGGTCATCGGGGAGCTGGTAATGGAACGGCTCAGGGCTCTGGATAAGGTGGCCTATATCCGCTTTGCATCGGTGTACAGGGAGTTCACCGATCTCAAGTCATTCGAGAAGGAACTGAGGACGCTGAAGAAAAATTAGCGCTGCCTCAACGGCGGGAACGTCGCAACTGTGATCTACTCAAGCACTGGGAGGGGAACTATGTTACGCAAAGTGGAGACTATCCGGAAGAGAAACGGACAAGTCGTCGCCTTCGACCAGGAGAAGATCACCTCAGCCATCTGGGCCGCTGTCCAGGCTGTGGGTGGTCGGGATATTTCAAAAGCCCAGAAACTCTCCGACCAGGTCGTCAAAGGGATCCGGCGCAAATACGAAGAGGAAAGCGTTCCTTCCGTCGAGCACGTTCAGGACATTGTAGAGAAGATCCTCATCGAGAACGGACACGCTAAAGTAGCCAAAGCCTACATCCTGTACCGGGAACAGCACAAAAATATCCGCGAGGTAACCAAGCTCCTTCGGGATATCGCCATCATCGATGACTATCTCGATGAGATGGACTGGAGGGTCCGGGAGAACAGCAACATGACTTACTCCCTCCAGGGTCTGAATGTACATATTACCCAGAAGGTGGTCTGCAACTACTGGCTCAACAGTGTCTACCCCAAAGAGATCCGTGACGCCCACATCAACGGGGAGTTCCACATCCACGATCTGGGAACCCTGGGACCGTACTGTGTCGGCTGGGACCTTCAGGATCTGCTCATCGAGGGATTCCGGGGTGTGCGGGGAAAGGTCGAGAGCAAAGCGGCCAGGCATTTCGATGTGGCCTTGATGCAGGTCGTGAACTTCCTCTACACGCTTCAGGGAGAGGCGGCCGGGGCCCAGGCCTTTTCCAACTTCGACACACTGCTGGCCCCCTACATCTACTACGACGGATTGGACTACAACAGGGTCAAACAGTGTCTGCAGAAATTCCTGTACAACATGAACGTACCGACCCGGGTCGGTTTTCAGACCCCCTTTACCAACATCACCCTGGACCTGAAGGCACCCGAGTATCTAAAAGATCAGCCGGTCGTGATCGGTGGAGAGGTCAAAAACGAGTCCTACGGTGAGTTCCAGGAACAGATGGATATGTTCAATCGAGCCTTCGCGGAGACGATGAGCCGGGGTGATGCCACCGGACGGCCCTTCACCTTTCCGATCCCGACCTACAATGTGACCCCCGACTTCCCCTGGGAAAGCACGGAACTCGACCCTGTGTGGGAAATGACTGCCAAGTACGGCATTCCCTATTTCTCCAATTTCATCAACTCCGACCTGAAGCCGGATGATGTGCGCAGCATGTGCTGCCGACTGCGCCTGGACAAGAGGGAGCTTCAGAAGCGGGGCGGCGGGCTCTTCGGTTCGAATCCCCTGACAGGATCCGTCGGGGTCGTAACCATCAACCTGCCCAGGATCGGTTACGAGGCTAACTCGGAGCAGGAGTTCCTGGAGATGCTGAGCACCCGGATGGAGTTGGCCAAGGAGAGCCTGATCATCAAGCGGGAGGTGCTGGAGAAATTCACCGATCGTGGCCTGTATCCCTACAGCCGTTATTACCTGCGCAAAATCAAAGCCGGATTCGGGAATTATTGGAAAAATCACTTCTCGACGATCGGGATCATCGGGATGAACGATGCGGTGTACAACCTGCTCGGATACGATCTTACCCAGGCCGATGGAGTGGCTTTTGCCGTCCGGGCTCTGGATTTCATCCGCAGCAGATTGGGGGACTTCCAAACCGAAACCAACAGCATCTTCAACCTGGAAGCCACGCCGGCGGAAGGAACCAGTTATCGTCTGGCCCGGATCGACAAGAAACTTTTCCCGGACATCAAGATTTACAGCGAGGATGTGTACTCGAACGGCAACGGCAAAGACATCCGGGCACCCTACTACACGAACAGCACCCAGCTGCCCGTGGGCTTTACCGATGACGTGTTCGATGCCCTCAAGCTGCAGGATCCACTGCAGAGCCGCTATACCGGCGGGACGGTACTGCATGCCTTCCTCGGTGAGAGGATGCCCTCCATACAGGCTACCAAGAACCTGGTAAAAAGCATCGCCGAGAACTTCCATCTGCCCTACTATTCCCTCACCCCGACCTTCAGCATCTGCGAGAGCCACGGCTACCTCAGGGGCGAGCAGCAGGTGTGTCCGAAATGCGGTGAGGTCTGCGAGGTTTGGTCCCGCTCGGTAGGGTACCTCCGTCCGGTGGATCAGTGGAATCCGGGAAAACAGGTGGAGTTCAAGCAACGGCGCACGTACGACCGGCAGTTGAAGGCGCAGAGCCCGGCGGTACGATTGGCCGTTGATGCGGCTGCCGGGCAGGAGCCGACCCAGGTTCACGAAGAGCCCTCCTGCGCCCTTGAGCAGGTGCCGGCGCAAAACGCCGCGGCGCTGTAGGTGGGACAAACCAAAACTCGTTGACCTTCAAAGGCTGGCAGAAAACCTCTCTCATCGAATACCCCGGGAAGATCTCGACAGTGGTATTCACCGGGGGCTGTAATTTCCGCTGCCCCTTCTGCTACAACGTGGATCTTGTCCAGCGGCCGCAGCAGCTCGCCGATCTCAGCGCGGAAATCGTGCTTCGGTTCCTGAAGGAGAACGTTGGCCTGTATCAGGCCGCCGTGATCACCGGGGGCGAACCGACCCTGCACGCCGGGACCCCGGAGTTCCTTGCGCAGGTAAAAGCCCTGGGGCTGAGTACGGGACTGGAGACCAATGGCACCAATCCTACGATGGTAGCAGGGCTGCTGGAACAGGGCCTGGTGGATTACATCGCCATGGATGTGAAGGCACCGCTGGAGTGGGAAGCCTACCGCAGGGCGGCGGGGTTGGCGCCGGGAAAAGAAAGCATGCTCGAGGATGTGAAGCGGACCCTTGAGCATCTCAAAACAGCCCGGGTGGAGCTGGAGCTGCGCTGCACGGTGGTCCCCCGCTTCCACACGCCGGAGGATATCCTGCACCTGGCCGGGCAGCTGGAGGGATATCCCAGCTTCGTGCTGCAGCAGTTCGACCCGGAGAACGCTCTGGATCCCCGCCTGCGGGATCAGGTGCCCTTCAGTGATGAAGTTCTAAGGGGGCTGCACGGAAAGATCAGTCGGCTCTTTCCCCGCTGCGAGGTCAGGGGGATTTGAAAAACTCGAGCATCTGTTCGGGTCTGGCGATCACCGCTTGAGCGCCGTTTTCCTCCAGCTCCTGCCTGGTCCGGAATCCCCATAGCACGCCCAGGGCGTACATCCCGGCCCGCCGGGCCGTTTGCATGTCCGTGTTCGTATCCCCCGCGTAAAGCACCTCCTGCGGATCGAGCTCCCAGCGGCGGCAGATCTCCAGCGCAGCGGCTGGGTCCGGTTTGGAGGGGACCCCGTCCCGGGCGCCGAACACCGGATCGAAACGCCAGTTGCTGAAGTAACGGTCGGCCATCACCGTAGTAAACTCGTGGGGTTTGTTCGACAGGATGGCCCGCAGAACCTTTCGCCGCATCAGCTCGTCCAGGAGGGCGCCGATTCCCGGATACAGGTCTGTCTTGTCGGCCCAGTGGGCGGTGTACTCCGCCGCCATCTGCCCCTGCAGCCGCTCTATCGTCGCCTGCCTGCAATCGTCTTCAGGCAGGCTGCGGATTACCAGATTCGTGATCCCGGTTCCGACGAAGTACTTGTAGGCCTCGATGGGGTGGGTAGGAAAGCCGGCGCGCTCCAGGACACGATTCATGCAGCTGCCGAGGTCCTCCAGCGTGTCGAGAAGCGTTCCGTCCATATCGAAGATAACCGCTGTGTATTTTTTCATCTCTTCCCCGCGGGAGTAGCATATTGTATTTTCCATGGTTTTGAAACCCGCGATCTGCGCTGCGCCGTGTGGAAGACCGCATTGGCGGAGGACCGCATTGGCGGCTTTCGGGAGGTTGAAACAGTGCCGGCGTTGTGGTTCAATAGAAGTTGGAGTGGAAGGAGAAGATATGAAATACGGATCGAAGCATGAGCAGAGCAGCAGCCCACCTCTGGAATACGACAGAGAACTGCTTCGGGGCAACACGGATTCCCTGCTGTTGTATCTGATCAGTGAATCCGGTCGCATTCACGGTTACCGTCTGATCAAGGAAATCCGGCAGCGAAGTGATGGATTTTTCAAATTCCGGGAAGGGACCGTCTATCCCGCCCTCCACAAGCTGGAGAATGACGGCCTGATCCTGGGAGAGTGGCAGGTCCAGCCCAATGGACAACAGAGACGGTACTATAGGATTACCGAAAAAGGAGAAGAGGTGTTGCTTAAACGGATCAGCATGTGGTTGAAGTTTTCCAACGCTATGAACCTGATCCTCAAGCCAGTTCGGTCATGATCCGTTAGACAGCTGCCTCCAGCCATGGGAGCCGTACGCACTTATCTCAGCCAGATCAAATCCAATCTTCATCTCGATCCGAGCACGGAGAGCAAGGTCATAGGAGAGCTGGAGACCTACTTCCAGGACAAGATCGAGGATCTGCGAACCGAAGGTTTAACCGAGGCGGATGCAGCCAGGCAGGCGATCGACTCCTTTGGAAAACCTCGAAAGGTGGCCAAGCTTCTCTACGAGGCTCACAGCAGGGGCAGCTGGCTGGAAGCTCTGCTGGCAGCCCAACCCGCTGTGCTGGGAGCCGCTCTATTTGCCACACATCTGTGGTCCCAAGCTTTGGTTCTGATCCCAGCTTTCGCCCTCCTCCTGTTCGTGACCCTGCTGGGGTGGCTGAAGGGCAAACCGAATTGGCTGTATCCGTGGATCGGCTTTGCCTTTGCGCCGGTGCTGGCAGTGGTGTTTCTTTCGCGCAACTTCGTGTATCAGTCGATCTACAACATCATAGTCGGATCCGGGGTATCAGCCGAACATGGTACCCTGCTGCTGTTTCTGGGTCTGTACGGAGTTGCCTTCTGGATCATCCTTGCCGTAGTCTCCAGGATCCTGAAGCGGGATTGGCTGCTGGTGTCCTATGTGCTGCTACCCCTGCCTCTACTGGGAATATGGATCACCGCAATCGACAGCGTGGGGCAAGGCCTGTTTTCCCTTAGGGTTCAGGTCCACCAGTGGGACCGAAACATGGTGCTTGCCCTCCTGCTGCTTGGACTCTCCGCCGCCCTGTTCATGCGGCTTCGCCAGCGGATATCAAGAGTAGCGATGCTGCTGGTGATAGGGATGGGTTCCACTATGATCGCCGTTTGGACCGTGCTGGGTGCCAACAATTTCTTCAACCTTCTGCTGATCGCCGCCATTCCCATTTCAACGGTCCTGGTCCCGGCTGCCCTGCAAACCCTTTTCTTGCGCCAAAGCGTTTGATGCAACCCCCGGTGAACAATCCCTCCTGACTCAGGATTCGGAGGGAAAGGACTTTTTGGAGCTCAGAAGCCGATCCAGGACCAGGCCGAAAAAGGATTTTTTCCCCCGATAGACCCAGCCCAGATGGACGCGGCAGCTGCCGCACATGGCGTAGCGCCAGGGGCAGCCGTCGAACCAGGAGTAGAAATCCGTAAACTCCCCCGCCTGCTCGCAGCCGGGGGCTTCCCGAAAACAGCCTATCTCGAAGCGGTATCCCCCTGGATTGGTGAAGGTGTGCTTGTGGGTTCCCTCTACGCGGATGCGCTGACGGGACTGGGTGATGATCTGACCGCAGATGAAGCAGTAGAGGTTTTCTCCCTCCTCCTGCTCCACCAGATCGCTGTTCAGAGTTTCCTGCAGCCAGGCATCCCCGTCGGACTCCGGTTCTTCCTGGCGGTAGGCCCGGATCATGGGATCAGTATATACCTATTTTTGTTTGCGGAATACCAGACCCTCTTTGCCCGTGTCGACCACTATCGTGTCGCCGGCGCGGATCTCGCCCGCGATTATGCTCTTGGCCAGCGGGTTTTGGATCAGATTCTGGAGGGCCCGCTTCAGCGGCCGGGCCCCGTACTGCGGGTCGAAACCGACCTCGGCAACGTGGGCTTTGGCCTTGTCGCTGACCTTGATCGTGACATCCTGCTCCTGCAATCTCCTGGAGAGTATTGCGAGCTGGATATCCACGATCTTGAGGATCTCCTCTTTTCCCAGCCTGTTGAAGGTGATGATCTCATCCACCCGGTTGAGGAACTCCGGCCTGAAGGTCGCCTTCATCAGCTCAATGATCTGGTCTCTGATATCCTCGATCTTCTCGGTCTGCTGGATCAGCGAACTGCCCAGATTGGAAGTCATGATGATGATCGCGTTTTTGAAATCCACGATATGTCCCTGGCTGTCGGTCAGCCGGCCTTCGTCCAGCAGCTGAAGCAGCACGTTGAACACTTCCGGATGGGCCTTCTCGATCTCATCGAAGAGGATCACCGAATAGGGACGGCGGCGCACCGCCTCGGTCAGCTGGCCTCCCTCCTCGTAGCCCACGTAGCCCGGGGGAGCCCCGATCAGGCGGCTGACCGCGAACTTCTCCATGTACTCGCTCATGTCGATGCGGGTCAGGGCCTTCTCGTCGTTGAACAGGAACTCCGCCAGGGTCTTGGCCAGCTCCGTCTTACCGACCCCGGTTGGGCCGAGGAAGATGAAGCTGCCGAGCGGGCGGTTGATGTCGGAGAGCCCGGATTTGTTGCGCCGGATGGCGTCGGCCATAGCAGAAATAGCCGCTTCCTGGCCCACGACCCTGCGGGAGAGGATCTCCTCCAGCTCGAGGAGCTTGGCCTTCTCGCTGCTGAGCATCTTGGAGACGGGTATGCCTGTCCAGTGGCTGACGATACGGGCGATGTCCTCTTCGCTGACCTCTTCGCGCAGCAGCCTGGACTCACCTTCTGAGCGTTCCAGTTCCGCCGTCTTGTCGGCCAGTTTCTTTTCGGTTTCCGGGACCAGGCCGTGCTTGACCTCCGCGGCTTTCGTGAGATTGCCCTCCCGCTCGTAGCGGGTTTCCTCGATGTTCAGTTCCTCGAGTTTCTGCTTCAGGGCGCGGATCTCCTCGATAACCTTCTTCTCGTTTTGCCACTGAAGCTGCATGGCATCCCGCTTGCCATTGAGCTCGGCAAGCTGTTTGTCGATATCCTTCCGCTTGTCCTTGGAGGCGGAATCGGTCTCTTTGGCCAGCGCCTGCTTCTCTATGTTCAGCTGCAGGATACGCCGCTCGATCTGATCCAGCTCGGTGGGCTGGCTCTCGATCTCCATCTTCAGGCGGCTGGCCGCCTCATCCACCAGGTCGATGGCCTTGTCCGGGAGGAAGCGGCTGGTGATATAGCGGTCCGAGAGGATCGCCGCGGCAATGATGGCCTCATCCTTTATGCGGACCCCGTGGTGAACCTCGTAACGCTCCTTAAGGCCCCGCAGGATCGCGATCGTGTCCTCAACGCTCGGCTCGGAGGTGTAGATCGGCTGGAAGCGGCGCTCCAGGGCGGCGTCCTTTTCGATGTATTTGCGGTACTCATCCAGGGTGGTGGCGCCGATCGCCCTGAGCTCTCCCCGGGCCAGGGCCGGCTTCAGCAGATTGGAGGCGTCCACCGCGCCTTCCGCCGCGCCGGCGCCCACCAGGGTATGGAGCTCGTCTATGAACAGGAAAATCTCTCCCTCCGCCTCGACGATCTCCTTGATCACCGCTTTGAGCCGCTCCTCGAACTCTCCCCGAAACTTGGCGCCCGCCAGCAGGGCACCCAGATCCAGCGCCAGCACCCGTTTGCTCTTCAGGGAATCGGGAACATCCCCGGAAACGATCCTCCGGGCCAGTCCCTCTACGATCGCCGTTTTGCCCACTCCCGGATCCCCGATCAGCACCGGATTGTTCTTGGTTCGGCGGGAAAGGACCTGCATGATCCGGCGGATCTCCTCATCCCTTCCGATCACCGGATCGATCTTCTCTTTACGGGCCATATCCGTCAAATCCGTGCAGTAGCGGTCCAGCACCTGGTACTTGTCCTCAGGGGATTGATCGGTGACCCGCTGATTGCCCCGGATGCGCTGCAGCGCGTTCAATACGGCCGCCTTCTGGACACCGTGGCGGTTCAGCAGCTCCCGGGTGTCGCTCTGGATGTCCAGCACGGCCAGCAGCAGATGCTCGGTAGAGACGTACTCATCCTTGAGGTTGCCCGCTTCCATCTCGGCGTTGTGCAGCACCTTGCCCGCCTGGGGCGACAGCTGTGTCTGTGAGCTGTCCCCGTAGACCTTCGGTTTGGCGGCCAGCTGCTTTTCCAGTTCCGAGCGAAGTGCAGAGCTCTGCACGCCCAGGGCAGTAAAAAGCGGCGGGATCACCCCGTCTGTCTGTTCCATCAGGGCCAGGAGCAGATGGTTCGTATCCAGACTGGAGTGATTGTACCGATGGGCCAGGGATTCCGCGGAGTGGACCGCTTCCTGAGCCTTTATCGTAAACTTGTCGAATCTCATATCCTATTCTCCTGCGACTTCTCCTACGGCCGGAAAACCGGCTGTCGCTATAGTAGTTTTGTGAGGGCGCTGACGGAAGGACGGATATCAATATTCACATTAAAAATACGAAAACCTGCCTGTCTGCGTCAAATTCCACTTTTCGTCGATACGACCGCCGCCGCCGCCCGTTGCCACCGCACTTGCCTGTTCAGGCCAATAACTCCTATACTCTTTGGAAATCACCAAGCGGAGAGGAAAAAAATGAAAGCGGTTCGTTGGGGTGTGCTCGGGGCTGCCAATATCTTTATGAAAAAAGTCTTGCCTCCGTTGTTGAAAACGGATGCCGTTGAACTGATGGCGATCGCCTCGAGGAGCGAAGAGAAGGCTCGCAGCGCGGCAAGAACCTTCGGGATTGCCAGATCCTACGGAGCCTACGAGGATCTGCTGGCTGATCCGGATATCGAAGCGGTCTACATTCCTCTTCCCAATCATCTCCACACCGAGTGGATCCGCAAAGCGGCGGATGCGGGCAAGCACGTTATCTGTGAAAAACCCCTGGCTCTGAACGCGGAGGAGGCGGCTTCCTGTGTCGAGTACGCTTCAAAAAAGGGCGTACGGTTGATGGAAGCGTTCATGTATCGGTTTCATCCCCAGTGGCGCCGAGCGCGGGAACTTGTGCGTGCAGGAGAGATTGGACAGGTCCTGGCCGTCCACACCTCCTTTGCCTACGACAACAGGGATCCCGAGAATATCAGGAACAAGCTGGCCATGGGCGGCGGAGCCCTGATGGATATCGGTTGCTACGCCGTGTCCACCGCCCGCTTTGTCTTCGGCAGGGAACCGGAGCGGGCCATTGGCTTTTTCACCCGGGATGCGAACTTCAAGACGGACATACTGAGCTCGGCGATCCTCGATTTCGCAGGCCCGCGGTCCGTATTCACGGTTGCAACCCAGAGTTTCCCGACCCAGGGGGTCGACATCTTCGGCAGCGCCGGGAGGATCCACATCGAAGTTCCCTTCAACATCTCCCCGGATACGCCGCCGCAGCTTGTGGTGATTACCGGGATCGGTGAACGCCGCCCAACACTGCCCGCGGCGGACCAGTACGGATTGGAGTTCGAAGCCTTCTCCAAGGCGCTTCGCCGGGACCTTCCGGTTCCCACCCCTGCGGAAGATGCGGTGTCCAACCAAAAGGTGCTGGATGCCCTGTTTCGCTGCGAATCATCGGGCACCTGGGAAGTGCCGTGAGCGGCTGCCCCGAGTGGCCGGACGGAGGCTTTTGCAGTATTTTGAAAAGAGCGTGCCCAGGTTGACGGTATGGGAAATGAAATGGATATCCAAAAAAATATTCTGGCCGAGGTTGTAGAGTGCCTCTGCGATTCGCAGCACGGCATGCTCTCGTGGAAGGAAAAGGGGGGCAGGCTGCTTCCATCCAGAGATCAGGTCATCGAGGCTGTAGAGGCTCTTCGCTCCGTATTGTTTCCCGGCTACTTCGGCATCTCCGAGCTGACCGAACAGAACATGCGTTTTCACGTCGGGGCGACGCTGGACCGCATCCTTCTTGTATTGCTCGAACAGATCAAACGAGGTCTGTGCTTCGAATGTGACCACGTCGGATTAGAGTGTCCCGCCTGTCTGGAAAAGGCGCGGCGGATCACCGCTGAGTTCGTACAGCGCCTGCCCAGAGTCCAGCACATTCTGGCCACGGATGTTCACGCCGCCTACTACGGGGATCCGGCGGCCAAGAGCGCCGATGAGGCTATCTTCTGCTACCCCGGGATCCTGGCAGTCACCTACTATCGCCTGGCCCACGAGCTGTACTGCCTGGAGGTGCCTCTAATCCCCAGAATGATTACGGAGAGAGCCCACAGTCTCACCGGTATCGACCTGCATCCGGGAGCCAAGATAGGGGAGGAGTTTTTCATCGACCACGGAACCGGAGTGGTGGTTGGAGAGACCTGCGTTATCGGGCAGAGGGTGCGGATCTATCAGGGGGTCACACTCGGGGCCAAGAGTTTTCCCCTGGATGAGAAGGGCAAGCCAATCAAGGGAATCCCCCGGCATCCCATTGTTGAGGATGATGTGGTCATCTATTCCGGTGCTACAATCTTGGGAAGGGTTACCATAGGCCGGGAAGCGGTTATTGGGGCGAATGTCTGGATCACCCGGGATGTACCACCCCGAAGCGTAGTCACCCGCGGCGCAGAAGAGGGTTCGCCGACCGGCCGCTGAAGCGCTATTCGTCTTCGGGATCTTGCCTGGGAAGGCGATCCTCCAACCAGGAAAGATCGCTGACGGCAACCAGCCCGATCAAACCCCCCAATAGGGAGATCCCCAGAAAAAGGAAGAAGAACTCCCCAAGATCCCCCTGGAGGAACTGGGCGATTAACGATGGGTTGGTCCCCAGCAAGAGGAGCAGGAAAATATTGAACAGGCATAAACCCGCCCAGAGGAGTGTCCTTCTGGTTTTACCCGACATCTCTTGGATATCCGCCATGACTCGATCCACGAAACCGACCTCGGCCAGGTACGACGAGATATCCCGTTTAAGTCCCTCTTTCGGCTCGAGACCGTCGAGGCTCTGAGCGCCCTCCACAGCGGACCGGCTCATCAGAAAACTCCCTCCTCGAGATAACCGTAGACGTAAGCCCCAAGGCGAGTACGAAGCAGCTGCTTAGCCCGAAACACATAGGACTTGATCGTGTTCACCGGCATGCTGAGAGCCTGGGAGATTTCCGGATAGCTCAATCCCTCGAAGAAGTGGAGATTGATCACGGGTTTGTAGATATCCGGAATTTTCTTCAGCACTTTTCGTACTTTCTCACGCAGTTCCCCCCGCAAGAGGCGTGTTTCCGGGCTCAGTGAGGTATCCCTGGGTTCGTAAGGCAGAGCAACTTCCACGCAGGCGCGTTTGCGCTTGCGGTACTGATTGATCGCCATGTTGTAGGCGATCTTGTTCAGCCAGGACGCGAAGGGAACCTCCGCCTTGAAGGTCCGGAGTTTCTCGAAAGTTCTGAGAAAGACTTCCTGCGCGTAGTCTTCCGCGTCGTGGCGGTTGTGCAGGAATTTCAATCCCAGATAAAATACCCGGGCTTGATGGCGGGCCACGATCTCCCGGTAGGCATCGATCCGGCCTTCGAGTATACGTTCCACGAGTTCATTGTCGGTTGTTTTTTTCACGTTCTCTGTTCTTCTTCAAGCGGTACATGAGGATGTAATAGGTAATGATCCCCATCCCCGAGGCTATGGGAATAATACCGCCCAGAAGGGAATTACTCAAGCCTGTTTTCAGTCCGAAAAAAATCAGCAGCCCCGCGCCCACGAAAAACGCCACGATTCCTATGAGAAGCAGTTTGTCGTCGATGTTCCTGGGTTTGGGGGTCAGACCCCGTTCGATTATAAGCCGCTGCTTCTTGTAGTCCCAGAGGACCACGAAGAAGCTGAGCACCGCCAGTACCGACACGGATACGATCGGAATGGCAGCAATCAGCACCTGAGCGGCGGAGCTGACCTGGGACCACTCACGGGAGGTCTGCTGCAGGGCGGTGTCCAGGATCCAGCGGATGCGAAGCAAACTTGCGGAAATCATTGCCATGAACGACAATGCCCGCCCGCCGGTGGTTGCGCCTAAGCCCTCAGTTCTTCGACATACCCGGCGATTTTCGCCTTGCGCCGCTGGAGCTCTTCCTGCTTTTGTTTCTCTTTCTGTACGACCTCTTCGGGCGCTTTGGACAGGAACGCTCTGTTGGCCAGCTTTCCGGCAGTGCGCTTCAGGGCTGCGTCCAGATTCCCGAGCTCTTTCTGAAGTTTTTCGATCTCTTTTTCCAGATCGATGGCCTCTTTGATATACACGAAGGCTTCGAAGCCGGAGCCCACCGCGGGGATGCTTCCCGCTCTCTGCACCGTCCCGTGGGTTATTTGAAGGTCGTCCGATCCTACCAGCAGGGCGATCAGGTCCTTCTGCTCCTGAAAAACCCGCCGGGGAGGCTCATCCTCAGGGGTTTTTACGGTTACCCGGATCTTCGTCCCCGTCGGTATTGTGAACTCGCTGCGCAGCGTGCGCACGGCGCGAATCAACTCCTGCACCGCGGTGAAATTTTGCTGAGCGGTGTCATCCACCCGCTTTTCCTGGAAATCCGGATAGGCAGCGGTGACGATACTCAGGCCGTGGTTGGGTAGTTTCTGGTAGATCTCCTCGGTTACGTAGGGCAGAAAGGGATGAACTAAACGGAGGGATTCCTCCAGGATCGTCAGGCAGAGCGTGATTTTCCGGTCCTTCTCCGCCCCATCCTCACCGTCCAGGGCGAGTTTGGCTGCCTCGATGTACCAGTCGCAGAAATCGTTCCAGAAGTACTCGTAAACCCCCTGGCTGGCATCGTTGAAACGGTACTGTTCCAGGGCGGACCGTACGCTTCGAGCCGTCAGGTTCAGCCTGTGGATGATCCAACGGTCCACCTCATCGAGGGCCGCCTCTTTCACCAGGGTGCGGCCTTCCAGGTTCATCAGGATGAAGCGCGAGGCATTCCAGATCTTGTTGGAGAATTTGCTGCCCAGTTTGAAGCTGTCCTTGTCCATCAGGATGTCCTGACCCTGAGCCGCCAAAAACGCCAGCGTGAAACGGAGGGCGTCGGCTCCGTATTCGTCCACCACTTCCAGGGGGTCCACTCCATTACCCAGAGACTTGGACATCTTCCGCCCTCGGGTATCCCGAACCAGGCCGTGGATGTACACGTCCGGAAATGGGACCTCGTGCATGAACTCCAGTCCCATCATAATCATTCGCGCCACCCAGAAGAAGATTATCTCGTAGGCGGTCACCAGGGTCGAAGTCGGGTAGAAGGTCTTCAAGTCCTCTGTTTGATCCGGCCAACCTAAGGTGGAGAAAGGCCACAGCGCAGAGGAAAACCAAGTGTCCAAAACATCCGGATCCTGTCGAATCTCCGTGCTCGAACAGTGCCGGCAGGCTGACGGGTCTTCCCTGGAAACCGTCATTTTGCCGCAGGCGTCGCAGTACCAGACCGGGATGCGGTGGCCCCACCACAGCTGTCTGGATATGCACCAGTCACGGATGTTGTTCAGCCAGTGTACGTAGGTGTTTTCCCATTTCTTGGGGTAGAATCGTACCTGCCCCTTTTTCCATGCTTCGAGGGCTTTGTCCGCCAGCGGGCGCATACGCACGAACCACTGGTCCGACAGGTAGGGCTCGATCAGGCTATGACAGCGATAACAGTGCCCTACGGTGTGCAGATGCTTCTCGTCTCGGATAAACAGGCCGGCTTTTTTGATATCTTCAACCACTCGTTTCCGGGCTTCGGCGACCTTGAGTCCCCTATAGCTTTCAGGGACGTTGTTGTTCAGGGTGTTGTCCGCATTCAGTATGTTGATCCGCGGCAGATTGTGCCGTTTGCCGATATCGTAGTCGTTTGGATCATGGGCCGGGGTGACTTTCACGACTCCGGACCCGAATTCCATATCCACGTAGGTATCGGCCACAATCGGAATCGTCCGGTCTGTAAGCGGCAGCAAGGCGTGCTTGCCCACCAGATTCTTGTACCGCTTGTCATCGGGGTGCACCGCCAGAGCCGTATCCCCCAGCATGGTTTCCGGGCGGGTAGTTGCGATTTCGATGGAGCCGCTGCCTTCGGCTAAGGGGTAGCGGTAGTGATATAGGCGGCCTTCGACCTCCTCGTGCTCGACCTCATCATCCGAGATCGCCGTACCGCAGGACCAGCACCAGTTGACCAGATAATTACCCTTGTACACCAGTCCCTTCTCATACAGGCCCACGAAAACTTCCCGAACCGCCCGGGACAATCCCTCGTCCAGGGTGAATCGCTCGCGCTGCCAATCGCAGGAAGAGCCGATCTTCTGCAGCTGCTGCACGATGATGTCGTGATGGTTGTTGGTTACCTTCCAGGTTTCCTCGATGAACCGGTCCCGGCCGATCTGCTCCTTGGAGGTGCCCCGCTGCCTCAGCTGTTTCTCCACCACAGCCTGGGTGGCGATGCCGGCATGATCCGACCCCGGAAGCCAGAGGGTCGGCTCACCGGCCATGCGGTGATAGCGGATCAGCACGTCTTGGAGACTGTTGTTCAAACCGTGTCCCATGTGCAGGACTCCGGTCACGTTCGGAGGCGGGATCACGATTACATAGGGTCGACCCTTCCTGCTCAGATCCGGTGCGAACAGGTTTTCGTCCAGCCAGAATTTGTAGAGTCGGTCTTCGAAACTTTTAGGGTCGTATGCCGGCGGCAGCTCAATAGCCTTCATCATGGGCGCACATTTTACAGGAAATCGCCTGCCGGTTCAATAAACCGCGGCCGGAAATGGTGGATGGCAACCCTTGTAACAAAACCCCTGTAATTGTATATTCCCAATAATAAAACTCGTGCACTAGGAGGAATGACTATGGCTGAATGGTTTCCACTGACCGAAGTTGACGGTCCTCACAAGGGTCATGGCAAGCACCTGTGCGTTGCCCATGTCATGAACTATATCCAGACGAACCTGTCGGATTATAAGGAGATGGTTCGAAACGGCAAGTTTGTCTGCAAGCAGTGTGGTCGTGTAGCAGCCAGTGCCGATTACCTCTGCGACCCGGACTCCCTATAGTCCCAAACCGTACAATTTCTATGACAGCAACAGCCCCTCCCTCTGTCGGGGATTTCCGACGGGAGGGGTTTTGTGTTTTATTTAATAAAAATTTTTGAAGAATTGATCTTTTGTATTAAATTTGTATTAATTTTACAGGTTTCACGAATGACTGGACCGAACAAGCTGATACAAAAACCGGTGATGAGGCAATTTCCCAAGCTGGATCTCCACAGGCATCTGGAGGGGACCTTTCCCGTCGATAAGCTGCACCAGCTGTCTCTGAAAAACGACCTGGACAGACCCCGGGATTTCGAATCCTTCAAGAAGGAGGCCCAATTCCCGAAGGACTCCAGTCCGGATTTTCTCACTTTCCTGACCAAATTCCGAAACGACTGGTACCGTTCTCTGGACGACGTCCATTTTATCACCTACCACTCGGTGAAAGAGTTGGTTCAGGACGGGCTGTTCTATTGTGAGTTGCGCTTCTCTCCGGAGCATTTCGCCCTGGGAAATGACTTCGACCGCGATCAGGTCACTAAACTCATCGTCCAGGCCGGCAATGCGGCTGCTGAGGAAGTTGGCCTGCAAATCCGCTACCTGCTGAGTTTCAACCGGAGCAAACAGTCCAGCGCTGAGATGATCGAGCTGTACAACCGGTTGAAGCGTCTGGAGATACCTGAAATCGTCGGGATAGATCTGACCGGAGACGAGATCAACTATCCCCCTGAACAGTTCCGGGATTTCTTCGCCCTTGTCGAATCCGACGGACTGTATAAGGCGACTATCCACGCCGGGGAGGTGACTGCCTCCGAACAGATCTGGGAGGCGATCCGGAATCTCCACGCCGACCGTATCGGTCACGGTACCAGCGCGATAGAGGATGAACCTCTACAAGAATTCCTGAAAAACTCGGGTATCGCCCTGGAGCTCTGCATTACCTCCAACTATCAAACCGGTTCCTGGGAAGATGAACGCAATCACCCTATAGGCGCGTTGTACCGAAATGGAGTGCCGGTCACCCTGAACTCGGATGATCCTTTTATCCAGAATACCGATCTGACCGATGACTACATGAAAGCGGTAGAGTACTTCGGCTTTGATCTAGAAGATCTGATTCAACTGAACCTGAATGCAATTGATGCCAGTTTTCTGAAGAAAGACGAGCGGGAGCGCTTGCGGGAAGACTATTTAAAAGAAGTAGAGCAGTTCAAAGACAGTCACTCGGTCGGAGGTGCAGGATGATCGTCCGTGTTATTGACGCCCGCGTAAACAAGCAGAGTATCGAGGAGTTCAAGCGGATCACTGTGCAGAACAGAGGAGGATCTGTCCGGGAACCGGGGGTTCTGCGTTTCGACGTGCTGCACTCCGATACCGATCCGCAGCATTTCATTCTGTATGAAGTCTATCGGGATGAGCAGGCGACCTTGGATCATAAGCAAACCAAACACTATCAGAGATGGCGGGAAGCTGCCGAGCCGATGATGGCCCGGAAGCGGGAAAGCACATCCTGCACCCCCGTAGCACCGACCGATCCCGGGGAGTGGTAGATGTTGCTCTACATCTTCCGCCACGGCGAGGCAAAACCCAAGAACGAGGATCCCGAGCGGGGACTAAGCGTCCGTGGCCGGGAAGAGGTTTCGGCGATCTGCGCCGCTTTTGCCAATACAAAGCCTCGGATCGATGCGCTCTGGCACAGCGGCAAAACCCGGGCGGCTCAAACCGCAGGGTTGCTCGCCGCCAGCCTGCAAATTGAGGAGCGGGTGCAGGCGAAAAGCGGTCTGAGTCCCAATGACCCCGTAGCGCCTCTGGTGGAAGAGATCGGGCAGTGGGAGGCGAATCTGGCGATCGTCGGGCATCTTCCTCAGCTGGGTAAACTGGTTTCTGCGCTGCTGCTCGGTACCGAACGGGCGCTGCTGGACATACCCGCCGCGGGGCTGGTGTGCCTGGAGAACTGCGGCGACTCCTGGTTGCTGAACTGGTTTCTCACCCCCGAAGTCTGCTGAGACCACAAACTGAAATATAAAGCCAATATTTGCCTCTTTTCGATTGATCCGATACTCAATTTGTGTTATCCTTTAGGGTATGGTCGATTTCGCTTCCAGATTGAGAGGGCTCCGTGTCGCTGCACAGCTGCGCCAAAAGGATCTTGCGGATGCGCTGGGCGTAGCCCAGACCACGATCGCCAACTACGAGCAGGGCGCCCGATTCCCGGACGAGAAAAACCTGAGCCGGATCGCGGATCACTTCAATGTGTCCCTGGACTATCTGATGGGAAGAACCGACGTGAAACTGGTAGCCCGGGATGTTCAATATCCCAGCGGGTATTTCCGGCAAGAGGGAGAACCCCTGTCTCCCATGAGCCCTCTGGCGGGGGAATACCTGAACCTGCTCCTGGCGGGCAAGCGGGAGGAGGCGAGCAAGCTGATACATTCCACAGTCGAGGAGGGCGAGGCAGTTGGGGAAATCTACAGGACGGTGTTCGAGCGGACGCTGAAAGAAGTCGGATTGATGTGGATGCAGAACAGGCTAGATGTGGCCACGGAGCACTACTTTTCCGCCTCCACCCAGCTGATCATGTCTCAGCTGTATCCCTACATAACCTCGGCCTCGAGGGAGAAGAAGGATACGACGTGTTTGGCCATCGCCGTGTGCGGAGAGTTCCACGACATCGGCGCCCGCATGGTGGCGGATTTCATGGAGATGGACGGCTGGCAGACTTTTTTCCTCGGCAACAATCTCTGCAATGAAGATATCGTCAAAGCCGCGGTCGATCACAAACCTGACGTGTTGGCACTTTCGGCCACCATGTTTTTTAACGTCGAATCGATCGCCAGGGCTATTCGGGCGATCCGCGCTGTGGAAGGATTGGGCGATCTGGTCATTTTGGTTGGAGGCCGCCCCTTCAATCAGGATCCTGAGCTGTGGAAAAAAATCGATGCGGATGGCTTCGCCGCCAGCGCCGAAGAGGCTGTGAAGCTTGCCAATCGTCTGGTCAAGCAGCGAGCCGACTCCCCTGATGCTCTATTCGTTAAAAAAACTCTATAAGCCCGAGTTCTTCCAGGGCCATCGGAGACTCGGCCGGTCTTCCCGGTATTTCGAGGGCTGGTACTTCAAGGTCGTCTTTCCTGACATCTGCTTTGCGGTGATCCCCGGAGTCTCCCCGGCTGCCGAGGATGCCCACGGCTTCATCCAGGTCCTGGGCGGTGACTCCAACTCTTCCAGCTATCACCGGTTCGAGCCTGAGGAGTTTTGCTACGATCGAAAGCGATTTGAAATCATTCTAGGGAACAACCGTTTCTCCCTCCGCGGTTTCCACGTCGATCTGGGAAATTTCAGCGCACACCTGAGGATCGAAGATGTCGTCCGCTGGCCTTCCAGTCTCCTGTCGCCCAGCTCGATGGGTTGGTACTCGTTCATGCGATTCATGGAGTGTTATCACGGGGTGATCGTGTTGGATGCCGCCATCCACGGGACCGTCAACGGCAGATCCCGCAGCCAAGGCCGCTTCTATCTGGAGAAGGACTGGGGAATCTCTTTCCCCACAGCCTGGATCTGGATGCAGTCCAACAGTTTTTCCGAAAGGGCTTCTCTGACCTGCTCGGTCGCCCGGGTTCCCTTCCGAGGTAAGGAGTTCACCGGTTTCATCATCGGATTGTACGCCCGGGGGCAGCTGCATTCCTTCACCTCCTACAACGGATCGGAAATCTCGGCAATCGAGTACGATCAGGACTCCGTCGGGATCACAGCGCGCCGGGATCGCACGGTCGTCAGGATACAGGCCCGCCGGGAAGCGGGGGCACAGCTGGCCTCACCGATTCAGGGCGAGATGACGGGAAGGATCGAGGAGACCCTCCGTTCGGAGATCACCGTCGAGCTTTGGCAGGACGGACGGCGGGTGTTCTCCGATCGGGGCTCCCATGCCGGGCTCGAGGTCGTCAACCCCGACCCGCTGCTCGTGGTTTGAAGGCGCTTCAGTCGGCCAGGAGG
>CAZPPB010000036.1:0-27139 GCA_964588355.1 uncultured Spirochaetaceae bacterium | reverse complement strand
CCTCGTAGTGCCCGGTGGTGTCGTAGCTGGGGAAGTTGTTCTCCGCCCCGTCGATCACTCCGGTCTGCAGAGCGGAATAGACCTCGCCGAAGGGCATAGGTTGGGCTATCGCGCCGAAGGACTGCACCAGTCCAACCATCAGGGCGCTTTCCTGTACCCTGATCTTCAATCCTTTTAGATCCTCGGGTTTGGTCACCGGCGGTTTTGTGTAGAAGCTTCTCTGCCCGCCTTCGTAGTAGCACAGGCCCACGAAGTTGGCTTGTTCCACGGCATCCAGGAACCTCTGCCCGATAGGACCGTTGAGCACCCTCCACATGTGATCGGCGTTCCTGTACAGATAGGGCATCTGCAGGGCGTCGAAGGGTTTGTAGAAAGCGGACATAGGGGAGAGGCTCACGCGGGTGAATTCGATCGCTCCAAACTGTACCTGCTCGATCACCGCTGTTTCCTCGCCCAGTTGCTTGGCGGGGTACACCTCGATGATGATCCTGCCGTTGGTGCGTTCTTTCACCAGGTCGGCAAACTTCTGGTCGCCCATGGTGGTCGGATAATCCGCCGCATGGGTCTCACCCAGCTTCATAACGATCGGTTTGGCCTCTGCTTCTCCGCCACCACCGCCGGCAAGTAGTGTGGTTGAAGCCAACAAGCCAAGTAATAGCACGAGCACAAAGATCTTTTTCATAAGATCCCTCCTTGTGATTTTGATAATATTCTATCACGGCTCAATCCTCCGAACAAGGATTGGACGCAAACCATTAGGTTTGTTCATGTCTGCGCAACCGGCTCACAGACAGATCACATCGTACCCCAGATACTTCTCCAGCGCTTCCCGGGTCGGCTCCAGCAGATGTCCCCTGGCTGCACTGACGTGGTGGCGAAAACCTCTGTTGCCGATCGTCTGCAGAACATCTTGAAGGTTGTCGATTTGGGCCACTCCGGCACACCCGAAGAAATCGGGAGGTATGGGGTCGTCGGTGAACCGACCTTCTCCCAGATAGACCTTGAGCTTCCCCTCTTCGCTGAGCAGGCTGCCGTAAGTAATCGGCATGGGGGCTATCCGGCCGACGTTGCAGCCGTAGCTTCGGCCCGGGCCTAACGAGTTCTTGAGAATTTCATGGTCGGTAACCCGTCCTTTTTGGCTCATCATGCTCTGAGGCGCGGACCCGCAGTGAAACAGGATGCACTTGTCAGGTTCATCACCGTAGTTGTTGTTCCAGTCCAGGCACGTGGCGGGGTTTCCTCCGGCCCGGGAAAGAGCCGTCATGATGACGGCGTTGCCGATGTCCAGTTCGCAAGCCGCCGGCAGGCCGCGGTCGTTCATCTCGCTCAGCAGCACACAGGGGGATATCCCGAGCTGCTCCTGCATTTCGATCCAGCAGCGGACGGCCAGGGCATCGAGCTGGTTTTCCTCGACCATCCGGTCGATGGCGGCGCCCATTTTGGCGATGGTCGACAGGGAACGCTTCGGGATACCGTCCCAGCGGGTGTAGGCTTTCAGGTGCCGTGTCTTGTCGGCCACCAGGGGGTCATTGTCTTCGAGAGATTCGATCCTGGAAAACAAATCGGAAAGGTCGAAGGTTTCCACCGTGACGCCGTTGCGCTGCAGGGTCAGTTCGTCGATCCTCACGGTTTTAAAGGCGGTGGTTCGGGCGCCGATGGCCCCGACTGTCAAGTTTTTCAGGCTCGAAGTGACCCGACAGAGGTGGTCGAAGTATTCGATGTTGGCGGCAAACAACTCGCTGTTCGGATGAACGGTGTGGGGCTTCAGGTTGGTGAACTTCACCCCATTCTGGCAGAACACGTCCATGATCGAGAACTTACCGCAGAACGAGTCCCGCCGCAATTCCGGGGCCATCTTTTCCAGCTGGTCCGGATAAGCCTGGATCAGAATCGGCACACCGGCGTTCTTCAGGGCGGCCAGCGCACCGTTCTCATCGCCGAAGTTGGGCAGAGTGAGGATCACTCCGTCAAAGGCGCCCCGATGACTGTGCAGGAACTCTGCAAACAACCGGCCCTCAGCGGGGTTTTCCACCGCTCCATAGCGCGTGGCTGCGGGATCGAGCATCAGGATCTCGTGCCCCAGCGCTTTCAATGTCCTGCCCATATCCTCTCTTGCTTCGGCCAACAGGGAGGCGGGAAAAAGTCCGCGGTTTCCTATAAAAACCGCAAAAGTCGATTTTCTGTTCAGATCTCTGTTCATCGTTTTTTCACCTGTTTCGACGTCGAAGAAACAACCCCGCAGAGCTCTGCGGGGTTGTTCAGGTTGAATTGCTCTCCTGTTTCTATGAAAGCGAAGCTTTCGAAGCCAGCGAAGCTAGCGGATCCCCGCATCGATCAGGGGCACGAGGGCCTCGATGGTGTCCGGGGTCACAACGCCGGCGCCGGTGTTGATGTACAGCCCGGCAAAACCGTACTTCTTGGTCAGGACGATCTGCATGACCGGCAGGAATCCCTGCAGGTACAGCTGCTGATCCAGAGTACAGGCTACATAACCGCTCTTCAGTCCGTCGATGGTGGCCGGGGTCAGGTCGATGCCGCCGGCGATCACATCACCCGGCTGCTTTCCGGACTCGCTGAGCACCTTTTCGAACATCGAGGTGATGCCGCCGTGCTGGGAGCCCAAGCCCTTGACATCCGGATTCTTGGCTATGTAGGCGGTAAGAACGGGAACGCACTGGGAGAAGTCCGCGTTGACTTCCTGGGATATCTCCAGGTAGTCGACCTTGCAGCCCGCCTCGGTCAGGGCATCGAACATGCCGCGGGTGCTCTTTCCCCGTTCGGCCTCGGCCATGAGACCGTAAACCAGGACCTTGTCCCCGGGCTTCAAGCCGCGTTTTACCATGTTCTGACCGGTGATGTAGCCGCCCATGTACAGATCCACACCGGCATAGCCGAATCCGTCGGCCACATACTTATTATACAGAGCGGTCAGCGGGGAATTGCCGCTGGTCACAATGATACCCGCCTCACGCGCCTCGGCGACGAGAGGAGCAAATGCATCGGAGCCGGGGTGGCCCATGATCTCGATGCCGTCGGGGCTGGCCGCCAGGGCCTCTTTGAACTGGGCGATCATCTTCTCCGGCTGCCACTCTGAGTACTGCTCGATCAACTTGACTCCGAAGGCCTTGGCCGCATCCCGCGCGCCATTGGTCCGGGCGATCGTAGCCGGTCCGCCCGCCGGTCCTCCGCATTGGAAGTAGATGACCATACCTTCACCCAGCAGAGCCTCTTTGGGCGCCTCTTCTGCCTTCTTTGCGCAGCCTGTCAGTCCAAGGGCAAGGACTGACAGCAGCGTAAGAAGCACGAAACCGATTCTAAGATGCTTTTTCATTTTACCCTCCTTGCAGTAAAATGGGATCTATATTGCGTCCGGATACCCGATATCGGGGACGCTCCCCTCAGGAATCCGAAACCTTTCTCCTCTTTGTAAAGACGAACTGCAGGAACCGGATCTCGCTTAAGTCTTTGCCCCTGCCCAGCAGGACGTGCAGGGCCACGGCCAGAATCAGCACCAGACCCACGATGAAACGGGTCCAGAACCCCCCAAGGCCCGTGGCAACGATACCCGCTTCCAGGGAACCGACAATGAAAGAGCCGACATACGTGCCGACGATCGTCCCTTCACCCCCGAAGATCGAGGTGCCGCCGATAAATACGGCCGCCATGGTGATCAGCAGCATACCTCCCCCCTGGGTGGTCCAGAAGGTGGCCATCTCGAGGGTCAGAAGCACTGCGGAGAAGCCGGCTAAAGTGCCCATCACGGTGAACAGCAGTATCTTGGTTCCCCGCACATTGACGCCGGTTACCCGGGCCACTTCCGCGTTGTCGCCGATGAACAGGATATGTTCGCCGAAGCGGTGCCGGTTGAGAATAAACCAGAGGATAACCGCCACCCCTGTAGCCCAGATCACCTGTGCCGGCACAACCCCTCCAATCCTGCCTACGAACAACGAGTGGATGCTCTCTTCTCGGATATCCCGGATGTTCCAGGCCAGACCTCCGGACAGGATCACGGTCAGGCCGCTCCAGAGGAACTGGGCCCCCAACGTCGCGATGATCGAAGGGATCCCCACCACCGCCACCAACAGACCGTTGACAAGTCCGACGAACGCGCCGGACAGCAGGGCTGCGATCAGGGGCATCCAGGTCTGTCCGGTGATCTTGTAAAGGGCGGCATAGATAAAACCGGAAAATGCGATGATCGAGGGGAAGGACAGGTCGATTTCACCGGCGGCCACAACCAGGGTCAACCCCAGACCGACGATCAGGGATACCGGGACTGTAGACATGAAGGATTGGTAGATCCGGTACCTGAGAAAGGTTCCCGGAGCCGAGATCATGAAGGTGACCACGATCACCACGTAGACGAGGATTATCGGCAGCGCTTCGACGCGCGCCAATCCTCTTTTTTGACCGATCAGTTCCGTTTTTTTCATCTTCAGCTCGCGACCTTATCAGTGGAGTACTTGAGCATGAATGCATCCAACTCCTCCAGAGAAACTTCACTCTTCTGAAAGTTGGCCACGATCTCTCCCCGGTCGATGATCACGAAACGGTCGGCGACCTGATACACGTGGGGAATCGTGTGGGAGATGTACACGCAGGCCCGGCCCGCTTCCTTGATCTTCCGCGTGAAGTTCAGCACCTTCTGAACTTCCTTGAGTGACAGGGCTATAGTGGGCTCGTCCAGGATAATCAAATCGGCGTCGAAGTACATCGCCCGGCCGATGGCGATTCCCTGCCTTTCCCCGCCGGAGAGCTTGCTGACCCTCGAGTCTACCGTAATTCCGGCTCCGCGAAAGCCGATCAGGTCGAGCATGATGTGCTGCGCCAACTCCTTCTCCTTCTGGATGTTGATGAACCCCAGGGCGGTCGTTACCTGCCGCCCGATGAAGAAGTTTCTCCACAATGGCTGCTTCTCCCCCAGAGAGCTCTGTTGGAATACCGTTTCGATCTTCCAGCGGTGGGCCTTGCGCACGTTGTACCGGTGGAAATCCACCTTCTCCTCCCGGATGTACATCGTTCCGCCGCTGGGGGGAAACACACCGGTCATGATCGACACCATCGTGGATTTGCCGGCACCATTGTCTCCGATCAAGCCGATCACCTCGTTGGCTCCGACTTCGAAGTCGATTCCCTTCAGCGCTTCGACCTTTCCGAAATTTTTGCGGACTTTCTCCATTCTCAGAACATGCTTGTAGTCCTTGGCCATTCACTTCCCTTTACGCGGACATCCTTGCCGACGGCTCGAAACAACGCTTGACAGCGGCGAGTTTGTCCACTAATGTATGAACATTAATGGACACTATAACCGCAGAGAAAGTGGATTGTCAAGGGCATTCTTGAGGAAACGAGCCAGACGTGAAACATCGTGATCGGGTCATCGCCGCCTTGAACCATGAGCAGGTGGATCGCTGTCCCATGCAGATCAGCTTCACCCCCGAGTTTGCAGCCCGGCTCGAAGAGGATCTTAAAAAACAGCAAACGGGCGAAACGGCGGGAAGCCACAATCCCCACGGCGGCGGGAACACCTACTGGCTCGAGCGGCAGATCGACGAAGACATGCTCCTGAGCTCGGTCGGTTGGGCCAACTCCTACTATCAGCAGGAGGGCGAGTACACCGACGAATGGGGAATCCACTGGAGGTCCCAGGAGTACGAGACTTCATACGGTAAGGGTCGATATACCGAGATCGCCGGCCATCCCCTTGCCGATGACGAGGCGATCGAATCGTATACACCGCCGGACCCGAACAGACCGGAGTTGTACACGGAGGCGCAGCGGGTCATCGACACGTTCAAGGAGGAGTACTGGATCGTCGGGGTGACCGTGACCACCATATTCGAGGCGGCCTGGGCCCTGCGGGGGCTCGAACAGATTATGACGGATTTCCTCATCAATCCGGATCTGGTCGAGCGGATCCTCGACATCCCCGACTCCTATCACCGCACCGCCGCCAAGCGATTGGTGCGGATGGGGGTCGATATGATCTGGACAGGGGATGACATGGGGGGTCAAAATGCCATGGTGATCTCTCCGCAAATGTGGCGGCGCTTCTTCAAGCCGCGCATGGCCCGATTCATCTCCGAATGCAAAACGATCAATCCGGCGGTCAAGATAGCCTATCATTCGGACGGTCGAATTTTCGAGATCATACCCGACCTGATCGAGATCGGCCTGGATGTGCTGAACCCGATCCAACCGGCCAGCATGGATCCGGCGGAGGTGAAAAAACGGTACGGCGAGGAGCTCTGTTTTTGGGGTTCCATCGATGAGCAGCATACCCTGCCCTTCGGAACTCCCGAGGATGTTCGTGAAGAAGTCCTGCAGAGGCTTCGAACCATAGGCAGGAACGGCGGTCTGATCATCGGCCCGACCCATCATATTCAGCTGGACACGCCGATGGAAAACTTCTGGGCTCTGGTGGACACGATCCACCGGACACGCTACGGAAAACCGATCTAACGGTATGGCTGCCTCTATCGACAAAGAATCAAGAGTTCCACTGTACCAGCAGGTCAAGAATTATCTGCTCGAGTACATAGAGGATCATTCCGCTGCTACAGAGCGCATCCCTCCGGAAGTGGAAATCAGCAAACACTTCGGGATCAGCCGCTCTACGGTACGGGTGGCGGTGCTCGATCTGGTGGCTGAAGGAATTCTCGAACGGATTCCCGGAAAAGGCACGTTCATACGGGAAAAAACGAATACCCTCGTATTCACGAACTGGTTGAAGTTGGAGGAGTACTCCGCCTTGAGTCTCGACTTGCTCCTCCAGGAATACATGGAGAAAAATCCGGGAATCACTATTGAAAGTCTCGGCATTCCCTACCTCCAGACCGAACATCAGCTGATGCTGATGGCCACGGCCGGCAAGGCGCCCGACGTGTCCGCCCTGATCTATCTCTGGATTCCGATCTTCGCTCACCAGGGTGCCCTATATCCCCTGGATGAGGAGTGCGGGCCCGAGCTGGTGGGCAACATATATCCGCAGACCCGGGACGCCGTCACCTACCGTGGCCGCGTGTACGGCTTCAACTGGGTAAACGCTCCAAACATCCTGTTTTTCAACAGGCAGCTGCTCTCCGAGTATGCAGACTGTGAAGACTGCAACGTCGAGTACTACGATGAGCTGACCGGGCCGTTCGCCAGGATCCACGAGCGATCCAAAGGCAGGATCACACCCTACGCCATCCCTGTGCTGGACGACGAGCAGTTCTTCCTCTATACAATCTACAACTTCCTCCACTCCTTTAACGGCGGCGTCATAGACAATGACGGTGAGATGATTTTCAACTCCGGAACGAACATCGCGGCCTTTACCTGGCTGAAGAGTTTCATCAACAAAAGCCATATCGACCTGACCAGGGGGTACCTGGAGAATCGCCGGCGCTTCGCCCACAATCAGATCGCCTGTTCTATCGAAGGTCCCTGGCTAAGGAATATCGTTCCAACCCTGAACCCGGAGTATCGTGGGAGCTTGGACAACATCGGCTTCGCCACTCTCCCAAAGACGCCCAATGGTGTGTCCGCTTCGATTCTCTGGAATCACACGCTGTCGGTGTTTCGCCAGTGCCAGAACAAAAAGCAAGCCATTCAGCTCATCCGCTATCTGTCCATGGATCCCGGGGTATGTGAGCGATACTACCGCGGAACGGGGATGCTGCCCGTACGCGTAGACGAGCTGGAGAACAACCCCGTGTACCAGGACGAGTTCGGACAGGTGCTGCGGAAACAGATGAAAACGGCGATCTCCATTCCGGCGAATCACCATCCGTCGTTCATGCTCTCGATCATCCTCTGTGCCAGGGCGGCACGGGAGATCTTGATCGGGGATGCGAATGTGGCTTCAACCCTCAACCATTACGCTGGACTTCTCAAAGAGTTCTACAAGAAGTAGGGGCCTGTGAACAAACGCGAGGTCATTCGAACTGTGCTCCGGCACGAGCGCCCGCCCTACGTTCCCTGGTCCTTCGGCTTTACCATCATGCTCACGTGATCCCTGATGTCCCGCGGCCACGGGCTGATCAGCTGATCGAACACGGGCCAGTTACCGGCATAGAGCGCCCGGGAGACCTCCTCGAAGCCTTCCAGGTCTCCGGCAATCGACCACAGGAACCTGTCGGCGGCTTCCAGCTTCTCCCTCCTCGCGGCCAGACCGCCTTCATCCTTACGGGCGGCCTCTACCAGCCGTCTCAGGGTGCCGGATGCCTTCTGCGGCTGGCGTTCCAGCCATTCCCAGTGTCTGGGAAGCAGGGAGACCTCCCGGCTGACCACACCTAGGCGGGGCCGGCCCGGCCCCTTCTTCCGCGGCGGAGGCAGGTGTCTTGCCAGAACCTCCTGCAGCGATCCGTGGAGGTCGAAATCCACCTGCCTGCCCGTATCGTTTTCGAAGATTAGGATCCGGCTCTCTGCTTCCCGGGTTTCCCATAGAGTCCTCAGCACCGTCTCGAGGTTTCCCTCCGCGATCCGGGTGAATCCCTCGAAGGCCGTATATTGCTTTTCTGTTTCCATGGCGATATTTTACCCGGGTAAAATAGAAATGTCAAGTTGTTTGGGATCGCTTGTTCGGGATCGCTAGGCTTTGGCTGAGATCGCTGCTTTCCTTCGTTCAATGAGTTGAGACAAAAAATCGTACCACTTGACGGCGCTTTCCCGGTGGAAGGGAATACGATAGAGCACTTTCCTGTAAGTGAAGTGCAGCTTGTCTCCCGGCTCGACGCTGAGAGATTGGATCTCTTCGAGAGTCGCGGATACGCGAACTCTACCCCTTCTGGTCGACCAGCCCTGAAAGACGAATCGCCTGTCGGTTAGAAAAGCCCTTCCAAAGCCGAAGATCCGCAGCTCGGGATACGATCTTTCGCGATAGAGGAAGTGCGGTCGGCTGACCAGGTACAGCTGCTCCCCCTCTTCGAGTTCGTTCAGGCTGGAATGGATGGGGTTCAGGGGCACCGCCTTGATCTGTTGATACAGCTGGGCGACGGTCCGGGGTTCTCCCGAGGCGGCGCCGTGGTCATCGACAGGGGTTAGACGGCTTCCCAGATCAACTTCCCAGGTCGAGTAGCAGCTCCGGCACTCCACCCGGTTCGTGGATTTCTGCTCCACGGCTCTCAGGCTCTCGAGGCTGTGACAGTGGGGACAGCGGTAGAGGATTCTGTTTATCCCCAGAGCCAGGCCGGAGACCCGGCGCTTGGCCTCCGGAAGCGTGAGCTGGTAATCCCGGATGCGGATCGCGGCGGCAATATCGGTGATTATCTTCTCGTCCGAATCCGGCAGGCTGTCCCCGTCGTACAGTTTGTTGAAAACCAGACGGATGGGAATCGGACGTATCTTTCTCGACCAGCGGGGAAAGTGCAGATAACCCCCTTCGACCCGGCAGGAATACACCGACACCCGCATGCGCCGGATGACCCTGGCGATCGTCGGGATGATTGGGCTGTTGGTACCGTCCCAGCTGCGGTTGCCCTCCGGGTATATACCGACCAGCACCTCCTCCCTCCTCAACAGCTTGATGATGTTCTTCACCGACTGGGAGTCCTGGGCCGCCTTGCGGATGGGAAAGACGCCCACCGACCGGAGGGCGGCGCCGAGGATTGTCTTGCGGAACAGCTCTTCGGTGGCCACGAAGTGCACCGGCCTGCTCAACACGCTGTAGATCCACGGCGGATCGAACAGGTTCACGTGGTTGGCCACGATGATCCCGGCACCGGTATGGGGGATGATTTCCGGGTTGACCGCCTTCAGCCTGAATACTTGCCGGACCACCGGTTCCACGAAGAGCCTGGTGAAAACATTGACCCAGCGATTGACAGGCTTGGCTCCGCGCAGCTTGTCGTGTTTGCTACTCATTTTCCGTTCGTTAGAAACGATACGTCGCAGCGGGCTTCAGCGTCAAGACAAGAATGGTCCTAGCGGTAGCGCTCCACCCCGATCCTCGGGCAACGGTCACCGATCGGACAGCGGGAGCAGAACGGGCTCACCGGCGTGCAGACGGTCTGCCCGAAGCGGACCAGCAGCTCATTGATCGGGATCCAGTACCGGCGGGGAAGAACCTCCTCCAGAGCGCTCTCGGTCTGCTCCGGGGTCTTTGTCCGAACCCAGCCCAGGCGGTTGGAGATGCGGTGCACGTGGGTGTCCACACAGATCCCGTCCAACCCGTAGCCGAGGTTGCGCACCAGGTTGGCGGTTTTCCGTCCCACCCCGGGCAGCTCGAGCAGCTGCTCCATGCTTTCCGGTACCCGGCCGGCGTAGCGGCCAACCAGTACTTCCGCCATGGCTTTCAGATTCTTCGCCTTGGTGTTGTAGAAGCCCGCGGGGTAGATAAGCTCGGCGATCTGCTTCTGGCCCAGCCGGGCGAGCTTGTGCGCCGTGGGCGCCAGGGACAGCAGCCGCTCGGAGGCGGAGGCGGTCACCTCGTCTTTGGTGCGCAGGGAGATCATGGTGGAGACCAGGATGTGGAAGGGATCGGGCTTACGCTCGGCTACTGCGGAGACCGAAGGAAGGGGGGAGCCCTTCAGATACTCCTGGAGGGAATCGATGATCGTCTCCTGCACCCTGCCGGCAGGCGGGTGAGCGGTCGGGGAACTTCCCGCCTGGGGACTCACGGTTCCTCCACCAGAGCCACGGCATAGGCCTCCACGACACTGCCCTGGCCGGTCGGGCCCAACCCTTCTCTGGTCTTTGCTTTCACCGAGATCGCGGTGCCGGGAATGCCCAGATCCGCGCTGAGAACGCTTCGCATCTGATCGACATAAGGTCCAAGCCGAGGCGAATCCAGCAGGATCGTGGCGTCTACGTTCCTGGGTTGAAATCCTTCTTCTGCAAGCACTCCGAGGGAACGCTTGAGAAGGATCCGGCTGGAGATGTCCTGAAACTGCTCGTCGGATGGCGGGAACAATTGTCCGATGTCACCTAGGGCGCAGGCTCCAAGCAGGGCGTCGATCAGGGCATGGATCACAGCGTCCCCGTCCGAATGCGCCTCCGGCCCCAGGGTGCTGGGAACATTTACGCCCCCGAGAACAAGGGCTCGCCCCGGCACCAGGCGGTGACTGTCATAGCCGAATCCGATTCTCATGGCAGGTCCTCTTGGTAGGTGATCTTCCTGTTTTTCCTGTCTCCGGGAACGGTAAACACTCCTGACCAGCAGAGGGCGTAGAGCTCCGCGTCGTCGAGAAACAGATGTGAACTGCCCTTGACCCGCCGGTGCGCTTCCAGGATCCGATCGTATAGGAATCCTTGAGGTGTCTGGGCCAGTTTGAACTGTTCCCTGGGCAGATCCTCCAGTATCAGTCCCGAAGGTCCGATCCTCTTCGGAGCTTCGCTGGCATCCAAAACAGGAATGCAGGCGCCCCACTTGCGGGTGCCCTCCAGGACTCTGCTGATCAGAGCCCCGTCGATCCAGGGCCGGGCACCATCGTGGATCAACACGACCTGCGGCGGCTGCTCCTGCAGGGATTCCAGGCCGAGGCGAACCGATTCCTGACGGGTATTTCCTCCGGCGACCAGGTGGATTTGTTCGCTGTCGATCTGAAGCCTGAGCATGTGCCGAACCATGGGGATATCCGCTGGAGGCAAGGTGATGATTAGCTGCAGGGCAGGGCTGATCTCCAGGAACGGCTCGACCGCCCGGCTCAAAACCGGACGACCGTCCATAGAGGTATACTCTTTTTTTCGCTGGTCCGCCCAGCGCTTGCTGGACCCGGCGGCGGTAATGATAACCGCGTCGCAGCTCAATTCACCTCCATCTTGCTTATAACCAGCTCCTCTACCTCCTCCTTGCCCTTCTGCAGGGAGAAGGAGATCTCATCCACGAGAAGTTTCAAGGCGCTGTCGTAAAGTTTCCGCTCCAGGATGGGAAGCTCTTTGATCCTGCTGCGGTGATAGAGGGCGCGAACAACAGTCGCTATATCGAGCACACTGCCCTTCTTCAACAGGTCCAGATTGTTTTGATAGCGAGCCTTCCAATCCGTCGGTACCGGCTCGTATTCCTCTGAAATCAGCTTGAGGGCTTTGTTGGCCTGACGTTTGTCCACGATCGGCCGGATCCCCAGCTCGTCCGCCTTGTCCACCGGAACCATGATCGTCATGTCCGAAACTTCCAGATAGATGATGTAGTACAGGAGCTTTTTGTTGAGAAAGATCCGTTCTTCGATCGTTTTGATCTGACCCACGCCCTGGAGAGGATAGACGATCTCCTGTCCCTTCTTGTATCTCAGCTTGCGTGTGCGGGATGTGCGGGATCTGCCGAGTTTTGTCTTGGCCGCGCTCGCAGCTGTCTTTGCGGTGGAAGAGCTCTTGCTTCGAGCCGAAGTTCTCTTCGAGGTGGATTTGGCTGCGGCAAATTTCCTGTTCTGCGCTGCCTTCTTGGCCGTCTTTGTCTCCGCAACGCTCTTCTTGCCGGTGGTGCTCTTGGCAGTAGGTTTCTTCTTGGACTTGGTAGTGCTCTTTGCTGCTTTTTTGGTCTGAGAGGATTTCTTTGGTGTTGTCGCCATTACAGGGAGAATAATACAAAAAAAGGCAAACGTAGTCAAAGGAGTAGCATTCGGTTCATAATGGTGCAGTCTCGAGTACACCATGACGATCCGAAGAGTGTTGTCTATAGTCGCTTTTCCCCTCCTGTTTCTCGCACTCCTCGTATTGACGATCCTGTTCTGGAGCGAGTTGTGGACCTTGTTCAGCTCTCCTCAGACGCTGCGGGAATGGATCCGCGCCACCGGAGTGATCGCTCCTCTGGTCTTCGTGGCGGTGCAGGCCTTCCAGGTCGTGTTTTTCTTCATCCCGGGGGAAATACCTCAGGTAGCCGGCGGTTATATGTTCGGCCTGTGGATGGGCACGTTTCTCTCCCTGATCGGCATCACCCTGGGAGCGACTTTCAACTTCTTGATCTCCCGTCTTCTGGGTGTACCCTTCGTCAACGTACTGTTCTCGGCGCGAAAGGTCGAAGGGGCACGCAGAATTACCCGTTCCCCGAAAGCCAGGTTGTCTTTCTTCCTTTTTTTTCTGATCCCCGGGATCCCGAAGGATATTCTCTGCTATGTGGCGGGACTGTCCGTGATGCGGCTCCACGTCTTCCTGTTATTTTCGACCCTGGGGAGGATTCCCGGTATCATCGGCAGTGCTCTCATCGGAGATGCCGCCGCAGATAGACGCTGGATACTGGCCGGAACGATCTTCTTCGTTGCGGTTGTGTTGTTCGTCGTGGGTTTTCTCTTTCGGGAGCAGATTCAGCGTCTGCTGGAGCAACTCGGCCGCAGACGCAGGGTCAGGAGAAGAGATTCAGAGTCTTACCACTCCGGGGGGCAACCGAAGGGCCCGGAAACGTAGGTACTTGAGTGGATGGATGTTCAGGACGTTCGGAAACCACCCCTCCACCCTGTCCAGATCGATCAGGTTGAACGCCGGGGTATGGCTTACCGGCAAAACCACCGCCTTCTGAAGCAGGACGCCCTCGCTCTCCCCTAGGGTTTCATACCTCTGCTGTGCCTCTTCACCGAATGACCGCTCGATGAGGGAGTCGAAGTTTTCATCAGAAAAGCGGGCGTCGTTGAGATTGCTGTCGGTTGTCCACATCTGCAGGAAAGTCAGGGGATCGGCGTAGTCGCCGATCCAGGTGGCGGAGCCGATCGTGAAGTCCGTCTTCTTTACCTCATCAAGATAAATCTCGAAGGGAAATGATCGAAAGACAACCTCCAGCTCGAGATCTTCCTTCCAGGTGCCGGCCATGAGCTCGGCGATGCGGCGGCTCTCCGAATCTCCCGGGAGCTTGAAGACCACCTCCGGCAGGCCCCGTCCGCCGGGATAGCCCGCCTGAGCCAGCAGCTCGAACGCCTCTTCGCGGTTTGACCTTTCAATGCCTTCGACTTCCGGATATCTCGGGATTCCGGGAATGAGATTGCTGGTCGGCAGAAGCACCTCATCCTCATTGCGGATCTGATCCCACGGTACCAGAAGGGCCAGGGCCCGGCGTACCCTTTCGTCCCCCCAGGGTTCGTCGGCGCAGACGAAGAAGAAGTAACTGGTGGCGAAAAGGGGATTGAACACGATCTTGGTACGGTCAAGAAGCAGTTCGGTGTCCCAGTTGTTCGACCAATGTATCTTTCCGTTGTTGAAACCCCGGCTGATGGCCGCCGGATCATCCATGAATCGAATCCGCAAGCTTTCCAGCTCAACCCTGGAGGCATCCCAATACAGTTGGTTCTTCTTCAGTACCAGCTCGTTGTCCTTTCTTTCGTGGATGTAATAGGGTCCGTTGCCGATGAGGGTTGAATCCCGGTCCCATCCGTTTCTGTCCCTGTAGGAGGAATGAACCGGTGCAAAGGTCATGTGGCAGAGAATTTTGAGAAAATGGCTGGCCGGCCTCTCCAGCTCGACTTCCAGCTGCGTGGGGGAGATCACCCGGATTCCCAGGTCTTCGTCTTCGACATCCCGGCCCAGGCGGTAGTCCCTGGCTCCTTTGATAATGTCGAGCAAAAATGAGTACTCTGCCCCGGCGCCGGGCTCCAGCACCCGCAGCCAGGAATCCAGAAAGTCCTGAGCCTGCACCTGATCACCATTGCTGAAGCGGGCGTTTTCCCGCAAAGTGAAGGTGTAAGTGGTTCGGTCGGGACTTATCTTCCACTGTGAAGCGACCGCCGGGATCGGCTCCAGTGAAAAGGGATGATAGCTCAGCAAGCCTTCGTAGATGCCCGTGGACAGCTCCGATTCCATCGTCGTGTAGATATGCCTCGGGTCCAGCACGAGGTTTTTGGGACTGTAGACAAGTACGAACTCACTGGGCTCTTCCCGTTCTTCCTCCTGGGCGGACAAAGCCGTCACGAGGGTGAGCAGAGCAAACGCCGCCAAGAGCAGTCGTTTCATGTCCATAGGGCAACAATACTGATTTTTGTCAGAAGAGGCTAT
Source organism: uncultured Spirochaetaceae bacterium (assembly GCA_964588355.1). Lineage (GTDB taxonomy): Bacteria > Spirochaetota > Spirochaetia > SZUA-6 > DRHE01 > JAFGQJ01. The sequence goes on along the minus strand of CAZPPB010000036.1, from coordinate 12,241 downwards.
ACGAGCGGATCTCTTTTACCCGCAGCTTCACATCGGCTCGAGTCGTGTATGTGCCGGATTGAATAACGGTATGGGGCTCGTTCCAGATGAGGATCTCCCCGGTCACTTCCCGGGGTTTGTTGAAATACACGGGTCGAAGGGCTTCCCGCACCGCGTTCTTCAGCGCTTCCTGGAGGGCCTGCCGTTTGCCCTCGGGACTGGTTACTGTGAAAACGCTGTGACTGCCGACCCCCGAGCTGGCCTCCACGGAATTGCTCGACCAGGCCCGTCTGCGGGCGACCTGAAATTCCTCCAGCTGGTAGGTCACCTTGACGAACAGCAGGCTGTCTTTGACGTAGGCGTCGGTAATCGTCATGTTCGGATCACCCCAGAGGATCTCGGCGACCGGGGTTATGAGGAATTCCTCATCGATCTTGCGAACCGCATCTCCGGGGGTGTAACGGAAGCGGTAGCCGTAGATCATGCCGGACAGGACAGCCCGGGCTTCCTCCAGGGCGCGGCGTTGAGCCTCTTCGGTGGTTAGGGGGTAGTCCTCGTTTTCCTGCACCATCGGTTCGAGCTCGCACCACAGGCGCAGGTTGATCGGGTTGCTCTGAGCATGGCAGAGCAGGGGAAGGAGGAACAGAAGCGCAATCGAGATCGGTTGTCGAAGCATTCTCCCTTAATATCGGCAGAACACTATCGGCGTCTGAAAAACACCCTGGCCGGATTGATCCCCAAACGGATGAGGAAGTACAGATAACCGAAGACGAATCCGGCCAGATGGGTCAGATGGGCGACCCCGCTGCGGGTTCGGAAAACCAGTGAAAAGATCTCGAGTCCCGTGACCGCGAGCACTGCGACCCGGGCGGGCAGGGGTATGAAAAAGACTAAAATTGTAGTGTCCGGGAAAAAAGTGGCGAAGGCCAGCACCACGGCGAGAATCGCCCCGGAGGCGCCTACCACAGCTACGGTCGCCATGCCTGTGTACCAGTTGACCGCCAGTGTGGCAATTCCGGCACCCACGCCGGTGATGAAGTAATAGAGCAGGAATTCGGAGCTTCCCAGCCTCTGCTCCAGTCGCGTACCGAATATGAATAAGACCAACATGTTTAAAAAGATGTGACCGAAGCCTCCATGGATGAACATGTAGGTCACAACCTGCCAAATTGCCCTGTCGGCGACGATCCTGTACGGGATCAGAGCCAGGTAGTAATTCACAAACTGATACCTGGCATATGGAGTCGATATAATGCGGTTGGAAAACAGGAGGCTGATCAGGTACATGCCAATGTTGACAATAATGAGGATAAGGGTGGCATTGTAAAAACGGTATGAGAGAGGCCGCTTGTAGAGGGGAAGCTCATTCATAGCTTGAAAGTACGTATGTGAAAGCCGATTCGTCAACCCGTAATCAGCAGGTCGGCCAGTTCGATGAGTTGATCCCTCGCTGCGGATGGGGGGGCAAGAACCTCGAGGTTGCACCTGGTTTCCAACAGAAGGTCCCGGGCCTGCTGCTGCGCCTCTTCCAGACATCCGGAGGGAACGATCAGGTCGATCAGTTCCTCGACGGCGCCCCAGGCGGCTTTTTCGTCCTTTCCGCCGGCAACCTCGAAGAAGCCGCGGATTCTGGATTTTTGCTCCGGATGCCGGCGCAGGTAGAGGATTATGGGCAGGCTCTTCTTGCCCTCGATGATGTCATCTCCCCGCTGTTTTCCCGGTACCCCCGGTCCCAGATTTTTAACGTCATCGATTATCTGGAAGCAGGCTCCAAATTCCTCGGCAATCCGGCCCAGCTGGTCAGCGGTATTTTCCTCCCCCCCGACGGCGATCACCGCAGCCCTGGCGGCCAGGCGGGACAGTCCGCCGGTCTTGAGACGGCACATCTCCCTGTACTGCTCTTCGCTGGGGATGTTTTCGTGGTCTCTGTGCCACAGAATGTCGAGACCCTGACCGAAGTGCAGCCTGACCATATCCTCCACGTAGTAGCGATGAAGAATCAGTCGTTGAGCGTCCGTGAAGGAGCCGGTATCGATAACCCGTGCGGGAAGGAAGTACATCAGGTTGCCGGCGTTCAAAGCAAGATCCATACCGAATTTGATATGTTCGGACGGCTCACCCCTCCTTTGCACTGCTCCGTCTTCTATGTCGTCCACGATCAGGCTGCCGTTGTGAGCGATCTCCACCATCGGAGTCAGGGGAAGCGCCAGCTTCCAGTCGCCGTACATCTCGGCGCAGAGAAGCATGAACAGGGGACGCCATCGTTTGCCCCCTCGACCCAGCAGATCACGGGCCGGCTCGCTGATTTCCTGCCACAACCCGGCGGGAATCGAGTCCAATTGGTGGCCGGATTGATGGTGCGCCCATCCATCTTCGATTCTGTGAGGAATGACCCGCTGAAGCTCGATTTCGATCGCCTCGAGCTTGCCTTTCAAACGTTCCAGCAAAGGGATAGAATCCATTCAGTTAGTGTATCCGATCCTGAGCTTTCTACAAGGGGACTGGATGAAAAGAAGCGCGGACTACTACAGCAGATTAGCCAAACAGAAAGACTTCCCGGCTCGTTCGGTTTTCAAGCTCGAGGAGATGCAGGAGCGTTTCGCGCTGCTCAAAGCAGGTCAGAAGGTCCTGGATATCGGATCGGCGCCCGGAAGCTGGAGCAAGTACTGTCTGCAGCGCCTCGGCCCTAGAGGTCAATTGTTCGGGGTCGATCTGGAAGCGGTCAGTATTCCACAGCCTTCCGAAGGGCGGTACAGCTTTCTTCAGGGGGACATATTTTCTGAAGCGGTACTCACCGCCGTGAGTGAAATGGGGCCTTTTAACGTGATTCTGAGCGATGCGGCTCCCCGGACAAGCGGCAGCGGCGTGGTCGATGCTCAGCGCTCCCTGGAAATCGCCGAACGGGTGCTCGAGATCGCTGAACGCACCCTCGAGCCGGGGGGGCATCTGGTGGTAAAGGTATTCCAGGGAGGTGAAGAGGGACTGTTGCTGAAGCGGATGAGGGCTTTGTTTCGCCGAGCCAGGGCATTCAAACCAAAGGCGTCCCGCAACGAGTCTCGGGAAACCTATTTTCTGGGACAACTGTTCGGCGTAAAAGTTGAAAAAAAAGCTTGATATACGGTATGATAGCATTTATCATAAGGATCGTATCCTCATTCCTATGACAGCCATTTTGGCTGGAAGAAGACATTGCAATCCTTCCTTCCAGTTGGAAACGAGGACTGCGATGTCGAGGAAACAAAATTTATAGTCTAAGGGGGAATAGTGGGATGAAACGTATAGTCGTTTTGCTCTGCCTTCTGTTTTTGGTCCTCCCGGCCTTCCTCTTTTCCCAGAACATGGACGGATGGACCGCCGCCTATGGGGATTGGAGCATGGTTGGAGATCGCCTGGTACAGCGCAGCACCAAGGCGGGGATGGCTCAGGCCTTTATGAGGCTTCCCCAGAGTGGAATCATGCAGTACGAGTTCGATGTGAAGTACATCGACGGAGGCCAGGATATGTTCGGCGCCTTCGGATTTCATATCGGCATCGACAGTGCTGCCAGAGGTAAAAGCTGGGGTAACGGCAAATCCTTCCTGCTCTGGTTGACCCTGGACCCGAACTTCTACGGGGGTTCCGGTGTGTACGGCCAGGCATACTACAGCGAAGCTCATTCGATGATGGACATGGTACACGATCCCAAGGCATACGAGCTGCCGATGAACCGGCTGAAAGACATCAACCTCGAAAGAATGGGGATGTACGCTCTGCCGATAAAAGCCCGGGTCAACTACAATACCGGGGAGGTGAAAGTCTGGGATCCTGTGATTCCCAACTACTACTACCGCTTCAGCCTGGGCGGGCCGATCCGCGGCGGCAATTACATCTCCGTGCGAACCAACAGCCTGGCAGCAAGCTTCGGTAACTTCAAGATAACCAGGCCCGGCAGCTTCTAAGCTCTTTCTGTAGCGACCCTACAGAAACACGACAATTCTCAAGTCCAGATTTCCTTGGGGGGATCTGGACTTTATTTATTCTTCCAGGGGGCATCATTCATCGCCGTAAGCAAGACACCGCGGTTTTACTAGTGACCGAATCCACAGGCCAGGTCACTCCGGATTACCTGCAAGAGATCCGGAGAGGGATCGGGTACAAGAAGACCGCCTGGTCCTACCTTTTTCAGCTTGGGATAGATTTTTCTAACGGTAGGCGGTAGTATTGCGCCAAATGAGAGTACTCGGCTTCGGGGAACAAGCCCTGAACAATGCACAATCCATCAAGACTCTGCGCCGGGTGGTAGGCCTGGCAGCGGAAAAAAACGCCGGCCTGGTGCTGGTGGTGTCTTCCCTCCAGGGCGTGCGGGATGCGCTGGCTGAGGCGGCGGAGCAGGCCGCAGAGGGTTCCGGCGGCTATCTGGAGCGGATAGAAGCGATCCGGGAGCCGGTTTTGGAGATCATCCGGGGGCTGTTCAGTCCCCGGGAGCAATCCGGAGTGATTACGGCGGTGCAGATTCTGCTGAATGACCTCGAGGATATCCTCCATGGGGTCCAGTTGATACAAGAGTGCTCCCCCCGCACACTCGATCTGGTATACAGCTTCGCAGCGCAGATCAGCTGCATCCTGATCAGCCGCTACCTGGATATCGAGGGTTTCACGGTTAGCACCGTGAACAACCCGGGGATCCTGCTGCGTAGAAACGCCCACGGCATGTTCCAGGTGGACCATCAGGCCAGCTACGATGCGATCGTTGAAAATCTGGGGGAGGGAGAGGGTATCCGGATCGTCCCGTGTGGAATCGCCCACACCGACCAGGGGGCTTTCAGCGCTCTGCAGCCGGACGAGGGCGATCTGAGTGCCTCCCTGATTGCGGCGGCCTTACAAGCCGAGCTGATCGAGATGTGGACCGGGATGGATGGTGTGATGAGCGCCGATCCGGGCTATGTGGGGGAAGCCTTCGTGATCCCGCAGCTGAGCTACCAGGAGGCGATGGAGCTGTCCTATTTTGGAGCCCGCATGATCCACTCCCAGTCCCTGGTTCCGGCCATGGAGGCGGGGGTACCGATACAGATTCGCAGCCTGGAAAAGCCGGAGAGACCGGGCACGCGGATCTGCGCCGATCCCGAACGCAAACAAACCGCCATCGCGGGAATCGCCTCGATAGAGCCGGTGGCGCTGGTCAATATCGAGGGGGGCGGTATGGTCGGCGTTCCCGGGATTGCCGCGCGTATCTTCGCCACCCTGGCCAGGGCCGCGGTGAACATCATCATGATCTCCCAGGCCTCCTCGGAGCACAGCATCTGCGTCTTGTTTCGCCAGCAGGAGGCCGAAAGGGCGCTGGAAGCTCTGCGGGAGGAATTGGCACCGGAGATTCGGGCCAAGCAGATTCAGAATTTCGATCTGCGAAAAGACCTGGCCATCCTGGCGGCTATCGGTGAGAATATGAGGGGGACTCCGGGGATCTCCGGGAAGTTGTTCAGTGCCCTTGGAGCTTCGAAAATCAACATCCTGGCGATCGCTCAGGGTTCCTCGGAGACGAATATCTCCTTCGTCATCGAGAAGGCGGCAAAAGCTGGAGCCCTCAGAACCTTGCATCGGGCTTTTCTGGATTGAATCGGGGACCGTTGAATAATGAGGCGAGATACAAATTGTCGATGGAACAATCCAATATGAATCGGAACGAGACAGCAGTGAACAGAGGAACGATAGCGGTGTTTGCGCCGGCTACCGTAGCGAATGTGGCTTCCGGTTTCGATGTGTTGGGTTTTGCCCTGGAGCGGCCCGGTGACACGGTAGTCTTGAGAAGAATCCCGGAGAAACGGGTAGACATTCTGGCCGTGGAGGGGGATGACGGTCAACTACCCAGGGATCCCGACAAGAATACCGCTTCGGTAGCGGCCAGGCGCTTCCTCGAGGCAATCGATTTTCCCTTCGGCCTGGAGGTGACCGTACGCAAACAGATGCCGATGAGCTCCGGATTGGGCAGCTCCGCGGCAAGTTCCGTCGCCGCGGTCTACGCCGCCAACGTATTGGCCGGCAGCCCCTATACAGCCAGGGAGCTGCTGCCTTTTACCATGGAGGCCGAGGAGGTGGCCTGCGGATCGGCCCATGCCGACAATGTTGCCCCTGCACTTCTGGGAGGCTTCGTGCTGATCCGCAGCTACAATCCTCTCGATGTAGTGCAGCTGCCGGTACCCGCAGGACTGACGGTCGCCACGGTGCACCCCCATACCGAGATCAAGACCGAGGATGCCCGGCGTATTCTGAAGAAGGAGCTGCGCTTGAGTGATGCGGTGCGGCAGTGGGGCAATCTGGCCGCGTTGGTTGCAGCCCTGTATCAGGGAAATCTGGATCTGTTGGGCCGTTCCCTGCAGGATGTCGTCGCCGAGCCGCGACGGGGATTGCTGATCCCGGGTTTCTCCAAGGTCAAGCAGGCGGCATTGGAAGGTGGTGCCCTGGGTTGCTCGATCTCCGGTTCAGGTCCCTCGGTTTTTGCTCTCTGCCGATCGATGCAGGAAGCCCGAGATGTCGGTGCGGCTATGCAGAGTGCATTTGCCCAAGCGGGCCTGGATAGCGATGTGTACCTGTCCGGGATCAATAAATCCGGACCCGTGATTCTGGATTTGCAGCAGGGTGGGGAATGATGAAGTTCATCAGTACCAGAGTCGGATCGGCAACCGGGAAAAAGCTCGTCAGCTTCCGACAAGCCGTGTTTTCCGCTTTGCCGGAGGACGGCGGTCTCTACGTTCCGGCTGAGCAGCCGCAGCTGAGTTCCCGGATAGCGGGATTCTCGGCAGCGACGAGTTTTGCCGAGCTGGCGGCGGCAGTTGTCGGCGAGCTGCTCGGTGATGAGCTGGGCCCGGAGGCGGCGCGGCGCGTGTGCGATCGGGCCTTCACCTTCGAACCGACTTTGCAGCCGCTGGAAGAGAGGTTGACCCTGCTGGAGCTCTTTCACGGGCCTACCTGCGCATTCAAAGATTTCGGGGCCTCTTTTCTGGCTTCGGTGATGGAAGAGTTCCTTCGGCAGGAAAGTCGCCGGGCCGTGATTCTGGTTGCCACCTCCGGAGACACCGGCAGCGCCGTAGCACGGGCTTTTCAGGGAAAGGCGAACATCGAAGTGGTGATCCTTTATCCTTCAGGCCGGGTCAGCGCGCTACAGGAGCAGCAGTTGACCACCGTGGGAGGCAATGTAACCGCCCTGGAGATCCAGGGTAGTTTTGACGACTGTCAGAGACTTGTCAAACAGGCATTTATGGATTCCGAGCTGCGCAAGAACCTGTCCTTGAGCTCCGCCAATTCGATAAACCTGGGGCGGTTGCTGCCCCAAGCGCTCTATTACATCTACGGGACTCTGCGGTTGGCGCCGGGAAAAAACAAGAGAAGGATGATCTGTGTCCCCAGCGGCAACTTCGGCAATCTCACTGCGGGCGTGTACGCCTGGAGGTGGGGAATGGAGGTCGACGGATTCATCGCCGCCACCAACATCAACGACGTGGTTCCCGAGTACCTGATCACCGGGGAGTTCCGGCCGCGGCGTTCGCTGAAAACAATCTCCAACGCCATGGATGTGGGTTATCCCAGCAACTTCGAGCGCCTGGTGGTCCTGTTCGAGGGCAGCGTGAGGAAGATGCGAAAACGGATTAAGGCAGTGGTGATCACCGATCAGGAAACCCGCCAGACCATGCGTCGGGTGTACCGGGACAGCGGCATATTGATCGATCCCCACACCGCCGTTGGTGTGCTGGCTTCCCGCAGGTACCTCGAGGACTCCGGGTACTCAGGACAGATCCTCTCTCTGGCTACGGCCCACCCCGGAAAGTTCGTCGACATCGTCGAGCAGGCCACCGGAGCCGTCCCGCAGCTGCCCGCCACTTTGCAGGAAGCGCTGGACAGGAAAAAGCAGGCGGTCCCCCTCGAGCCTACCCTCGATCTTCTTCGTGAGTTCCTGCTGGACCGTTACGCCTAAGATTACTCGATTTTATGGTTTACCGCAGCTCCGGCAACCTCAGTTCAGCATCGGCCGGGAGTGCTTCCTGCCGTCCTTGTACCGGTAGGGGTTGGCCTTGTGTTTGCGGTAGTTGCGGTACACCTGGCAGGCCTGATAGTAGCTCTCCGGACTCCAGTAGGAGGCGGACAGATCCGCCCGATACAGTTCGAGCAGCTGCGGGAACAGGGGAGAATCCATGATCCGTTCGCAGCGGTAGATGGGAAGCTGCTTCAGCGCCGCCGGCATCATGTGGTAGCGTATCAGAAAGGTCACGTCCCGGATCCAGGAGAGGTCGAAGCCGAGCCGGCCGAGAAATCGGGCGGCGACCTCGGCCCCAAGCTCGGCGTGCCCGTCGAAGGCTCTCTCCGGAGTGCTTACCGCCTCGGGTTTGCCGATATCGTGAAGCAGCAGGGCCAGGGAGAGGACCGGGTCGTGTCCTTTTCTATATTTAAAGGTTTCCAGGGTGTGTTCCCAGCCGTTTCCCTCCGGGTGGTAGTCCTTGTGATGAGGCACTCCGGACATCTTCTGCAGCTCCGGCCAGAAGGTTTCGACGAAACCGCTTGAATACAGGAGGGACAGGCCCTTGTAGGGATTGGCTCCGGTCAGCACCGCCAGCAGCAGCTCCCGTTGAAAGGCAGTGTCCGGCTCGGCAAATGGCGGCTCCAGGGAAAAAGAAACCGGATCCACCTGGTAGTGATATCGGGAGATGAGGACGGCCGCCACCGTCAGATACAGCAGTGACGATCCTCCTCTTTGCCGAACCAACTGCGTTTTGCGCAGGTCAGGATAGATGTCCAAAGCGTCGAGAAAGGCCCCCCTCTCCGGGTCGTAGAGAAGCTCCTGAACGGTAAAAGGTCGGGGGGGAGGAGCCACCTCATCGTCGTAGCAATGAAACAGGAAGCGTTTCCTGCCCCGTCGAACCAACGCTTCCTCATACACCAAACCCGGATACTCCAGATCCTCGAAGATGCCGGCCAGACTGATCAGGGAACAGTCCGTCAGCAGATACAAGGAGGGTCCGGAAGGAATGCGGAAGTAGCGATCCAGTGCCGAGGTGTTGCTGTGGTAGACCTTGTAGCCGGAGTCCTGCAGCACCTCGATCGGGGTTTTCATTTTGCCGGGATCCTGTCAAATCTAGTGTAGGGAACGAGTTTTTCGGGGATGCGCACCGAGCCGTCGGGCTGTTGATGGTTCTCCAGGATTGCGATGGGAGCCCGGGACATGGCCACGGCCGTACCGTTGAGCATGTGTACGAACCGGTTTCTCCCCTCCTCTTTGAAGCGGATGGCCAGGCGGCGGGCCTGATAATCGGTACAGTTGGACGCGCTGGTGACCTCTCCCCAGTCCCCCTTCTCTCCCCTGCCGGGCATCCAGGCCTCTAAATCGAATTTACGGTAGGCCGGACCGCCCAATTCCCCCGTGCAGGTGTCGACCACGCGGTAGGGAATTTCCAATCCCTGGAAGATCCTTTCTTCGATATCCAGGAGGTACTGATGCATGGCATCGGACTGATCGGGTTTGCAGAAGATGAACATCTCCACCTTGCTGAACTGGTGTACCCGGTACAGCCCTTTGGAGTACTGTCCGGCCGCACCCGCTTCCCGTCGAAAGCAGTGAGAGACCCCGGCCATCTTTATTGGCAGATCCTCTGCAGCCAGGATCTGACCGGCGTAGTAGCCGCCAAGGGTGATCTCCGCGGTGCCGACCAGGCAGGTGCCGGTTCCCTCTATCGTGTAGATGTTGGACTCTTCTCCCCGCGGGTTGAATCCGATTCCCTCCACCACCTCTTCCTTGGCGATATCAGGGGTGATGGTCAGTACAAAATCCTCGCTCTGCAAGGTGTCCAGGGCATAGCGGGTCAAGGCCAGCTCCAGGTGTACTGCTTCATTCTTCAAATAGTAGAATTTCGGGCCGCTCACCCGGGCGGCGCTTTCGAAGTCTATCAAATCGAGCTCCTGGGCCAGCTGGAGGTGATCCTTGACCGGGAAGGAAAAATCCGACGGTTTGCCCCAGCGTTTGATCTCCCGGTTGTCCTCCTCCCCCTTGCCCACAGGGGCCTCGGGGTGGGAGAGGTTGGGTATTTTGACCAGCTCGGCGGTCAGCTCCCCAGCCAGCTGTTCCAGGCTCTTTTCCAGGTCGGATATCTGTCCTTTGATGCTTTTTCCCTCCTCGATCAGCCGCTGCCGTTCGTCGGGATCCACCTTCTGTTTCATAGCCTGGGCATTGAGATTTCGCCGGTGCCTGAGAGCTTCGCTTTCCTGAAGCAGCTGATTGCGCTGATCGTAGAGCTGGACGACCCGCCGGGGATCCGCATCTACCTGGCGGTTGTTCGTGTTTTCGATGATCTGTTCCAGGTTATCCCGGATATACTTGAGGTCCAACATGGTGGTGATAATAGATCGAAGGCGAGAAGTTGACAAGGCGGGGGCTTGGGACCAGGGGTCGAAGCCCCCGCGAGAGCGGTTTAGTGCTTGTTCCCGCGGGGCCCCCGGGTCGGTTTGCCCCGTGTGCCGTGGACCATCTTGCCCTCCTGCTTGAGAAGGGTTCGCATCGGTTCCTTGGTTTTGCTTTCTCTCTGTTTGGCTTGCGTCTTGCGGTTCTTCTTCATAGAGTTGCTCCGATTTCAATGGTAATGCCAGATCTCTCCGTTGGCAAATTTACTTTTCTTCGTGTACATTGAACCGATGCTGTATATCGTGGCCACACCGATCGGAAACCTGGAAGACATCTCCGGCCGGGCGCTTCGGGTGCTGGGAGAGGTGGATCTGATCGCCTGCGAAGACACCCGGCAGAGCCTCAAACTGCTGAATCATTACGGACTCAAAGCCTCTTTGATCCCTTTCCACAGCCACAACATGAAGAAGACCGCTCCCCGACTTCTGGAGCAGCTCCGGCAGGGAAAGCGGATCGCTTTGATCACGGATGGGGGAACCCCCGGTGTCTCCGATCCCGGATCGTACCTGGTCGCTTTAGCGCGGGAACAGGACGTGAAGATCGTACCCGTTCCCGGACCCTCGGCCCTGTCGGCGATCTTGAGCGTCAGCGGAGAGGCCACCGGTAAGATCACCTTTGCCGGTTTTCTCTCTCCCAAAGGAGGACGAAGGCGCGGGCAGCTCAAAGCGCTGCTGGAACGCGGTGAGGGCATTGTTTTGTTCGAATCTCCACACAGGATTCTCAAGCTGCTTCAGGATCTGCACTCTCTGGCCCCAAAGAGGAAGTGTCTGATCGGTCGGGAGATGACGAAAATCCATGAGGAATTCCTGCAAGGAAAACCTAAAAAGCTCTTGACGGAACTGGAGGGAAGGACGAAAATTAGAGGAGAGTTTTGCCTGTTCGTCATGGGTGAATAAAAACATCAAGTTGAATGTCAAGCGTGACGATACTGGTAAATGAAAGGAATACGGCTGGCGATGACGATTGAACGAATCGGACCCCAGGATCCGGTACAGAGTTTCAAAAAAACAAAGCCCGCGGACAAACCCAAGAAGAGCCAAGGGGCGGACTCCATCAATCTCAGCGAAGAGGCCAAGAGCAAGGCCGAAGTCTATCAGGCCGCCAGTATGGCCAAACAGGCGCCGGAGATCCGCTGGGAGCTCGTTGAGGCCGCAAAGAAGAAACTGCAGGATCCCTCCTACATCTCAGAGAAAGTGATCAGTTCGGTGGCCGATCGCCTGATGGAATACTTCGAGATTACCTGACCTGTAGCAAAGGTGAGCTGCAGGGCTGATAAATTACGGGCGGAGGGTCCACAAGTGGGCCTTCCGCCTTTTTGATAGCTCAAGGAGAGAAGCGGTAAGATGCCTGACCTGTCCTTTTCCATACCCACCGACGTGCGTTTCGGGTTGGATGTCGTAAACAGGATTGCCTCCGTTGTCAGTCAGTATGGAGAGCGGGTACTGCTGGTAACCGAGGCGATACTGTACGAAGGCAAGGTGATCGACAGAATCCAGGGGCTGTTCGAGAAGAAGGGGATTCAGTACATCGTCTTCGATGAGGTCGTCCCCCACGCCACCAGCAAGGTCGTGGATGAGGGGGTGAATCTGGCTAGAAGCGCCCGGGCGGAGATTGTCGTCGGTTTGGGCGGGGTGCGTACCCTGTCGGTGGCCAAGTGTATCTCGATGGCGAGCCCGGGAGATGTGGATATGGATGAATATCTGGGCGGGGTTCAACCCGCCGGTCAGCCGCTTGCCTATATCGGCATTCCCACAACCTGCCGGGATCCGTTTCTCCTGTTGGATGAGTATCTGCTCACCGACGGACGGGATCGCAGCGCCAAGATCGGCCGCACCCAGAGGC
>CAZPPB010000035.1:0-27164 GCA_964588355.1 uncultured Spirochaetaceae bacterium | reverse complement strand
CGCTGAAGAACGTGACCCTCACGATCGATCCTCAATTTCCCGAGAGCGGTATTCCTTACAGCCGAGGAATTCTTGACACCTCGGTTCCCACCAGCGTGACCACCGAAATCAGTGGCATTGGATGGGGTTCAAAGAACGCGATTTTCGTAATGATCAAGGACGGCATGACCTGGTATATCAATGATCTCAGTTTAAACGGTTCTCTTATTTATGATTGAGGTTGCATTTGACTAGAGTTCTATCTCCCATATTGCTCACTCTCGCTTTCGTGCTCGCCTCCTGCGCGCCCTTCGGCACGTCCAAGAAGGATCGGGTGCTGCTTTTCGAGGCGGATCTAAACGGCTCTCGAGAGTACCTGTACCAGAACTTCCTGGAAGAGGAAACCACGGACTACGCCACAATCCGCGATGATGATCCCGGGGCTACTTGGGATATGTGGTTCCCGCCGGATTTCCCGGACAACGGCATCTACACGGTCACCATCGACTCGGTGCTCGGAAATCCCTTCGAAGGTACCATCGACGGGCCGGATGAGTTCGGCGGTCCCCAATCGATCCAGTTCCACTTTGCCCGATCCGGAGTCCACTGGTATCTGGAAGGATTGACCCTGGACGGTGCCAAGATCGTCGATTGATCCTGAGAACGTGCCCGGTTGTCGCAAAAAGTTTTGCATAATTCCCGAATAAGCGGTACTTTATTCGGGTGCTCAAAGAGTTCAGGACTCTCATTCCATATGTAAAAAAACGCTTACCCCAGTACCTTGCAGGCCTGCTGTTTCTGTTTGTCACCAACGGCGGTCAGGTGTACCTGCCTCAGCTTCTCCGTCGCGCCATCGACACGATCGCCTCAGGGACCTTTTCCCTGAGCAGCATACTGCCGATCGCGGCTGTGATGGTGGGGATAGCCGTGGTAATCGCCATCGGCCGCTACCTCTGGCGCTACTTCCTGGGCGGAGCCTCCCGGAGCATCGAAGCGCAGCTGCGGGAGAGACTGTTCGTACACCTCCAATCCCTCTCCTCCACCTTCTACGGAAAGATGAAGACCGGGGACCTGATGGCCCGCATGACAAACGACATGCGCGCGGTCCGCCAAGCTTCCGGCTTTGCCCTCGTGTCCTTTGTCGACGGGTTTTTCATGACCATCGCCATCCTGGCGATCATGCTGAGTCAGAATGCACGCCTTACCCTGATCTCCATATCACCTCTGCCGATCATCACGGTCGGGGTTATCCTCTTCGGCCGGGTCATCGGGGAGCAGTTTCGCCGCGTCCAGGAAGGTTTCTCCACCTTGAGCGATATGACCCAGGAATCCCTCACCGGAATCCGGGTGCTGAAAACCTTCGTTCAGGAAGGGGCCTTCGGGAAACGGTTCCTGGAAAAAAACCTGGATTACTCGAACCGGAACATGGTGCTGATCCGCACCTGGGGGGTCCTGTTCCCGGCTGTCGGTTTCCTGGCCGGGATTACCTCATTGATCCTCATCCTTCTCGGTGGCAGGGCGGTGATCGATGGAACCCTCTCGCCGGGGGAGTTTACAGCTTTTCTGGCTTACCTGCAGATGCTCATCTGGCCGATGCTGGGGGCCGGCTTTACGATCAATATGATCCAGCGCGCCGGCGCCTCTCTAGGCCGAATCAACAGGATCCTGGAGGAGCAGCCGGACATCCAGAGTCCGGCGCGGGTCGCGGTGCGGGCAGCCGGGCCGGGGGAACAACCGATCCGCGGCGATATCCTGATAGAAGACCTCACCTATACGTATCCCGGGACCGAAACGGAGGTACTGAAACATATCGACCTGGAGATACCTTCAGGCAGCATCCTCGGGATCCTGGGGAAAACCGGAAGCGGGAAAAGCACCCTGGTCCAGCTGCTGCCGCGGATCCTGGATCCGCCCCCGGGCTCGGTGTATCTGGACGGCAGGGATATCCGCTCCTACGATCTGCCCAGGCTGCGCAGCAACATCAGCACGGTGCCCCAGGAAACCTTCCTGTTCTCCAGCAGCATCCGGGACAACATCGCCTTCGGCAGCCGAAATGGAGACGACCGACTTGTCCGACAGGTGGCGGCAATCTCCACGATAGAGCGGGACTTCAACACCTTTCCCGACGGATCGGAAACCGTGGTCGGAGAGCGGGGGATCACCCTGTCCGGAGGTCAGAAGCAGCGCGTGGCCATCTCCCGGGCTTTGGCCAGCGACGCCTCAATCTATGTGTTCGACGACTCCCTGTCCTCTGTAGACACGGAAACCGAAGACGCGATCCTAAACCAACTGCTGCCGTTCCTGAGGGGAAAAACCCTGATCCTCATCTCCCATCGCATCTCCACCCTGAAAACGGCGGATCGAATACTGGTACTGGAAGCCGGCCGCATCGCCCAGCTCGGCCCCCACGAAGAACTGCTGGAGCAGAAGGGTTTTTATGCGAATATCTACCGCCTGCAGCAGCTGGAAGAGGCGTTTCGACGGAAGAAATGAGAGACTGACGTACGAGAGACTGACGGATGAGTGACTATTTCGAACAGGAAGAGATCGTCAAAGGATACGACGCCGGCATCATGAAGCGGCTGCTCGGCTACCTCAAGCCGTACATGCCGGTCTTCGTGCTCTCTCTCCTCGCCCTGGCCCTGGCAACCGCGGGCGAGCTGTACGTTCCAATCCTGCTGCAGCGGGCTACGGATAACCACATCCTCCCCTACCACCGAGGCTTGCGCGTGGACAAGCTTCCTGCGGATGTCCTGGAGAAGCTCCAGCCGCTAAGCGCGGAGCAGCGGGCCGGGGAATTATACTTCCTGCCCTCCTCCCAACTAGTCCGATTGACGGGCAGTCAGAAGCGGGAGCTGCGGGACGCCGGGACCCTGTTGAAAGAAAACTTCTACATCGTGAAGGGATATCTGGATAAAACCGGCGCGGCGAAAGTAATCAACGATCACCCCGAGCTGTTCTACACCGGTACCAGCACGGCGGCAATCTCCGAGCCGGACCTTCGCTCCCTCTCTAAAGAGGAAATCCGAGTCATCCGCCAGGACGATCTTACGGGACTCGGCTCCCTGGTCCGCCTGCTCTTCGTGATCCTGCTCGGGGTATTCATCTTCACCTTTCTACAGGTGTATATGCAGGCCTACGTAGGCCAGATGATCATGAAGGACGCCCGCACCCAGCTGTTCGACCACACGGTGCGTTTGCCTCTGAGGTTCATCGACAGGAACCCGATCGGCCGTCTGGTTTCCCGCATCACCAATGACGTGGAAACCATCAACGAGCTGTTCACCACCGTGCTGCCGGCACTGTTGAAGGACTTCAGCCTGATGATCGGGGTCACCATCGCCCTGTTCCTGCTCAGCCCCCGCCTGGGCGGGGTCACCCTGTTGACCCTACCGCCTGTGTTCATAGTCACGGCGATCTTCCGCGTCCGGGCCCGTAGCGCCTACCGGGCGGTGCGTCACGCCGTGTCCCGGCTCAACGCCTTTATCGCCGAACACATCTCCGGCATGCGCGTTGTCCAGCTGTTCGTTCAGGAGAAGCGCAGCCATCGGGAATTCCGGGAACGGAACCAGGGGCTGTTGAAGGCGAACCTCGGAGAGATGTTCGTGTTCGCCACATTCCGTCCAATCATCGATCTGCTGGGCACGATTTCCACCGCAGCGATCATCTATTTCGGCGCTTCTTTCCTGCTCAGAGATATGATCTCTCTTGGCATCTTGATTGCCTTCTTCAATCTGATCCGCATGTTCTACCACCCCGTGCAGGATCTCTCGGAAAAGTACAACATCCTTCAATCCGCCATGGCCGGAGCCGAGAGGGTATTCAACCTCCTAGATACGGAGGAGAGGATCGGCCAACCCGGCAAACCGCGGGATCTGGATTCGGTAAGGGGAAAGATCGAGTTTGACAGGGTCAACTTCTGGTACAAGGAAGGCGAGCCAGTGCTGAAGGATCTGAGCTTCACGGTGAACCCGGGGGAAACCGTGGCCATCGTTGGCTACACGGGAGCGGGAAAAACAACGATCACCTCGCTCCTGACCCGCTTATGGGACATCCAAAGCGGGGCGATCCGCCTGGATGGCGTGGATATCCGGGAGCTTTCCACCGACACCCTGCGCCGGCGGGCACAGTCGGTGCTGCAGGACGTGTTTATGTTCTCCGACACGATCGCCGAAAACATCCGCCTGGGAAGCGAGATCCCTCAAGAGGATATCGAGCGGGCCGTCCGGTTGGTGCGGGCCGATACGTTCATCAACGACTTCCCCGACGGCCTCGACACCCGGCTGCATGAGCGGGGCGGGAATCTCTCCATGGGTCAGCGGCAGCTGCTGTCTTTCGCCCGTGTGCTGGCCCACGACCCGGACGTCCTGATCCTGGATGAAGCCACGGGCAACATCGACACGGAAACGGAAAAACTCATTCAGGAAGCCCTGGGCAAGCTGTTGAAAAACAGAACCTCTCTGGTTATCGCCCACCGGCTGTCGACGATTCGCAACGCCGATCGGATCATCGTCCTGCACGAGGGCGAGCTGTTCGAGTCAGGGACCCATGAGCAGCTGTTGGCCGCCCAGGGAATGTACTACAACCTCTACCAGATGCAGTATCTGGATCAAAGCTCCAGCGTCAATCCGTCGTAGGCCAGGTGCACCTCGATGGGGCTGTAGTAGGGACTGCCGGGATCGGCAAACTGCCTGTCTACCTCCTCGTGGAGAACATCGTGGCAGATATGGGTGAAGAAGGCTCGCTTCGGCTGCAGCTCGGATACGACCCCCAGGGCCTGGGCGAGGTTGAAGTGGGTGGGATGTTCGGTGTGCCGCAGGGCGCCGAGGATCAGCAGATCCAGTCCGTGAAGCCTCCTGCGGCTCTCCTCGGGAATGGCGGATACGTCACTCAGGTAGGCGACGTTTCCCAATCTGTATCCCAGGATCTCCATGGACCCGTGAAAGACGGCCAGAGGTTCGATCTCGATCCCCTCCAGCTGAAAGACTCCGTTCAGGGCTACCAGCTCGATATTCGCGATCCCGCCGCCCCTTTGGATAGCCGGATCGAACAGGTAGTGGTAGATATAGGTTTTGAGGTAGTCCAGGTGCTCCTGTTTTCCGAACACAGGGATAGCCTCTCTGCGCCTGGAAGTGAATACCCTCAGCTCGTCGATCCCCGCTATATGGTCGAAGTGTGTGTGTGTGATCAGCAGGTAATCGATAGAGTCGATTCCCCGCTTCAGAGCCTGCGTGTGAAAATCCCTGCCGCAATCGACCAGGATCCTCTTTTCCCCGACGGTCAGCAGTATCGAAGCGTTGGTCCGCGTGTCCCGCGGGTCCGTGGAGCGGCAGGTGGGGCACGTACAGGCGATCATCGGCACTCCGTGGCTGGTGCCGGTTCCCAAGAAGGTCAGGGTCATCCGCCGCCGCCGCACGCTAAAAGGGTTTGCTGCTCGATCTGCGGATGTAGATCTGGTCCACAGCCGCATGCTTGGACAGAGACAGCAGAAAAAGTACGGTATGGGCAATGTCCTCCGGCCGCAGAAGGATCTCCGGATCCAGATCCGGGCGGGCTTTGGCGACCAGCTGGGTGTTGACACCGCCCGGTAGAATCGCGGAAACCCGGATGCCCTGTTCCTGGGTCTCTGCGGCCAGGGACTTCGTGAGCCCCAGGAGGGCGTGCTTGCTGGCCGTATAGGCTGCCTGATTGGGATAGCCCTTGAATCCGACCACGCTGGAGATGTTGATGATGTAGCCGCTTTTTCGGGGGATCATCAGCCGCGCAGCCTGCTGGCAGCACAGGAAGGCCGCTTTGGCGTTTACCCGCATGATCGTATCGAAATCCGCCGAGCTGAAATCGACAAGCGGACCATAGATACCCACGCCGGCATTGTTTATCAGGATATCCAGCCGACCGGCCTCCTTACGAATCCTGGCAAACAGAGAAAGGATATCCTGCTCGTCGGCAAGATCCGTGGGCACGGGAATCGCCGCTGCACCGCTTGTGCGGATCTCATCGGCCGTTGATTCCAGCTGAGAAGCGGTCCGGGCGGCCAGAAAAACCCGGCTTCCCTTCGACCCCAGGGCCTTGGCCACGGCCCGACCGATTCCCCGCCCTGCTCCGGTAACCAGCGCGGTCTGCCCTCTCAGATCGACTTCGGTGGGTTCCATCAGCAGAACGCCTGGTATATGGCCTTTACGGCGTTTTCGAAGTCAGCGGTCTCCACTCCGACGATTATGTTGATCTCCGAAGAGCCCTGGTCGATTACCCGGATGTTGATTCCCGCATTGGCCAGGGCAGCGAACAGCCTGGCCGCGATTCCGGGACGATAGGCCATCCCCTCGCCCACCGTGGCGATCAGAGCGAAACCGCTGGAAATATCGACCCGATCCGGCTCCAACTGCCTCTTGATATCCTCCAGAACCCTCTCCTTTTTGCCCTTGAGCTGGCTGTCGGCCACTACTATCGACATGGTGTCTATTCCGGAAGGGGCATGCTCGAAACTGATCCCGTGGGTTTCGAGGATGCTGAACAGCCGGCGGCCGAAACCCACCTGCCTGTTCATCAGCAGCTTTTCCACGAAGATGATCGAAAAACCCGTCTTCCCCGCAATTCCGACTACAACCCTGTCTTTGGTGTCTCGCTGGTCGACGATCACCGTCCCGGGATCCTTCGGATAGTGGGTGTTGCGGATGTTGATCGGGATCCGCTCCCGGGAAACCGGGAAGATCGCATCCTCGTGGAACACGTTGGCTCCCATGTAGGCAAGCTCCCGGATCTCTCGATACGTCACCGTACGCATCGGCTTGGGATTGACCACGATGTTTGGGTCACTCATGAGAAAACCGGATACGTCGGTCCAGTTCTCGTACACGACCGCCCTCACGGCTCTGGCTGTTATGGCGCCGGTGATGTCCGACCCGCCTCTGGAGAAGGTCCTGACCTCTCCCTCCGGACTTGCTCCGTAGAATCCGGGGATCACGTAGATGCCCTCCCCGCTCAAGGCGGCAGCCAGTTTCTTGTAGCTGCCCTCCATCACCAACCCTTGGCCGTCGATGGTGATGTGATCCGCCGCTTCGACGAACTGACCTTGGAGAAAATCCGCCACGATCCGGGCACAGAGGTACTCTCCCCGGGAAGCCACAAAATCCGGGGACGCCCCCGCTCGAATCTCTTTGTTCAGGGCGCCGAGCAGTTTCTCCACGTCCAGTCCGACTTCCAGATCCCCGGCAATCTCCAGGTAGCGCTCCCGGATCAGATGAAAGGGCTCGTCGATGTCCAGCTCCTGGCCGGCCAACTCGTGGCAGAGGTACAACAGATCCGTCATCTTCTTGTCGGTTTTGCTCCGTTTGCCCGGGGCGGAAACCACGACGAAGCGTCTGCGGGGGTCCAGCTGAACCACCGACCGGATATTGCGGATACGTTCGGCATCGGCAACCGAGGATCCGCCGAACTTGCAGACTACCGCTTTCATTCACCTCTCCTGCAGGATTGTGGAGCTTTACTGTAAAGGGTAGCTCGGAAATTGGTCAATAGGATACAGCCGGAGGCGGGATGATCGGAAGCGGGCACACCGCTTCGATCGGCTCGTCCCATCCGCGCCGGCGAAGGATCTCTCCCAGACTTTCCGGATGATCGATCAGGGTCTGCTTGACCTGCCGGGTGCAGCTTTTGATCCAGGCCTCTATGCGCATGGCCGTCCCCTTTCGACAGTGAACCTGCCAGCAGGCCGCCACAGCCACGGGAGCGAAGCTTCGGGTTATCCGGGCCCCCCGTCCGTCCCGGTGGGCGCGAAAGCGCCTGTCCAAATCGTTGGTATAACCGGTGTAGTAGCTGCCGTTGGCCAGACGCAGCATGTAGATCCAGTACAGCTCCTGTTCTTTCACACCCATACGTTGTATTGTTTTCAGTGTAGTGAGCAACCGCCGCTTGCACAACCTATGGTCCCGTTGGATCTACCTGCTGTTTACCGAACCTTTTTTGTGGCGTGCAAAAAGGAAAGTGTGCGCGCTGATCGAGGAACTGGGCAAACCCCGGGTTCTCGAGATCGGCTGCGGCACCTGCGTTCAGGGGGTGATGATCGCAAAAAAGGGGATTCCGGTCACTGGGGTCGATATCTCCGATCAGTTGTTTCCCTCTCCCCGGTCTCCCCGGCTGCCTTCCACCTTTTCATTCTTCCAGGCCGATGGAAGGGAGCTTCCCTTCCCCAGCGGGCAGTTCGGCTGTGTCCTGACTTCCATGGCGCTTCACGAAATGGCCCCGGCAGGCCGCATCCCCGTACTCCGGGAGATGATGCGGGTTTTGGACAGGGCCGGGGTCCTGCTGATCATGGATTTCGATTTTCATCTGGACAGTGACAGGAGCTTCACGGCGCTGATCATTCGGATCATAGAGAGGATCGCCGGGGATGAGCATCACAGGAATTTCTTGAATTTTATGGCCGCCGGCGGTGTCCCCGCCCTCCTGAGGAGCCTCGGATGTCCGGAGTGGAAACGCCACCCAATTTTGCGCAGCCGCGGGGGTGTGTTCGAGCTTCGGCCAGGCAAACGTTAGGGTTCAACCTGCCAAACCTTCGATATTGCCGCAGGTGCTTCTGACGAAGGCCTGCGCCTTCTTCACCCCGCTGTCCTCGGGTCCACCGACCGATCGGAACATGTGGGCCAGGATCGTTTCCCAGGAACCGGGTCCGTAAACCCGCTCGACCAGCTCCCGTTCATTCAACAGGTTGAGCACCAGCACTTCATTGTTCGAAGACTCCTCGATCGCGTGGCGCATGATCTCCGCGGTCTCCCGAAACAGGGTCATACACCGTTCCAGTGCGATCTCCGCCAGTTCCTGGGTGTCCGAGGCAATACTCTGACAGAGAGCCACCACCTGCTTGATATGATCCAGCTCGTGCTCCTCCTCCTGATCGAATTCGTAGCCGATACGGCTCGTCAGGGAGCCGATGCGCTCCAGATACTCCAATTCACTGTGATACAGGGGAACGTAGTTCTCCAGCTGATAGAGGCTTTCCAGGAGGATCATGAACAGGTGGAATCCCGTCCCGATGTAGGAATCGATTGATTTCCGTACCAGGGACCTGCGCAGCTCGGCAAACACCTCCCGGGCTTCTGCCCTGTCCGCCTTCTGACTCTCCAAGAGTATTCGCTCCAGGTCGGCGAAGCGCCGGTTTGCGATCTCCAACTCATCGCCGTCAGTACTGTCGCTGCGAAAGAGAAAATGCGCTTTTTCCTTGATGTCGAACACCAGTGTCTGCTCGAGATTTCTGACCTTGGAAAAAAGTCCGGCGTTTTGGAAGTCGCCTCCTTTGCTCTGAAGCGCTTTGAACTCCCGGTAGAGTTCGGAAAACAGGATATGAGCCCTCATGAAACGGATCACGAGAAAGGACCAATCCTCCTTCCGCCGCCTGGCAATGTACTGCTTCTGAACCCGGTTCATCGACCCGCTACTTCTTCATGACCCGACTGGGTCCCCTCTCGAGTGCGATCTTTCCGGTGCGGATCGATTCGAGAATTCGATAATCCATGAACAGATTGAAGGCGTTGTCGACGGATCCGGCATCCCCGGTGACCTCCAGGATCCAGATGGAACCGGAGGAATCCACGATCCGCGCCTGGACGGCAGTGATGATCTGCAGAAGCTCGGCCCTGCGTTTGTCCTCCACCTCGATCTTCAACAGGGCGTGCTCCCGCTCCACCGCCTCCGCCTGCTTGATATCCCAGGCCTTGATCACGTGAACCAGCTTCTGCAGCTGCTTGCGCACCTGCTCCAGGACCGTGTCGTCCCCGGTGGTCACGATCGTGAAACGGCTCTTTCCAGGCAGCTCCGTGTGCCCTACGCTCAGGCTCTCTATGTTGAAACCCCTGCGGGAGAAAAGCCCGGAGACCCGGGTCATCACACCCGGGGTGTCGTCGCACAGCACGGAAATCGTATGTCGCATTGCGTCCTCCTACTCCACGTACTCCTGCAGGGATGAGCCGGTCACCATGGGGTAGACATTGGCCGGATCTTCCAGGACGCAGTCCACCACGGCGGTTCGATCGGCAGCCAGCGCCTTCTCCAGGGTCGGGGCAATTTCAGCCTCCTCGCTTATCCTGAAGCCGGCGGCACCCATGCTCTCCGCCAGGCGGGCAAAATCAACATTCCTGCCGAATCGGCAGGATTCGTAGCGTTTTCCGTAAAACGAATCCTGCAGCTGCTTGATCATCCCCAGGCAATAGTCGTTCATCACCAGGATGACGACGGGAATCTCTTCAGTAACCGCGGAGGCTACCTCCTGGCAGGTCATCATGAAGCTTCCGTCTCCGGCGATATCGATCACGACCCGATCCGGTTGCCCCGCCTTGGCCCCGACGGCAGCGGGCACGCCGAATCCCATTGTACCCAGACCGCCGGAGGTGATGAAGGAGCGGCCCGAGTCTATGGGAAAGTAGTGAGCCGTGAAGATCTGATGACGACCCACGTCTGTGACGATAATCGGGTCTTCCACCATCTCCCGCAGGATCCGCAGGATATTGGGGATGCCCACCCCTGAGTTCTTTCCCCGCAGGGGATGCTGCTCGGCCAGACGCCGCAGCTCGGCGACCCAATCCCCGTGCCTGGCGGCAGACACCAGAGCGACGAGCTGTTGCAGGATTTGAGCGGCATCCCCGACGATGGGCAGATAGCTGGGCACGTTCTTGCTGATCTCCGCGGGATCGATATCGATGTGAATGATCCTGGCCTGCTTCGCGAAGGTGCTGATCGGTCCGGTGCTCCTGTCCCCGAAACGCGTTCCCAGAGCCAGGATTACATCAGCGTTGGAAATGGCGTAGTTCGACTCCACCCGGCCGTGATAACCCACCAATCCGAAGCAGAGCGGATGGGAATTGGGGAAGGAGGCCTTGCCCATCAGGGTGTGGACCACGGGGATGTCGGTGGTGTCGGCCAGCTGAACCAGCAAATCCCGGGCGGCGGCCAGGCTGACCCCGCCTCCGGCGATGATCAGCGGCTTTTCGGCCGTCTTGAGCAGGCTCACCGCGCGCTTGATCTGGCCCGGATGGCCCTCCACCGTGGGTCGATAGCCCTCGAGGGACGGGTATTTGGCCTGGTGAGGAGCGAATATCTCCGTCTGCACGTCCCGGGGGATATCCAGCAGCACCGGACCCTTCCGCCCCGTGGAGGCCAGGTAGAAGGCTTCCTGCGCTGCGTGGGGCACTTCTGCCGCTTCCTGCAGCAGGTAGTTGTGCTTGGTGATGGGGATGGTGATGCCCGTGATATCCACCTCCTGAAAGGCATCGTTTCCGATCATCGGCCGGGGGACCTGACCCGTTATGGCAACCATGGGTGAGGAATCCATGTAGGCATTCGCCAATCCGGTCACCAGATTGGTAGCACCCGGACCGCTGGTTGCCATGCACACGCCGGTTTTCCCCGTGGCCCTGGCGTAGCCGTCGGCCATATGGGCTGCGCCCTGCTCGTGTCGGGCCAGAACATGCCGGATCGACGAATTCGCCAGCTCGTCGTAAATCGGCAGGGTCGCTCCACCGGGATAACCGAAGATGATCTCGACACCCTGGGATTCCAGTGTGCGCACCAGCGCTTTAGCACCACTCAACTTGGTCTTTCCCATCGACTACCTCCTTCCCCTCGGCTCCTGCGCCTCGTCCACAATGCTCAGTTACTCAACTGCCGCAAATGCTCAGGCACACGCCCGCGAAGGAGCTTGTATACCTGGCGCAGGGGAAAGCGCCGAAAAAACCTTTTGCTCCGCAGGCGGCGGGCGAACAGGACCGTCGAGATCACTTCCTCGAATCCTGCATCCTCAGGGATTCCGCCCATCAGTTCTTTGAAAAACCGCAGGATCATCAGATACAGATCCCCCTCGCGGGTGTGATCATAGTGCTTCTTCAGCTCCGATTCGCCGATCATTCGTATTCGGGGCAGATATACATCCGAGTACCATAACCGGGCACATTCGGCGATGTCCTCCCCCTCCGTGTACCCCCTCACTTCCTCCAGCAGATCCGCATATCCGCTCGTGTAGTCCAGACGGATATTCTTCAGTCCCGTCTGCTGCTCGAACAGCCGCCGGCTCACCGCACCGCTTTGGGCTTCCCTGTCCCCGTGGGGGACACACTCGGTTACATTGGCATCCATGAACTCCAGACCGTACTCTTTTGCCGCCGCCACCCTGCGGTTTCCGTCGATGACGAAGTACTCCCCGCTGAGCAGGTACACGTCGATCGGCGGGATGGAGTAGAACTGCATCGACTGGCTGTCGAATCGACTCCGACGCCAGCGCTCTCTGCGATCCCTGCGTCGCCGGGTGCGAAAGCGACGGTCAAGCTCGTGACATTTGTCGACCGATCCGGTAATGCGTTTGACCTCGATGACCCGCACTCCGGCCTCGATCGTGGCGTAGGACCCGTATTTGCGAACCTCGTCATTGAAACACTTTACCCCTCTCATGCCAACATCTTCTCGACCCAGCGAGCATGCTCGGACTCCTCACCGGCCAGTAAGTAAAACAGGTCCTGTACGCTGCGCAGGGCCGAGCGCCCTGCGATGAGCTGGTAGTAGCGGGCGGCCTGTCTCTCCTTGATTAAGGCGATCTTCAGGATCTCCCGTGTGGTGGCCTGTTCCGGCAACTCGGGCCGGGATTGTTCGGCCTCGAGCAGCTCGATCTCCTGCGGGCGGGAGAACGCCATCTCCTCGCTCTCCCCCTCTCTCTGCAGCTGCTCGAGCTTCAGCCTGTGGCGAAGTTCCGCCGCGCAGAGTTTCTTCAGCAGCTGTTTCGCCTCGAGTCCGCCGACCTTGTCCAGGGCGGACTCGTAGAAGCGATAAGCGTTCTCTTCGCGGATGACCGCATCCTCCAGCACCAGAGCGAACAGTATTTTCCTTGCAAGTCCCGCCAAAATCACGGCCCCCCGGCACCCGATATTGTAGTGTATTGTTCTGCCCATGGCCACCCCGGCCGCTTTTTTGCCTCCCGAGTCTTGAAAACAAAAATACGAAACCGTACATTATATAGGAATCCCGTGACACCACGGGAGGTACCCCGCGAAGGTGTCCGGTAAAAGCGCCCCCTCCGGTTTCCCGGTGAACGGTGCACGATCTTACGTAGCAGTAACGAGGTGACTATGAAATCTCCGATCAAAAAAATCCTGATGTTCGCTTTAGTTGGCATCGCGATCCTGGGACTGTCCAGCTGCGGTTACAACAGGATGCAGCAGCTGGAAGAAGGGGTGTTCCGAGCCTGGGGGGATCTGGAAGCCCAGCTTCAACGCCGGGCGGACCTGGTTCCCAACCTGGTCGCCACCGTGAAGGGATATGCCTCTCATGAGCGGGAAACCCTGGAGGCGGTGGTGAACGCCCGGGCGCGGGCAACCTCGGTACAACTCACACCCGAAATGCTCAGCGACCCGGAAGCGGTGGCTCAGTTTCAGGAGGCCCAGGGATCGCTCACCTCGGCTCTTTCCAGACTCCTCGTGGTGGTGGAGGCCTACCCCGACCTGAAGGCGAACCAGAACTTCCGTGACCTGCAGGTTCAGCTGGAAGGAACGGAGAATCGCATCAGCGTAGCCAGGCAGCGCTACAATCAGGCGGTGCAGCAGTTCAACTTCTCGATCCGAAGATTCCCCAATTCACTCACCAACAGGCTGCTGCTGCACCTGGAGCGCAAGGAGTACTACGAAGCCGACGCCGCTGCCAGGGAAGCACCTAAAGTCGAGTTCTGAGCGTGAGGAGGAACAGCGTGTTGCTGCGGCGGCTGCACCTCCAAGTGAGCGCGGCTGCGATACTGCTGCTGTGCGCCGCCGTCACAGCTGGTGCACTGGATGTACCTCGGCTGAGAGGGCGGGTCAACGACTACGCCAATATGATCTCAGCGGAGGCGGAGAACCGCATCGAGGCCATATCGGAGGAGCTGGAACGTACCGATTCGACCCAGCTGGTTGTTCTGACGGTTCCTTCCCTGGAAGGGGACGATCTGGAAGGATTCTCCATCCGGGTTGCCGAGGATTGGGGTATCGGACAGGAGGAGTACGACAACGGCGTGCTTCTGCTGGTGGCTCAGGCCGAACGCCGGATCCGTATCGAGGTGGGCTACGGACTGGAGGGTGTGCTGACCGACCTTCAGGCCGGCAGGATCATCGACTACGAGATCACCCCCTATTTTAAGAAAGGTCAATTCGGTGAGGGGCTGGTCCGCGGAACCGAGGCCATCGCCGCCGCGGTCCGGGGCGAGTATCAGGCCAGTGAGCAGACCGCCGACAGAACCGCAGCAAGCTCCCGATCTCGACTGGTGCCCTTCTTCATCCTGCTGATGGTCATCTCAGTGCTCGGCTCCCGCAAAAGGATAATCGGCGGTATAGCCGGAGCAATCCTCTTCCCCCTGGTGGCCTGGTTCGCCCTGTCCCTGGCCCTGCCCCTGCTGCTGCTGTTCATCCCGCTGGGCTTCGGCGCCGGCCTGCTCCTGCCGGGGATATTCCTCATGTCCGCGGCCCGGCGCGGCAGAGGCGGGGGATTCTACGGTGGCGGAGGATTCTCCGGAGGCGGGGGCTTTTCCGGCGGCGGCGGAGGATTCGGCGGAGGCGGGGCCTCCGGCGGCTGGTAGCGGGAAGGATCAGGTCATGAAAAAACTGGCATCGAAGTTTCTGTCGGAACCGGAAAAACAGGCAATAGAGGCCTGCGTGAAGGAGGTGGAGAAGCACACCTCCGGGGAGATCGTGCCCATGGTCGTGTCCTCCAGCTACCACTACCCGATGTCCGACATGATCGGCGCTCTTGTCTTCGCCCTGCTGATCTCCGTTGGGGTGACTTTGGCCTACAGTTTCCAAAAAGCCTGGGGCGGGGTCACGGCGATGGACCTGTGGCTGTTTCCGGCGGTGTTCGCCGTATCCTTCCTGCTATTTCACGAGCTCGTAAAACGGATCCCCGGATTGAAACGGATCTTCATCACCAAGACGGAGATCGCCGAGGAGGTGGAGGAAGCCGCCCTGACCTCATTCTACCGAAACGGCCTCAGCGAGACGAGGGACCGCACCGGCATCCTGATCTTCATCTCGGTGTTCGAGCGAAAAGCGCTTGTCCTGGCCGACGAGGGGATCAACGCCAAGGTCGATACGGGAGTCTGGCAGGAAGTGGTAGACCTGGTGGTTGACAGCATCAAAGCCCGTCAACAGGCGGAGGGGATCTGCCGGGCTGTGAGACGCTGCGGTGAGCTGATCCGCGAGAACTTTCCCGTCAAGTCGGACGACACCGACGAGCTGGGCAACCTGATCGTAGAGGATTGAGCGCTTCCCGCCCCTGCAGGCGTTCTACTTCTGCAGCGGATCGTGGGCCAGATGTGGCCGGCCTGTAGCCGTGGCGCTCACCACGCTCTGGATGAACAGCTGCTCCCCGGCCACCGTTGCCCTTTGATCCCTGCGCTCCACTGAGGTGTTCACCGAAACGGCTCCGGCTTTTCCAGCCAGCTGCTCTGCCCGCTGCCCAGCTGCCTGCAGTGCGAACCGCGCTGCCTCCTCCAATTCGTCGAAATCGTGTACCCCGTCTTCGCAATGCACACGGAACAGCTCCCCGTTTTCCTGAGGCGTGATCAACACCCTGACCGACTGCATGATGCTGCCCACCACCGCCCCTACTGCGTTGGCCACCTCCGCGTGCTCAGGAACGACCAGCCTGGTCTGCAGGCTCCGGGCCACATCGGGGAAGTAGGTGGCGACCGGTGCGCCGATCGCCACCAGCGGCTGGTTGAGCCGCAGGGCCACCCCCAGCAGGTCCGGCGGATCGGCGCCTGCTCCCGTCCGCGTCTCCGGCGGGTCCGGACCGGCATCCCGCGGAGCGTCATCCGGCCGGGGTTGGATCTCCGGGGGGCGGGGCTGCGAATCACCCGCGGCGTGCAGCAGGGCCCGGTCCACGAACAGCTCGCGGACTGCGGGAAACGACTCCAGATGGAAGTCGTACCTCTCAGCCAGCACCGCTGCCGACACGGCCCTGCCCGCCTGCAGGACCGTCCGCCGGATCACCTCCCTGCAAAACTGCTCGGCGGATCCTCTCCCGGTCCGATCGGCGGGGATTCCCTGGCCGCTCCTGCGGCGCAGCATCAGCTCCGCCCCCAGTACCGCCGCCTCCCGTGACCAGGATCTGTGCATGCCCAGGACGTGGGCAGCATCCGACGGTGTGAATCCGGAAATCGCCACGTACCCCAGAGTGGTCAGGCGCTGCAGCTGGGTTTCCAGCAGATATTGAGATTCCGTGCTCCGGAACAATGATTCCAGAACCACGGGACCACTGCCCTCCAGACGCTCCAGAATCCGCTGTTGGGACTCCGCCAACTCCCCCTGCCGCTCCCGCCAGGATCTCTGCAGCAGGGCGAAACGGGCGTCGTAGCGGCTGGTCATGGGTCTGTCCCGCTGGCGTTTAAGATCTTTCAGGACCTCGGGATTCTCGTGAGCCAGCAGACTGAGGGGAACAAGGCGCCGCGGGCCGAGATCCATCGTTCCCGATTCGTCCAGATGGACCTCGCTGTCGCCTCCGAGTCCGAAGGTGTGGATCTGGACAGCCTGAACCATCGTCTGCCAGCCGCCGACGTTCGCGCCGTCGCGGTTGAGAAGCGGCTTACCCCCCTGCACCAGAGCGATGTCCGTGGTGGTCCCGCCCATATCCACGACGCAGGCATCGTTTTGTTTCGACAGAAACAGGGAACCGACGACGCTGGCCGCCGGACCGGAGAGGATCGTCTCTATAGGATATTCCAGGGCAAAGGCGGCATCCACAAGAGATCCATCCCCCTTGACGACCATCAGGGGCGCGCGGATGTTCTGCCCCGCCAGCATACCCTGGACCGCACGGATTAGCTCGGAAAGCACGGAGATCAGCCGGGCGTTCAGGGCCGCGGTGAGCGCCCGGCGGGAGGCGTGCAGATTGGAAGTCAGCTCGTGGCCGCAGGTCACGGGCAGGCCGCTGCGCTCCCGGATCATCCCGCGCACGGCGTTCTCATGGGAGGGATTGCGCACGGAGAAGTACCCGGATACGGCGAAGGCGGAAACCTTGTTGGAGAAGGTGTCAACGGCTCTGCGCGCCTTGCCCAGATCCACAGCCTGCACCTGCTCCCCGGTGGCGTCGTGCCCGCCGCCGACAAATACAACCGGATCCTGACCCATGACCTCCCCCAGCCGGCTCTGCTGGAGGGCATCGTCGGGGTAGCCGATCAGGATCAAACAGATCGAACCACCCTGCCCCTCCACGATCGCATTGGTGGCCAGGGTCGTGGAAAGAGAAACGAGCTCGATTACCGAATCTCCCGCGGCGCCGAGCACCTGCTCCAGAGATTCCCGGATCCCGAGAGACAGATCGTGCCGCCGGGTCAGGGCCTTGGCCGAAGCCAGAATCCGGGATCGGCCCCGTTCCTGGGTATCGAATATGACGGCATCGGTGTAGGTGCCGCCCGTGTCGATTCCCAACAGTACGGACATGGAGAGAATACTACACTGAGGAAGAAATAAAATCAGCCGTAGGAGATGCGGGTTCGCTGCAGCAGTTTCTGACAGTGAACCTCAAAGTCCGCGAAGGCATCCCCGACTATCGTCTGCACACCCCGGCTCAAACGTTTATAGGTTCTGTGCACCGACAGCAGGATCGGGCGCACCCGGGCTTCCAGCTCCTCCCTGCGTATCTTTCCCTGATCCCCTGTGAGAAACTCGATCTCCCGGCGCAGCATCGCCAAAGTCTCTTGAATCATCGACCGGAAGGCATCCGCCTTCATGATCTCCCGGGTGATGCGGATGAAGTGATGCCCCCGGACCGCGACTGTGACCGCGTGGGGAAACAGAGACACGTCAGTGGCCAGCACCTTGATGAGGTAGCGCAGGTAGTGATAGCCGTAGGCGGAAAAACCCTGGCGAAAAAGAGATCGAAACAGCGCCAGGATATCCCGCGCTCTGACGGAACGGGGGATATCCTGGGCTGTTGCAGCCGGCGCAGCAGCGTCAGAGGGACCACCCGCGGCTGCAGCCGCTACCTCAGACTTGCCGTCGGCGAAGCGTTTGACCAGCGTGAGGGAGCGCTCGAAGTAGTTGCGGGGAGCGTATACTTCATTCAACAGCCACTTGTAGCCGTTCAGGAGTTTGCGTTTCGGCATCTGGGGAATGAAGTTCAGATCGAAATCGTGGGTGTTGTTGCCGTGTGTTTCAGCGAGAATACGCCCCTCCTTCTTGAGCCGTCTGTACAGCTGGGTGTGGGGCAGGGCGATCAGAAGACCGACCATGGCCGTGGGGATACCCGCCTTCTGGATGAACTCCTTCTGCCGTCGGAAGATATCCTCGTTCTCCCCGTCGAAGCCCACGATAAACCCTCCGGAGACCTCGATCCCCCTCTTCTGAATCCTGGCAACGCTGCTGAGAACATCCTCCCGCAGGTTCTGGGTCTTGTGGGTCATCTCCAGGGTCTTGGCGTCTGGGGTCTCGATCCCGATGAACACCATGGTGAATCCGGCTTCCACCATCATATCCAGCAACTGTTCATCCTGAGCCAAGGTGATGCTGGCCTCCGTGGAGAGGGTAAAGGGGTAGCCATGGGCTTTCTGCCAGGCAGCCAGCCCGGGGAGCAGCTTCTTGGCCTTGTTCTTGTTGCAGACGAAGTTGTCGTCCACGATGAAAAGGGAGCCGCGAAATCCGGTGTTGTACACGTGGTCCACCTCTCTCATGAATTGCTGGGGATCCTTGGTCCTGGGCTTGCGGCCGAACAACTCGATAATATCGCAGAACTCACAATCGAAGGGACACCCCCGGGAAAACTGCAGGGGCATGCTCTCGTACAGACTCACATCGATCAGATCGAAACGCGGCAGCGGGGTCAGATCCAGATCGGGCTTGCCATCGGCCCTATAGACATGGCGTGCCTGCCCCTGTTCCAAATCCCGCAGGAACTCGGGCAGGGTATACTCAGCCTCATCGAGAACGAAGTGATCAACCCCCTCGA
Source organism: uncultured Spirochaetaceae bacterium (assembly GCA_964588355.1). GTDB lineage: Bacteria > Spirochaetota > Spirochaetia > SZUA-6 > DRHE01 > JAFGQJ01. The sequence goes on along the minus strand of CAZPPB010000035.1, from coordinate 8,240 downwards.
TCGCCCCGAATGACGAGGTCGGATAGGGCCCCCCTGCAACAACCGGAGTGGCGCACTGGCGGCACAGCGCCACTACCTGTTCGAAGGATTTCTGCTGGACGATCATGGCGGACAGGAAGACCATGTCCGCCCATTCGATATCCTCCCGCCGCAGGGCATCGACATTCATGTCCACCAGCCGCAGTTCGTAGTCGGCGGGAAGCATTCCAGCCACAGTCAGCAGTCCCAGGGGCGGCAGAAGGGCTTTTTTTCTCACAAAGGGAAGGGCGTATTTGTAGCTCCAATAAGTTGTGGGTATCTGAGGAGAGACCAGGAGTACTCTGCGTTTCATAATAGACCTTTCGAGTCGGAGTGTACTTCTTGTACTGCCCTGAATGACTGAATTGAGGGGCCGGGGGTTGCGCAAAATTCTGGATTCTGATTGCAGCGCCGCTCAGCCGATTTTAGGCGCTACCGGACCTGGAAATCCGCCATGACTCCGAAATGGTCGGAGGGGTAGAGGCCATCAGCCGGGAGGTCCAGCACAACTTCGCTGGCCTCGACCCGCAGGCCGGCCCACAGGTTGATCGTGACTACACGCAGATTCTGAGTCCCCGCGGTTGCCGCCGCCGATATCCAAACCGCGGTGCACAACAGGAACAGTCGCAGGCCTCTCATCGTCAACCTCCAATGCTCTCAGAGTATACCTCGAGTCGGAGGACTATGGAAACGAGCGCTGTGATCGTGGAATGGGGAACCAGTAATAGCTCGACATCGGGATAATCTGTTTCGAAACCAGTGCGTGAGCGGGGACAGGACAGCAAGATTCGGATTGCGTTCTCCCCTGCAAAGCCCTACTATTGGTTCATGGAGAACGCGAACCATGAATGACGACTACCGGAGGATCGAAAAGGCGATCCAGTTTCTCGAGGATCACGTTTACGACCAACCCGGTCTCGAGGAAGTAGCCGAACAGGTCCACCTCAGCCCTTACCACTTCCAGCGCTTGTTCACCCGCTGGGCCGGTGTCAGTCCGAAACGCTTCCTGCAGTTTCTCACCCTCCAACATGCGAAGCGGCTGCTCGAAAGCAGCACCCAGCTGGATGCGGCCTACCAGACCGGTCTGTCCAGCCCCAGCCGCCTCCACGACCTGTTCGTTGCCGTGGATGCGGTGACCCCAGGTCAGTACAAAGCTCTGGGCTCGGGACTGGAGATCGCCTACGGCCTGCACCGGAGCCCCTTCGGGGAGTGTCTGCTTGCCCTCACAGAGCGAGGGTTGTGCGGTCTGTCCTTCGTCGATGAGGCGGACCCTGAAGGCCCCCTCCGGGATCTGCGCCGCCGCTGGCCCCGGGCTCGGTTCTTCGAGGAACGCGAGCGGACCGCGGCCATGGGCCGACGGGTATTTGCAGCCTCCGGGGAACAGGATCGCGCCCCGATTCCCCTGCTGCTCAAAGGCACGAATTTTCAGATCAAGGTGTGGGAAGCTCTGCTGCGCATTCCCCCCGGGGCAGTGACCAGCTACCAGCGGCTGGCAGCAACCATCGAAAACCCCGCGGCCAGCCGAGCCGTAGGCGCTGCGGTTGGGGCCAACCCGATAGCCTACGTCATTCCCTGCCACCGGGTCATCCTGAGCAGCGGGGTTTTCGGCAACTACCGCTACGGGGCGCAGCGCAAAAAAGCGATCCTCGGCTGGGAGCAGGCACAGCTGACCGCCCACCGCGTTTGACCAGTCCTGATATAGTTGTTACTCTTGGTGTCGAATCACAGCAGTCGACGAAATCCAGGAGGTGCTCATGGTCACAATCAATATTAAGCGCATAGCCAGACGGATACCCGCTGTACTGTTCGTTGTACTGGCCGGTCTGGTGATGGGCGGATGTTTTCCCAACCTGGCGGGCCAGCAGCAGCAGAGCGTTAAAACCGATCCGATGTACAGCCCTGACGGACTGAAGATAGCCTTCATCTCCACCCATGACGGGGATCCGGAGATCTTCGTCATGAATGCAGACGGCACGGGTCTGAAGAAGCTGACGGACAACACGGCCGTGGATGCCGCCCCCAGCTGGTCCCCCGACGGCGGCAAGATCGTCTTCACCTCGGACCGCGGCGGCTCCTTCGAGTTGTATCGTATGAACTCCGACGGCAGCCAGCAGCAGCTTATACCCACTTCCGTAGAGGGGATGTGAGCGCAGTCAAGTCGATCCGCACGGCCCAGGCCGATATCTCGCCGGGGATGATCGACCTGGCCATCGGGCACCCCTCCCCTTCCCTCCTGCCCCTGGACCTGATCCGCCGGTCGGCGCAGTTGAGATTGGCGACGGATTTCTCACCCTACCTCAAGTACGGCTACGAACCCGGAGACGGCTACTTCCGCACCGCTTTGGCCGATTTCCTGAGCCGTCACTACGGCGGGCAGACCAGAGAGAGTGAGCTGTTCGTCTCCGGCGGCGCATCCCAGGCTCTGGACCTGTTCTGTACGGTTTACACACAGCCGGGAGACACGGTATTGGTCGAAGAGCCCACCTACTTTCTGGCTCTGCGCATCTTTCAGGATCATCGCCTGCGCATCGTGAGTGTGCCTACCGATGAGCGAGGATTGATAATCGAAGCCCTCGAAGCGCAGCTGACCACCCTGCGGCCCGTGTTCCTCTATACGGTGCCGACCCACCAGAATCCCTCGGGAGCCACCCTGCCCCCGGATCGGCGGAAGCGCCTGGTCGAACTGAGCCGGGAGAAGGATTTTCTGATCCTGGCTGATGAGGTATATCATCTTCTGACCTACGGGCAGCAGGCGCCGCCTCCCCTGGCCGCTTTCCTCTCAGGAGGCACGGTGCTGTCCCTGGGCTCCTTCTCCAAGATTCTGGCTCCCGGCCTGCGCTTGGGCTGGGTGCAGGCGGCTCCCCGGCTGCTGCGCCCGTTGGCCGAATGCGGCCTGCTGGACAGCGGGGGCGGCTTGAATCCCTTTGGCTCCGCGGTGGTGTTGAGCTCGATCGAAACGGGAACGCTTGATGCTCATCTGGAGCTGCTTCGCGCCGAGTACGGCCGTCGCCTCCAGGCGATGAAAACGGCGATCCAGAGCCGTCTTGCCGGCAAGGTCGAATTCTCTCCCCCCGGCGGTGGATTCTTCTTCTGGCTGCGCCTGTCCGACGGCCGGGACAGTGCGACCGTCCTCGAGGCGGCCAAACGCTGCAAGACCTGCTTCGTGCCGGGACCCGCCTTCTCGGCAGAAGGGGGGCTGCGGGATCGGCTGCGCCTGAGCTTCTCCTACCATCGGTCCGAAGCACTGCAAGATGGGGTGCAGAGGCTGGCTGACAGCCTGTCTTGAAATCCGCCGCCGCCTACGACACCAATCACTATCTGGACAATCCGGTGATCCGGAAAGTCGGCGGGAGCCACGAACCCTCCGGCGCCAAGAGTTGATTCTGCTCAAGCCAGCCACCTGCCCGATCGGGTCTTCCCCGGGCGTACGCCCCCTTAAAAAAAGGCTCCCCTAAAAGGGGAGCCTACGTAAGAGTGTGGCGGGGGGGAGTCGGCGTCAGAAGACCGTTCCGCCGCCGACTTGCCCAAAGAGGGGTAGGTTGGCAGGGGTATTGCCGTCGGTTCCGGCACACACTTTCCAAATCCTCATAAAAACCTTCCCTGCGGAAGATCACTCCCGCATCGCAGGTTGTAGAATAAGCTGCATATTCTGTACCAAATCAACGTAGAAGGGCTTAAAAGATCATAAGTGTTTATTGTAAAAAGAATAAAAATCGGATTAGTGTCGAAGCCATCGAAAAACCATCCGGTTTGTACAATTTAGTAGACAGATCTTTTCACCAGATGAGAAGCATGTCATCTCGGATGCCGGCCTGCCCGTCGGCTTCGATGCGGGCGATCGGGTGCGGCCTTCCCCGTATCCTCTTTGATCGCATTGACCACAGCTGCTCATCATTTGTTGATAAGGGTTGATCCGACAGCAAGCTCTCCAAATACTTACATAGCAGCGAATTGCTCTGTTTCCAGGCTTTGGCACGAAGATTGCGATCCAGAAACAGGGAGTGACGATCATGGGCCTGCTCACAGCGCTCTACAAGATCCTGGTCTGGGCTGCTCGCTCGGTGGCTCTGATCGCAGCGGTGCTGTTTCTGGGAGTGCTGCTGCGTTTCAGCAGCAAGCGGTAGCTGCGCGGGGCGGATAGATTCTTCGCTTCATCCGACCGGCAGCCGCCGCGTGCTGGTGTGAATCGGCGGGGAGCAGATACTGCGGCGAAGGCCGACCCAATGCGCTATTTCCGGTCCAGATATGCTCTTATCAACTCGAAGATTTCTTCGGATTCCGGGAACCGACCTGCTTCAAACTTCGAGAAAACAAGATTGCCGTCGACGAGGACATCGAAGCTGTGGAATTCTCCCGGTTCCAGCTCTACCTCTACGGCGAACTCCTTCTCGATTTCTTCCGCCAACCTGGCGGCTGTTTTTCTGTATGCTCAAGAAGTGCAGTGTCGGATTACGACACTGATACTCTTCTGTGTATCTGAATTATTGTCTCCATCGGCGCCTTCGGAAACCAAAACGACGGGCGCCAGCAGCCCTAGGGTAAGAATCAGCAATGCGAATCTCCCGAACATAGATGCCTCCTGATTGATCGCTGAACCACGTAGCAACCCGGGAACATGTTCTCCGATATTCCCCATCTGCTACGCTGTAGTGCGTACTCAGAGTTTCCCCGAATTCATGGCAGTTTGTCTATATGGTCACACCGCAGCCCGCTCCGCACTTCAAGACACCCAGGATGGATTCAACAGCGCGAACAACGCGAAACGTCTGCCGGCGCCACATCAACTGTGCTATACTTGGAAAATGGTAATGGCGGCAACGAATACTGAAGCCCCTATGCGGAGAATGCGGGCAAGATTATCTCACCATGGCACCGCGGGTGCTCCCAGGAGCAATCGGATCGATGCTCATCGCGAAGACAATCTGGCGGTTCCCCCATTATTGAGTCGCTCGGTCGAAATGATATAGCTTCTTCCCGACTTTTCGGATTGCACTCCAGATGTAAGATTCTAAAACCTGTTTCCCTGGGTGGCTCATGCGATAACCTCCGACAACTTCTCCTGAAAACGTTGCTCCCATCCATTTAGGATATAGCCCCGAAGCTCTTTCTTTGTGAACACCAGTATAGACAGCTTTTTCCCTCGGTATAGAAGCAGACGTAGAGATCCGTCACCTACCGATTCCCAGTTCATAGCATCAATCTTACCACGTTATTTTTTATTGAGATTCCTTTCGATGTTTGCTTGGAATCTTTACTCAAACAAAATTTGCTAGGTATTTTGCATGAAACGCTTTTTGAAACGTTTGTGAAACTATTCCTCGCTATATTGATGCAATGAGCGGAGGTATTGTCATGCGATATCTTGTGGCAGTAATACTTGTAATTGCCTGGGCAAATTTGGCTTGGACAGGCGGCCAATCAGAAGACGGCGTTGTCTTCTCGATAGGTGAGGTGGATCAATCACCGCTTGAGTTCAACAACAGTGAATTTGCGAACATTAGATTTGTTACGATCAATGCTGACGGAGAAGTCGACCCGAAACTGATGCCAGTGCGAATGATTCATCCGGACGGACACTACAGTCCAGATCGGAGTGACGCGGCCCAAGAAGTCGTTATCAGTTTTCGTCTGAAGCGCGATGCGAAAAGGCTGATCTTTCGTCTGGCCCGTGGCGGGGATTCCTCAACTTCGGTGACCATAGATGGCGAAACCACCTATCGCGTAACTGACACGATGTTGGGGAGTGCTGAAGGTGGAGTCTTTGGCTCGTACGACCTCAATCTGGGCCCAATTCCCAAGGGGCATCATACCTTGCGGCTTAGCATGCCTGATGACGGACTCGGATACAACGGTTCCTTTCGATGGGACGCCCTTGTTCTTATCAGGGAATAACGTGACAGGTTGTTTATCGATGACTTATTTTTTAGTACTCAACAGCATGTCCCGTTAGTGTCAGGTTCGGCAACTTATTTGAAGAAGTTTGTGACTAATGATCTCAGAGTGTAAGAAACTGCCGATTATCTTTGATGTTTTTCAGTGGCCACGGCAATACAGTTACCAACGATCGGGGAGACTTAAAGTACCAATATCCTTGATAGAACGAGCGTTAACAGCCTCGGGCGTTCCTTTTGAGAAGAATTTGCATTCATGCGATTCCTTGAATTAGACTAGAGATATCTTCGTGTACTATATCCAATATTACCAAGAAGTGGAGGGAAAGTATCATGAATACCAGAAAGATCATCTATGCAATCGCTCTTAGCTTAGGAGTTGTACTTTGTTTGGTAACATGCTCAACGACTCAGACGATAGACTGGCCTGAAGGGAACGTAGTTTTTGTCGCCCATCGCGGCGGTAAAATTCCTGGCTATCCGGAAAACACGCTAGCGGCATTTCGTCAGGCCATCAAATACGGTGTCGACGCGATTGAGATCGATCTGCGCGGCACCAAGGATGGTAAGATCGTAATCATACACGACGAGATGCTCTCTCGAACCACTAACGGGACAGGCACAGTGGGTAACCATACTTTGGCCGAACTCAAAAAGCTCGACGCCGGAAATGGCGAGCGCATTCCTACATATGAAGAAGTACTGGAGCTCGTGAATGGAACTGGCGTGCGGTTGCTCCTCGATATCAAGGTAAGTCCGACTTTGGACAAACGCGAAGTCGTACGGCTTACCGAAGAGTACCAAGCCACGTCGAAAGTAATCGTTGGTGTGCGTACCCTTGATGACCTGCGAGCGTTCCGCACTCTTAATCCGAATCTACTAACCTTCGGCTTTCTCAGTTCTCCAGTGTTTATTGAGCTGTTTGTACAGGAGGGCGTTGACATCATCGATCTGCAGGTGAGAGATATTTATGCCAATCCCGATCTCGTAAGAGATCTCCACCAACTGGGCAAACAAGTGTGGGTCCTAGCCGTTCTCGGATCTCGCGAAGAGTTGGAAAGACTAATTGAACTGGGTGTCGACGGGATCATCTTGGATCTGCCGGAAATTATAGACTAGGTACTCACCGATATGAGAGACGAGCGTTAGAGATGTTGTAGACATCCAGGATGTGCCCAATTCCTTCCGAGATGATTCCAAAAGTAAAATATTGTGCATGTTATATTCTTTGACACCAGTAATTTCCAAGACAAAGGTAGTGTAAATTCCTTTCTGTAAAATTGGGTTCTGGTTCTTTGAAAACTTGAAGAGAAGGACTTGAAAGAAGTGGGTCAATCAGTGCTCTATTTTTGATGACCAAACCAAAAAAAGGAGCAACAGATGACCCACAATCCCCAGTCTACCCTGATCGAAGAAGTGATGGAAGCACTCTCGGAGCATGATTCGGAAGCGATCGCCCGAGCCTTGTCCATCATACTCAATGCAGCCATGCAGGTGGAACGACAACAAGCCCTGGGTGTTGCCCCCTATGAACGCAGTGATGAGCGAAAAGGGCATGCAAACGGCTACAAAGACAAAACCTTGTTGAGCCGGGTTGGAAAGATCGATCTGAAGGTGCCTCAGATTCGAGGTGAGTTGGAGTTCTATCCCTCCTCAATTGAGAAAGGGATCTGAAGTGAACGGGCACTGAAGTTGGCGATTGCAGAGATGTACATTAACGGGGTATCGACCCGCAGAGTCAGTGAGATCGTCGAGAAGCTCTGTGGGGCGGAGATCTCCTCCACCCAGGTCAGCAAGGCAGCGCAACTTGCTTTCCTGGAGTTGCCTGGAACCGATGTCAGTTTCATCTGCAACAGAACGCTCAAGCGTATGTACCAAAAGTGGGAAAGCGAAAAGAAGTGGCCCGGGATATTCGAATGATCATTCGGGCGCCGAACCGACAGGAGGCAGATCGGTATTTGAAGATCGCGATCGAGAAGTACCGGAAGACAGCTCCAAAGCTCTCGGATTGGATGGAGAAGAACATCCCGGAAGGACTGGAAGTATTTCAGGTTCCTTATGCGTATCAACGATTTCTTCGGACCACCAACATGGTGGAGCGACAGATTGAAAGAAATCAAACGGAGAACGCGCCGGTGGCCCGTCACGCATGCTTGGCGAGCGATTTTCCCATGGTTTCGCATCGTGCCCAAGCACGCTTAGAACCTGGCATTATTCAGTTCCAAGCAGGCGTCCGGGCGAATGGCTGAGGGTCTCTCTTAAGGATAACCAACGATACCACGACTCCGAGGTCTACGCGGGTCGTGACAGGTTGATTGGTCGAGCAAGATG